>JAWXCM010000175.1:0-5180 GCA_034408745.1 Bryobacteraceae bacterium
CACCACCTCCCCCGCCCCATCGTAAAGCGGCACGGCCGGCAGCTTCATCTTTGGGTTGTACGTTCCCGCGACGATCATCAGGTCGCGGTAGTTCAGAGACCACGCCCGCATCCTCACCAACACCTGTCCGTCTCCCGGCCGAGGCACATCGCGCTCCGCCACCGTCAGCCGGTCAAGTCCGAATTCCCGAATCTCCAGTGCTCGCATATCTATACCCTTGTACACTGAAACCATGTCCTTCGCGGGCAGACGCGTGCTCGCACTGGAAAGTCGGCGCGCCGCCGAAACTGCCGAACTCATCCGCCGCAATGGTGGCGACCCGTTTGTGGCGCCCTCTATGAGCGAGGTCCCGCTCGAAGCCAACCAGGATGCGTTCCTGTTTGCCGAACGCCTGTTCGCAGGCGAGTTCGACATGATGATCCTCCTCACCGGCGTCGGGACACGCTATCTGGCTAAGGTGCTCGCCACGCGCTACCCCGCCGAGGCGTTCCCCGACGCGCTCAGGAAACTCACCATCGTCGCCCGAGGCCCCAAGCCGGTCGCCGCTCTCCGTGAAATGGGACTCGCCGCGACCATCGTGGCGCCCGAGCCGAATACCTGGCGCGAAGTGCTGGCCGTCACAGAAGGCCGCCCCGAGAAACGAATCGCCGTTCAGTTGTACGGAAAAGCACACCCCGAACTCGTGAAAGCTCTGGAAGGGCGCGGTGCCGCTGTAGCGACAGTCCCCGTCTACGCATGGGCCATGCCGGACGACACCGCGCCGCTGGTCGAAGCCGCCAAAGGACTCGCCGCCGGACATTACGATGTGGTGCTGATTACTTCCTCGCACCAGATCGTGCATCTGATGGAGGTTGCGCGCGACCTGGGCATCGAGGCCGCGGCACACTCCGGACTGAAGAAGGCCATCATCGCGTCCATCGGCCCGACCACCTCGGAGATGCTCCACGAGTTCGGGTTTGAGCCGTCCATGGAGCCCTCGCACCCAAAACTCGGATTACTGGTTAAGGAGGCGGCCGAGTATGCCGGATCCCGGACGTCGTGACGGCCGCAGCTTCTGGATCAAGTACGGCGAGTACTCGCAACTCGCCTTCGCTCTGCCGGCGTCAATCGGAGTGGGCTGGCTGATCGGCACCTGGCTCGACACAAAGTTCGGGACCTCGTTCCTCTATCTGGTATTCATCCTGATCGGGATCGCCGGCGGGCTGATCCAGGTAGTCCGATTCGTTCAACGTGACAAAAATTGACTTCGCAGCGCTCAGCCGGCGGACCTGGCGGCTTGGCATAGCGCTCTCCATCGGTGGAACGTTCGGCGCCGGAATGGTAGCGGGCATCCCGGCAACAATCGGCTTCGCCGTCGGAGCCGCGTTCTCCATGCTCAACTTCTACCTCTGGCACCGAACCGTAAGCCACGTGGGAACAGGAACTTCGGGCGCCGGAGCGATGTTCGGACTGCGCTACATGGTCTTCGCACTGGCCGCCTATGCTATACTCAACTACTTTGAGGCGAACGTTTTAGCCGCACTCGCAGGCTGCTTCGTTGCGGTGGCCGCGGTAATCCTCGAAATCCTGCTCGAACTCATATATGGAACATGAACTCTGGCTCACTGCTCTGTTCAACGACAACCTTGCGGGTGTCGCCAACAGCATTCTGAGCCTCGCCGGTCAGCCCACTTCCGCTCGCCCCTGGTCGAACTTCATGTCGATGGAGATTCTGGTGGCGCTTCTCGTCATCCTCTTCTTCACCGTCCTGCGCGGCGCTCTGTCGATGAGCAAACCCGGCGCCATCCAGCACCTGATTGAAGTTTTGTACGACTTTCTTCGCGGCCAGACCGTCGACGCGGCTGGCGAGCGCAACCTGAAGAATCTGCCGTTCTTTGCGACGCTGTTCTTCTTCATCCTCTTCTGTAACCTGCTCGGCGTCATCCCCGGCTTCGAATCGCCCACCATGTTCCCGGCCGTAACGCTGGGCTGCGCACTGGTCTCGTTCGTGTTCTTCAACCTCGAAGGCGTGAAGGCGCAGGGCCTGTTCGGCTACCTGAAGCACTTCACCGGCGGTCAGGGATTCCCTCTGCTGTTGCTGATGATTCCCATCGAAATCGTCAGCACGCTGGCCCGTCCGCTCTCACTCACCATTCGTCTTTACGCCAACATGCTGGCGGGCGAAAAGGTGACGCTCGTCTTTCTCGGCCTGACGTATTTCGTCGCGCCGGCGCTGTTCATGGGTCTCCACGTGTTCGTGTCGTTCCTGCAGGCTTACGTGTTCGTCGTGCTGACAATGATGTACGTAGGCGGTGCCACAGAGAACCACAGCCACGATGCGCGCCACGGGAACGAACCCGACCTGCATGGGCACGCGCACTAATCGACTTTTGCAGTAACGGCGGCAGTGTGAGGCCCCGGCGTCCCAACGCACGGTGTGCAACCACCTCCTGACTCGCCGATTTCACAGGTAGTACAAGGAGAAAACATGAAGGGGAAAACGTTCCTGCTTCTGCTGGCGATGGTCGTCCTTGCCAGCCCGGCATTCGCTCAGGGCACCACCACCACCACTGGTGGCTCGGCTATCAACATCACCGGCGGTCTGGCCATGGCCATCGCCAGCGGCCTCTGCGGCCTCGCTCAGGGCAAGGCTGTTGCCTCGTCCGCTGAAGCGATCGCCCGTAACCCGGGTGCCGCCGACGCCATCCGCGGCGCTCTGCTCCTCGGCCTCGTGCTGATCGAATCGCTGGCGCTTTACACCCTCGTCATCATCTTCGCCAAGGGCTAACTGCTCGTCCAACAACAGGGGCCGCGCTATAAGCGGCCCCATTCTATGTCCCTTAAATTTTCAGGCATCTACCCACCCATCACTACTCCGTTCGATTCCGACGGAGAGATCTACAAGATCAAGCTGCGCCACAACGTCGAAAAATGGAATCTCACCGGACTCTCCGGCTACGTCGTCTGCGGCTCCACCGGCGAGAGCGTTTTCCTGACGGCTGAGGAGAAGGTAGTGTGTTGGGAGATCGTCGCCGACGCGGCCGCGCCAGACAAGCTGCTCATCGCGGGCACGGGCGTCGAAAGCGTCCGCGAGACCGTCCAGCTAACCAACAGGGCAGCCGACCTGGGTTACAAAGCGGCCATGGTGCGTACGCCGCATTACTACAAAAATCTGATCAACCGCATCGACGCGCAGGTGCTCTACTTCCGCGCCGTAGCCGACCAGTCGAAGATCCCGCTGATGATCTACAACTGGCCCCAGGCCACCGGTGTCGATATCATGCCCGAAGCCGTCGCCATGCTGAGCGAGCACCCCAACATCCTCGCCATCAAAGAAAGCTCCGGCAACCTCGAAAAAGTAATGCAGATGATACGCGAAGTGAAGCCTGGATTCCAGGTGCTGGTAGGCTCAGCCCCGACCCTGGCCCCTTCCCTCGCGGTAGGCGCGCAGGGAGCCGTGCTGGCCTTCGCCAACGCCGCCCCCTACGCCACCATCACCATCTGGGAAGCCCACCGCACCCGTGAAACCGAGGCCGCAAAGGACTGGCAGGACCGCATCGCCCGACCCGCCCAGCTCGTCACCACGAAATACGGCGTGCCCGGCCTGAAGTACGCGATGGACCTGATGGGCTACTACGGCGGCCCACCGCGCCTTCCGTTGACCGTGCCCTCGCCCGAAGCGAAGCGCGAAATCGAAGTCGCCTTCGACAAGCTCCGAGGCTAAGGAATCGGCGGACTTGCCGAGTCAATCGACAGCGGGAACTTCACGATCTTCCCCCTGTCCGCCGCACTCGACAGCGTGTCGACACCGCTCGTCCCCGCGGAACGGTGTGTCACGCCACCCAGCAGGTAGCCGCGGGTGGGATAAGCTTGCTGCTCAAAGCTGACGCCCGCGGTATCGGCGTAGCGCAAGCAGAAGAAGAGGCGTCCCAATTAGAGCGATTGTGGCAGGCTCGGGAACTTCCGAGATTGTGATTTCCGCCACGTTGTATCCGGTGGCCGTGAAGTCGGCATTGGCGAACATGGCCGACGACAGGATTGGCCCGCCTGGAATAAAGCCCGGGTGCAGCATGACCACGCTATTCGTCGTCACCCCTGTGTCGGGCGCCATTTGGCCGAAAAACGCAGTGTTCGCCGGAACCTCATCGTTCAATTCGGTGCCCGCATCCAGGACCATAGACCCCGATACGGTAAAGGATCCGCCGACGAACTGGCCCATAGCATTGAAGACTGTAAATGCCAACGGGTTACCGTTCGCAAAAAACGCATCATTGCTGGGGATCACCATCGAAGCATAGCTGAAATAACGACTGGTGATCGAGAGCGGATCAAGGTTGAAACTCATCGTGGCGGTTTCGCCAGGTGCGATCGCTCCCATCGGTCCCAGCAAAGTTCCCTGCTGCGTTCCTGCGCCGCTCATTGCGAACAAAGCTGTCAAGGGTGCCGTGCTCCCATCTTCCGCAAGCCGCTCCAGAGCGGATGAGGCGGGGGACCCGCTGTCGTATAGATCGAATGAACCGTCGTGAAAACCGGCCCAGACCGGAGTGAGGAAGGTTCCGTTCATCGGAGCCAAATTACGAATCTTGACCTGCACGGTAGCAGCCGGCGCTTGCCAGCTTGTCAGGACGGCTACAGCGCAGGCGAGGGGGACCAGCGATAATCGAATTCTCATTGTTCTCCATTCGAGTGGGCACACACACCGTGCCTGACACTTTAGTCGAGGATGGAGCGCAAATCCCCCTCCCCCAGAGAAGGATTTGTTTCCGTAACGAGACAATAACAAATAGAAGAACATTGTGACGAGATGTCTGGAGAAAAGTGGCGCTCAAATCGGCATGAGTCAGGCGGAGCGCGAGAGCCGCTCCGAAGCCACAGCGCCTGACTTGCGCCCCTCCAGTGTGGTCGTTGAGGCATACGCAGATCCCCTTTATCCTAGCGGGAGTTTACTACGAGGGAACCCGTTAAGGTTGGTAAGGCGCTGAAAACAAGGCGGTTGGCAGGTCTTCACGGGTATATACGGAAATGAATCGGAGTATTGGCGACAGTAGCGTCGGTAAATTGGCGTAGACAGTCGCTGGCGGTTCATGGTATATACGTAATTTATGGCTTCGCTGCAGGCTTACCAGTCTCACGGTATTCAGTACTATCGCATCGTCGAATCCTTTCGTAACCAGGGCAAGCCTTCCATCCGCGTGCTCGCG
>JAWXCM010000176.1:0-3049 GCA_034408745.1 Bryobacteraceae bacterium
AGATAAAACGCCAGAATCGATCCGACCGCCATGTGCAGGTCTTCGATGACGCCGTATTGGTCGCTCGCGATATGCAGGCAGATGTCGGCAAGTTTGCGCAGTTTGCCACCGCCAAATCCGGTCATGCCAATGACTATTGCCCCTTTTTTCTTCGCAAACTCGGCGGCCTTGATGACATTGGGCGAGTTGCCGGAACCCGAAATAATGACCACGACGTCGTTGCGATTCAGCAGATTCTCGAGCTGGCGGACGAACACAGCGTCGTAGCCCAGATCGTTGGAAATTGCGGTCATGAACGGCACATTGTCGTTCAGCGACAGGCAGCGCAGCAGCGGTTTGCCCTGGCGTTCGGCGGTTTTGCTCCAGTCGGTGGCGATGTGGGAGGCCGTTGCAGCCGAGCCGCCGTTGCCCATGACGAACACCTGCTTGCCGGTTTTTTCCGCTTTTTCGAGGGCTTTGGCGATTTTGTCGATGGTATCCAGATCAAGCGCTTGCCATAGCCGGAGCTCCTGCTCGCGATACCAGTTCGCGAACTCGCGGACAGAAAGTCCGCCGGGGCCGGTTCCGGTCATGTTCGAGGCGGCGAGGCCGGGGGTCTTTTTCTCTTTAATCATAGAAAAACTCTTTAAGTAATTGATTTATAATGATTTTTATCGTTCAGCAAAAACGCGCCGCCACCATACTCGAATATCCGGCGGACTCGGGGATTTACTGGTCCACAAGACAGGCCGCGGGAATGGCTGGTTTGTGCGCCGTAAAGCAATAGAACAAGACCGAGAAACGACATATCGACATAAGGGACTTGTTCCAGATCGATTCGCACGTCTTTCGCGGCGAGGGCCACTTTGGAGAAACATTCACGGAGCACTGCCAGATTATCCTGCAGCCATGGGCCACGCAAGCGCACCACGATCCCGCTGTCATCATCGCGCACATCGACGGTAGCAGTCTGTAGTTGGTTTCTACCGGGTTTATGTTGATACAGGAGCCACGCGCAGGGTATGGCGCGCGTTACCAGCAAGCGCAGGAACATCCATCCGTCGGACAGGTAGCGACGTGTCAGCCCGGGTTCTTCCTTGATCCGCCACAACCATTCACAAGCGATGTTTTGCACCCATGCCGGTGCGCGGTGGACCGTACCGGCAACGAAATTCACCACGGCCCCGAGATGGCTGATGACCGGGGCGTTCAGTCGTTGGCGGTTGTGTTCTATCCAGGCTTGTCCCTTGCGCGCACCCAGTGCAACCACAAGAAAATCCGCGTTGCTGGCATTGATACGCTGAATAACAGCTTCGGTGCTCATGTCTGCAATCGACCCGAATCCCGGAGATTCATAGCCCGCACAAGTCATGCCCTTGTTCTCGACGGCGAGTTGCCGGCAGGCAGCCTCGGCCACCCCGTCGGGACCACCAAAAAAATAGACTGCGAGTTTCCTGCCGCTGCCATGGCTTAGCCGTTCAAACAGCGTCGAGCCGGCCACCCGCTCGTGGATGGGAATACCGAGCAGCCTCGCCAGCCAGACGATGGGCATGCCGTCGGCAACGCTGAGATCGCTGTTGATGACGGAGTCGCGGAACGCAGCATCGGTCTGGCAGGCGATCAGAAAGTTGAGATTGGGCGTCGACAGGTAGCAGGGGATTCGCTGTTCCGCGGCATTGCGGATCCGAAGCTCGGCTTCGGCCAGGGTGATCGCATCGAAGGACAGGCCTAACAGGCAATGCACATTCCTGCTGAAATCAGGCGGCAATATCGCGCTCCCGATGGATTTCCTTGATGGCTTTTTTTTTGCCGACGAGCAGGGCGCGCATCTGGTATTTGCGGAGAAACTGCCTGAACTCGGGGTTGTTGTAGCGGGGCTTGCCCTGCAGCGCGCTTTTGACCCAGCCCCACAGCATTGCCAGGCTGCCGAGGAAATAGGGCTTTTCGCCGACGCGGTTGACGGCACTCGCCAGCATGAACAGGAAGCCGGTGCCCATGAAGTACTGCCCATAGCCGTGGCGCATGCGCCCGGTGTAGATGCTTTGCTGGCTGGAACCCATTGGCCTGAGGTGGATGAAGCGCAGTTCAGGCTCGTTCCAGCTGCAGGCGATCCAGCCCTTCATCCGGCAATGATGGCAATCGATGCCGTCCCACATCACCTCGTGCACGAAGCCGCCGATCGTCTTGAAGCAGGACACGCGGTAGAACTTGGTCATGCCCAGGGAAGTTTCGTCGCCATGGTTTTCGTCAATTAAGTGACCGTTTTCCTCAACATAGGCCTTGCCGCTGCAGGTGGCAATGGCTGGATTGGCCACCATGCGCTGCATCAGGATTTCGAAGTAGCGGGGTGGCAGCCGCAGGTCGAGATCCAGTTTGCAGAGATAGTCGTAATCGTCGGGGTTGACCGCGGCATAACCGGTATAAAAGGCTTCGATGACACCCGGGCCGACGGCGCGGTGCCCCCGGTCTTTGCGGGTGACGATCTGGATCCAGGGGTGGCGCCCCGCGTAATCAGCCAGTATTCGTGGCGTGTCGTCCGTGGACCCGTCGTCAACAATCACCCACTTTGCCGGCAGGACCGACTGGCCGATGACCGTGTCGAGGGTCTGCCGCATGAAGTCGGCTTCGTTGCGGCAGGGGGAGATCAGCAGGTAGCGAATGGGGGTTGTCATGTTGTAGTGTGTTGCCGGCGCTGATCCGTGCCAAGGGGATGGCGGATCGCCAATCAAGAAATATCCTTATTTGCACCTTGGCCGGTATCGTATCAAGTCTGGGTGTGGAGCGGCGAATGTGGTCAGGGTGCATACCCGCAACGTGTTGCATTGCAGAAGCCAACTTTGCAGTGGATAATGAGAGCTACAGGAGCAAAGGCTGGTGATATCACACTGAATCTGATTTTCGCAATGGGAGATTTGCGATGATCAAATTGGAGCAAACCGGACATGCTGGCATCAAACAACAAGACCGTCGGAGCCATACTTATGTGGAACGTCAAATCAGTCGGCACTAAAACCTGGGGCGCTTTGGCCGCGGGTGTCATCGGGCTGGTGGTTTTAGGGCTTTCCGCATG
>JAWXCM010000177.1:0-57036 GCA_034408745.1 Bryobacteraceae bacterium
GCCTTCAGCTTCGATTCCACCAGCCACGTCAGCGTGAGATCGAGGTTGTCGCCGCCCAGCAGCAGGTGTTTGCCCACCGCGGTGCGGGTGAACTCCACCTTGTCGCCCTCGCGGTTCACGCGCACCAGCGTGAAGTCGCTGGTGCCGCCGCCGACGTCGCAAACCAGTACCACCTGCCCGTCGAACAGCAGTTTCTGCGACTGCGCCAGATGGTTCGCGATCCACGAGTAGAATGCCGCCGCCGGCTCTTCCAGCAGCGTCAGATTCTCAATGCCCGCCTGCCGCGCCGCCTCGACGGTCAGCTCGCGAGCCTCTTCGTCGAACGAAGCCGGAACCGTCAGCACCACGTTCTCCGCCGGCCGGCCCTTGAACGTCTCGAACGCCTCGCGCATGTGCCGGATGTAGCTGGCCGACACTTCCACCGGCGACAGCACGCGCCCGTTCTCCTGCGCATCCCACGGCAGTATCTTCGCCGTCCGGTCCACGTCCGGGTTCGACAGCCACGACTTCGCCGAGTGCACCGACCGCGTCGGAACCAGCGCGCCCTGCTCCCGCGCATACACGCCGGTGTAGGTCTCGCCGCTGTCTCCCAGGAACAGGAACGACGGCAGCGTGCGTTGCGGCTCTACAGAGCCCTGCCTCACATGCTGCGAAACCTCAAGAATGTGGATGGGCGGAAAATCGGTGTCTTCGGCTTCGGCGGGGTCAATCCATGCCACCGCCGAGTTCGTGGTCCCAAGGTCTATGCCAATGTTCATTGAACGCGCTCGCGAACGTTAAACTCCAGTTTCCACCGGCGCCCGTCCCGAGCCACGCACCACAACTGCAACACGCCCGTTTCGGTCACCACCGTCTCCAGCGTGACCCGCACAACCTGCCCTCCCGCATCAGCGGGGAGGTTCACTTCTACCGGCGACAGCTCTTCCAGTTCGTCGGTGATCTGCTCCAGCATCGACCCCGCGGCGTCCTTCTTGCGCGACGCCGAAGTGAAGAAGCGGAACTCAGCCGGTTCGCCGACGATCAGGCCAAACTCGCGGTCCGGGAACGTCAGGTCGGTGCCTTCTTCCATGCCGAACGGCGCCACCGTCATCGCCTTCATCGGAGCCGGCAGACCAGGCACCGCCGGCATCGAGGTCTCAATGCCGACGTAATACGTCCGGGGCACACCGCCGCGAATTCGCACTCCACGGCCCCGCCGCGCCAGCCCGTAGTAGGCAGCGCCGCGTGAGACCGCGTGCATCAGATCCTCGCCTTCCAGAACCTTCACCGGCTTGTCGAGCCATGAGTTCAACACACCGACAACCCGCTCCCGCACCAGTCCCGCGCGTAGAACGCCACCGTTGAACAGCACATGAGTCGGCGCCGCGAAGCCACCCTGCTGAGCCCCCAGGAACTTCGCCAGATGCCGCGTAATCGCAGCGTCCGCCGCGTATGGCAGACCGATCTCCTGCAACCCGGCGCGTCGCCGGGCCTGCGGCAACTCCTGCTTGCCCGCCCACGGGAAAAACCCTTCCAGCAGCGTCGAGGTCACCTGATCCCGGCTCACGTTCGACTTGATAGTCCCGCCCACCAGACCCGTGCCGCGCCCCAGAATCGTGACGCCGTGTTCGTTCCCCTCGGTGGCCGGGTCCAGCAGCTTCTCCTTCGCGATGCGGCACTGCTGCCACAGCGCGTTGAGCTGCATCGAATCGAGCTTCGTGCCCTTTGCCTGTAGCTGCGCCTCGACCACACGCGCCAGAGCGAGATCCATGTTGTCGCCACCCAGCAGGATGTGTTCGCCGACAGCGAGGCGTTCCAGCCGCAGCTCACCGGCCTCTTCCATCACAGAAATCAACGTGAAGTCAGTGGTGCCGCCGCCAATGTCGACCACCAGGATCAGATCGCCAACCCCGACCTTCTCCCGCCAGTTCGGATTGGATTCCAGCCAGGAGTAGAACGCGGCCTGCGGCTCTTCCAGCAGCACCAGGTTCTTGTACCCAGCCTCATCCGCCGCGTGCGACGTCAGGTCGCGAGCCACCGCGTCAAACGACGCGGGTACCGTCACCAGAACCGCCTGATCCTCGAACCGGTCTTCGGGGAAGCGCAGGTTCCACGCCTCCCGCAGATGGTCGAGATACGCCTTCGAAGCCGCCACCGGGGAGATCCTGCCGACCCCGTCAGGCGCCGCGACAGGCAGCAGAGCCGACGTCCGGTCGACACCGCCATACGAGAGCCACGACTTCGCCGACGCCACCAGCCTGCCCGCGTTCTCCGCGCCCCGCTTCTGCGCCAGTTGTCCGGCGAACGCCACCGGCGTCTCATTCCACGGCAGTGCCAGCGACTCCTGCGGAAACTCCGAGGGCCCAGGCATGTAAAGGAACGACGGCAGCAGAGATTCGTCGCGGACTTCGCCAGGATTGGTCAGTTGCGGGATAGCGAACTGCTGCACCTGCGCGCCTTCTTCAACCGTCGCGTCCAGATACGACAGCGCGCAGTTGGTGGTACCAAGATCGATTCCAATGATGTAACGCAAGGTAGTGCTACTCGATTTCCACTTCAGCGGGCGCCAGCACCATCATGCTCTGGCCTCCCGCAATTTTTGGCAGATCTACGCGATCCACCTTCCAGCCCTTGTGGCGCAGGATGCCCTGCGAGACTTTGCCGTCCGCGGGCACGTTGCCCAGCAGCTTCACGCTGTTCGGGTCTCGGGAATCCACTTTGGTGACGGTGTGTTCCACGCCGTCGATCACAGGCTTGAGCGAAACGTACCGCGTCAGCGATGCCCGGCCCTGTTCATGCAAAGACCGAACCGCCGCCCCTATTTGATCGTCGGAAGCTGCCGAGATATCTTCCATCAGAAAGTCGATCAGCCGGGCGTCCCGCTGCAGGATGGCAAGCATTTGCAGTGCCCCGTCGCTGGTCCTTACCTCGGGAGCCGGCGGTTTCACATCCGAAGGACGGACATAACCGAACGCGCCTGCAACATCGGCAGGCAGCCCATCACCGAACAAGATCGCGAAAAAGCTTCGAAAAGCGAAGGAAATGCGTGACAATGATGCCTCGCTTTCACGATAACACGTTGTATTGCATAGGCCTGGCGCACAGCTCGTAGATCCGGGCGAGGCGCGGATTCAGCAGATCGCCACGCGAGAACGCGATGACGAGTCGGGCCTGCGCGCGGCTCAGCGCGACGTTCACCAGCCGGTCGGATACGGCCCGGTGGCTACCGAGAACCGGGTCGAAGAAGATCGCCCGGCGCTCGCTCCCCTGAGACCGGTGGACGGTCTGAACCTCCACGTTGCGGATGCCGAGAAGCAGCAGCTCCTTCCGGATGAGGTGGCGCTGGAGCCGGTACGGAGTGATGACGGCGATCTCTTTGGCGGCGAACGTGCGCAGCGCCTCTCGCACGGCCTCAGCGATCCGCACCGCGGACTCGGCGCGGCAATACCCGGTCTTTGTGCCGCGGCCTTCGGCCGGGATCTTCAATATCTCGACCGCAGCTCCGGCCCGGTCGCGCCGCCAGCGCGGATCGGCGGCAGCACGGGCGCAGACCTTCAGACGCCCGTCGTAGAACGCATCGCTGACGATGTGGGAAATGGGCTCGGCCATCCGCGACTGCTCATCCAGGATGACAGCGTTCGCCCGCGACACGTCCATAAAGTCGAAAGCCGTGCGCCCCAGCCATCGCCGGACTTCCCGATCCTCAGCCCGCACGATGGGGGCCAGCTGGCGCGGATCGCCGGCAAACAGCGCCTGTTCGGCGACGGTCAGGAACGGCAGAATGTGCGCGAGCCCCACCTGGCTGGCCTCATCGAACACCACCAGATCGAACGGGCCGATGTCCTCCAGGTCCGTGAAGGAGAACTCTCCGCGGGCGCACGTCATCGCCACCAGACGCGACTGGCTGAACACGTCGCGCGCCACCGACCGCAATTCCGTCTGCAGCTTCTCGATGCGCTCTTTCCACTCGAGATACGCCTGCATGTCCGACGGCTCGGGACGCGAACCCTGTAGCCGCGCGATCTCGCGGACCAGCTCTGGGTTAAAGCGGGGCAGCAGGTGCTCCCGGCGGTCGTAGTGGCGCGCGTGAAAATGTACGCCGACGCGTTTGCACGCGCGTCGCAGTTGCCACACATCGTCCATCGATTCGGGCAGCCGCGCCAGCGCCGTATCCACCGACACCAGGGACAGATCGACCGCCGTGTTCGTGGAAGAGATCAGCAGGACGCGCTTGCCCGGGTTCTCCTGCAGAAATGCCGCCACCATCGTCCCCAGCGTGTGCGTCTTACCCGTACCCGGCGGCCCCCACAGGTAAGCGAATCGGTAGCGCAGCAGTTCGAATGCCTCCCGCTGAGCCCGGCGGAGTTCGGGAAAGGCATCGGGCGACGGCGCCTGAAACCGAGGCTCGGCGCTGGAGGTCTCCAGTTCCGCCAACACCTCCAGGAAGCGACGTCCACGAAACGGGCTCTCATACAACCCGGCGAGCGTATCGAGAAACCGGGGCGGATACAGGCTCAGCAGTCCGACACCAGGCACCGGAGTGCTCGCATACCGCACCACTACTTCGAACTCGTCGGGAGCCACCGCCAGCACGTCGCCACTGCCACGCGGCGGCCCCGCCCACCAGGCTCCCGCGCCTTCGAAGCTCTCGTCCAGATGATCGTTGATGGTGCGCGGCGAAAGGCCGACTTTCCACAGTGCGCCCATCTGCCGCGCTTCTTCAATGGGCCACTGCGTGGGCACGCTGCTCAGTTCGGCTTCGTAGCGAATCGCTTCGACGATCTCCGTGAGCACGGCGCCCTCCTTCTCTACATCAGTATGCGCAGGGAAAGCTGAAACACGCGACCGTCATTCAGCGTGTTGGTAATGCGCCCAAACGACGGCGAGGTCAGGTTGCGCTGCGGTTCGTCAAACTGCGCGGTGTTGGTCACGTTGTAAGCCTCCGCGCGGAACAGCGCCGACCATTCCCGCCAGCCGTGGAACGTCCACTGCCGGGAAATCGCGGCGTTCACATTACGAATCGCAGCTTTGCGAAACGTGTTGCGCCCCAGGCTGCCGCGTAACTCGCCAGGGTGGATGTAGTCGAAGTTGTCCCGGCTAATGATCGCTGCCGCAGTGTTCGGATCGCTGATCGTCATCCCCAAAATCGACGGATTGACGATGCTGGGCCGGTCGCTGGCGCTGCCGTCCACGTTCCCGAAACCTGGCCCGTCAGAGCCGACGAACAGCGTCAGCGGTGTGCCCTTCTTTAACAAAGCAGCGCCGCTGAACTGCCAGCCGCGAGTCAGCAGGTGTCTCGAGCCCGGAATCTGCCAGGACCAGTCGACCGAGAACGAGTGCGGCGAATCGAAATCGCTCAGGCTCTTGCGGTCGCCGTACGCGTCGAACTCGGACTGCGACCGTCTGGCCGACAGGTCGCGGTTCGCGGCAGTGGTAGTGAAATCGGCGCCAGCGTCCAGCGCCTTGCTGAAGATATACGTAGTCGAGGCCTGGAACCCGCGCCGTTGCGGCAGTTCAACCGTAAACATGGCGGCGTCGAACCAGGCGTTGCCGCCGTTGGTAATCGTCCTCACCTCGTAGTAGCGAGGGTCGGCGCGACGCTGGTCGATGGTGGCGGTGGTGAGCGGAATGCCTGCCATCGGCTGCGCGCGGTTGGTGATCCAGGAGTTCATCATCTTGTAGCTGCGGCTGCCCAGATACCCCGCGCGAACCACGTACTGGCTGAGCTTGCGCTCCAGCGTGAGGTTGTACTGGCTGGAGTAGGGCGACGTCAGGTCCGGACTCAGCTGCGTCGGCGACACGCGGTTCAGATTGGCCCCCGCCAGTGGTTTCACCAGATCGGGATTTTGCACCTGTAGCACCCGAACCAGCGGCGTGTTGTTCCGAAGCTGCTGCCAGGTGACGGGCTGAATCGGCGCGTACGACACGGTCCCGGCGGCGCGCAGCACCCACTTGCCAGGCATCGACCACGCCAGAGACACACGCGGGCTGAAGTTGTTGCAGTCGCAGCCGTACGGGAAAACTTCGCGGGCGCGGATCTCGGCCGGCGTGGAATCGAATGCCCAGCGCAGCCCCAGCGAAACCTGAAGATTCGGCCGCACCTTCCAGTTGTCGCCCACATACAACCCGCCGTTCCAGTTGCGATAGCCGCGGTTCAGGTCGCCGATGGTGACCTCGTAAGCCGTGGCTGTTCCCATCAGCAGATTTTGGAGCGCGGTCCGGCCGAAATTGTTCGAGAACTGAAACTGGCCTCGCAGGTTGTTGGTCTCAAGGCCGTTGAGCTGCCAGCGCGTGACGTCGCCACCGGCGATCCAGGTGTGTTTCCCAGCCCGGTGCCCCACCTGCGCGCCGTATCGAAAGCTGTTCAGCGCGCGGTTAACCGGAAACTGGCTGTCCGGTCCAAGCTCCTCAATCTGATACCCGAAGCGAACGCGCGGGCCTACGGAATTCGGCTCGGCGAGGAGCAGGGAACGGACACGGCTGAACCCCGCGCCGAGCACAAGGTCTGTCGCGGCGCCGAAAGCATGCCGGAACGTGAGCTTCGCCCGGTTAGTGTGGACATCGCTGTCCGGATTCTGGCCAGCCACCAGCTGGAACGCCGACGTTTTCGCGCGATTCACGCTGTAACTCGCGGTAAGCGGGCCCCGGTCGAGCCGGATGGTCCCGTCGGTCTCGTTGATGGTCTGCGGCGCGTTGGTATTCAGCGCCCTGGAGTCAAAGTCGAGGCGGTTGGGGAGTTGGTTCGGATAAGCGTCGAGGAACCGCTGCACCAGAGCGCGGGTAGCAGGGTCGGTAGCGGTCGGTGTTCGCTCTGAAGCCAGCGGCACCAGCACGTTGCCGTTCACCATGCCCCGAATCTGCCGCTGGAACCCGGTCAGCGTCACGAACCCGAGGCGCCTGACCTCCGCGGTGGCGCGGAACCCAAAGTGATTGCGGTGCGACGGCTTGACGCCTCCCACCTGAAAGAACGTGCGGGCGTTGAAAACGCTGTTCTGCAGGTTGTCGAACAATTCCAGGTGCCAGGAAGGGATGCGCGCCGGAATCGCGGGAATCAGCAGAGTTTCCGACGGCGCCTGCCCGTGCTCAGCCGCAAAATAGCCACTCTCCAGCACGCCGAAGTCGCGAACCGTGGGCCGGGTGCCGACGCGAATATTGGCCTCTTTAACAGCGTTGTTGTCGATGGCCCAGATCGCCACGTTCTCATTCCGGGCTGCCGTGGAGGTGAGTCGCCGAGCCGCGGGTGGGGCAGGGGCTGGCTTCGACGCGCCAGTGTCAGCCGGGCGGCCCACCAGGCACGCCGCTGCGAAGAGTAGCAGAAGTCTGTGAAATTCCAACCTTTAGTTTATCCCCTTCGGGAACAGGCATTCCCGCGCGAGCTTTTGACGGCTAAAAAGCGTGTAAAACGACAGACGAAATAAGGAAAGTTTTCTTATACTGCTGCAAATGCGACTCGCTCTGCTGGGTCTCTTTCTTGCCGCCGTCACGGCCCCGGCTGCGACGGTCACGTATCGGATGGAGTTTGCAGTGCCGTCGCTGCCAATCACCTCGGGCGGCCCGTTTGTCCCGGATCCCCTTCCGGCCTCGGTCATGCGCATCGACTACACGGGCGACTTCCCCGCTGCGGGTCCTTACACATTCTTCCTCGACGACGCCCGGATCACCGCCGTCGATCCGCCCGAGTACGCCGGGTATCCGCTGCGCCTGGCCAACTCTTACATCAGCTTCAGCAGCACGGCTCTGCAGTTGATTGCGTTCGAGTTCGGCCCGCCGTTGCCCTCGCCCGACGGCGTGATCGTCAACGCCCAGGTCCCCGACGCCGCCAGCCCGGGAAGCTTCATCAGCTCACTCGCTATTGGCACCGGCGCGAACGGGATCTCCGGGCAGGCAGGATGCCAGCAGTGTCTGGTGGTGACCATCACGCCGACCCCCGAACCAGCCACGGCGCTCCTGCTCGCCGTCCCTCTCGGCCTCGCGATTCTGCGCCGACCCCGCTGATTGTGCTACGTTCTACCCCATGCGGATTGTGCTTTTAACACTGCTGACGGCAGTCCTGCTCTTCGGAGCCGACTCATACAAAGGTAAGTGGACCAGCGACAGCAGCGGCAGCGGCGGCGAGATCCGCTTCACCCTGAAACCGGACGCAAAGGCCGTTTTCACGCTTTCGGGACAGGAAGTACCGTGTACCAATGTCAGCACGAAGATCGAAGGAGAAAGCATCGAACTGGCTTATGATTTCATCCTTCAGGGGTATAAGTTGCGTTCAACGCTGAAGGGAACGGTAAAGGAAGGCAAGTTCTCGGGGAAGTACAACACAGCTACCGTGGAGGACGGAGCAGCCGTCGACGCGGGTACTTTTGACACTTCTTCACAATAGTTTGGCCACTTTCTTGTAACTCTGGCGTACGGCGTCCGTCCTATCGTCATGGCCGGGCCCGCTGAACCAGCCATTTTGCAATATAATTTCAACAGAGGTCTGCGGCCTACTTGCCCCATCGTCCAATGAAACATCGGATTCTTCTCCCGCTCACAGCAGTTGTCCTGAGCGCCTTTCCCGCCGTGGCACAGACTGCCGCCCCCGGGAAGAAGGCGGCGCCTCAGGCGGAGAAAGTGGACAAGGCCTCGGCCTACTACCACTTTTCGCTCGGCCACCTGTACACGGAACTGGCTGGCGCTTACGGAAACAAAGGCGAGTACCTGAATAAAGCGATCGAGAACTACCGTCTCGCGATGAGGGAAGATCCCGACGCCAGTTTCCTGGCCGAAGAGCTCTCGGATTTGTATGTCCAGTCAGGCCGGCTGCGCGAAGCGGTGACCGAAGCTGAGGAAGCGCTCAAGGCGAACCCGAAGGACCTGAACTCGCGCCGCATTCTGGGCCGCATCTATACCCGGATGATCGGCGATTCGCAGCAGGGCAAGGTCGACGAGACCATGCTCAAAAAAGCGATTGAGCAGTACGACATCATTGCAAAGGCTGAACCGAAGGACATTGAGGCGCTGCTGCTTCTGGGCCGCCTGCAAAAAGTAGCGCAGAACTCTGTCGAATCGGAGAAAGCCTACAAGCTGGTTCTCGAGAACGACCCCAACAATGAGGACGCGCTCACCGGCCTCGCCATCGTTTACGCGGACCTCGGCAACACCAAAGAATCGACCGATCTGCTGCGCCGTGTGGCGGAAAAGAGCCCGTCGCTGCGCACGCTGACGGCCCTCGCGTCGCAATATGAGCAGATGCGCGATTACCCGATGGCGGCCGAAACGCTGCGCCGGACGCTGGAAGTGGCGCCCGACAACATCGACGTCCGCCGCGCCTATGCGCAAAATCTGATGCTGGCCGATCAGCTGGACGAAGCTCTGAAGCAGTTCACCGCGATCGCCGCCTCGGACAAGAAAGACTGGCAGTCCTGGCTGCGAGTCTCGCAGATTTACCGCCAGAAGCGAGATTTTACGAAGGCTGCCGAAGCGGGTCAGAAGGCCGTCGAGATCGAATCGAACAACCTGGAAGTCCGCTACAACAACGTTGCGCTGCTGGAAGCGCAGGGCAAGCAGGCCGAGGCCCTGGCCGCGATGAACGTGCTGCTCACCGGTACCACGAAGCGCACGTACAGTGCTGGCGAGCGCACCAACCGGATCGTCCTGCTGGAGAGACTGGCCGGTATGTACCGCATGGCCGACCAGTGGGACAAGGCTGTTGAGAGCTATCGTCAGATCGGCGAGCTGGAACCGAATGCGGCACCAAGGGTCGCGGCGCAGATCGCCGATACGTGGCGTCTGGCGAAGCAGTACACAAAAGCTCTGGACGAAGCGAGCGCCGCGGCAAAGAAGTTCCCTGACGACCGTGCCGTGCGCAGCGTGCGCGCGTCCATTCTTGCCGACACAGGAAAGACAGACGAAGCAGCAGCCGAAGCGAAAAAGTTGTTCGACGGCAAGTCCGACCGCGAGACCTGGATCACGCTGGCGCAGATCTACGAGAAGGGTAAGAACTTCACCGAGATGCGCAAGGCCATCGATGAGGCCGACAAGCTGAGCACGGATAAGGACGACAAAGAGAGCGTCGCGTTCATGCGCGGCGCCATGTTCGAAAAGATGAAGGACTTCGACAATGCGGAGAAGGAATTCCGCAAAGTCCTGGACATGAATCCGAAGAACACGTCGGCGCTGAACTACCTTGGCTACATGCTGGCCGACCGCAATGTGCGTCTGCCGGAGGCTCTGACTCTCATCCGCCAGGCCGTGGATATCGACCCGGAGAACGGGGCATATCTCGACAGCCTCGGCTGGGTGTACTACCGGATGAACGATCTGGACCAGGCAGAGCGCAACCTGCAGCGCGCCATCGAGCGTTTCAGCAAGGACCCGACCGTACACGATCACCTCGGCGATGTGTACTTCAAAAAGGGTAAGCTGAAAGACGCCATCGCGCAGTGGCAGAAGTCGCTCACGGAATGGCAAAACGCCTCGGCGAGCGAAGCCGACAGCACCGAAATGGCGAAAGTTCAGAAAAAGCTGGAAGGCGCAAGGGTCCGTCTGGCCCGCGAATCGGGCTCCGGTGCAGGTCAACAGCGGCAGCAGTAAAGGAAAGCATAACGGCTTAAGTAACAGGACGGTGCGGGAGAGCGTCTCCAGTGTGGAGTTGCTTCCCTGATGCCTGCTCGTCTTGTAGCCACACTTTTGCTTTGTCTTTGCCCTCTGATTTTGGGTCAGGAGGCGGCTCAGCCACCTGCCCTCAAGCCTGAACCGCAACTGTCCGATGAGCAGATGGAGCGGTTTCTCAAGACCGCCCCGATCGTCAGTTCAACGCTGTTGGGCGAAGGCTCAACCGGCGCCGGCAAAGCGTCCCTGTCCGACGCCGGTCTCACACATGACGCCCAGGTCCAGTGCGTCGATGTCTACAAGCCCGTGTGGAAGGGGGCTGAAGGCACGGTGGAGAAAAACTTCCGCGATTCGTGGAAGTTCAACGTAGCCGCCTATCGTGTCGGACGGCTGATCGGGATCAAAAACATCCCGATGTCGGTGGAGCGCAATGTCGACGGGAAGCTGTGCTCGGTCACCTGGTGGGTCGACAACATCTGGATGGATGAAGCGAAGCGGCGCGAGAAGAACATCAAGCCGCCGGCCAGCGACGGCTGGGTGAACCAACTGAACGCGGTCCGCGTGTTTGACCAGATGATCTATAACACAGATCGCAATCAGGGAAACCTGCTGATCACGCCAGAATGGAAACTCTGGATGATCGACCACACGCGCGGGTTTCGTCTCACACGTGCCCTGATGACCGTAGAACCACTCCGCAGAATTGATGCGCAGCTCTTACAGGCGCTGCGGAATCTCAAGGCAGCGGATATAAAACGTGAAGCAGGACCATGGCTTCGTGCGGAAGAGATCTCTTCTGTCCTGTTTCGACGCGATCTAATAGTGAGGTTCTTCGAATCGGAGATCAGGGCCAAAGGTGACGAGGCCACAATCACGGGGCTGCCCCGAAAAACTCCGTCGATCAATGTTCCTTAAAATAAGATTAAAAGAGCGCAGATGAATACATCGTTCGGGCGCGTGCTGGCCGCCTTGATTGTTGCGTCAGGCCTTCCTGGGGCTCAGGAGACATCAACTCGCAGTGCGTTGATTGAAGAAGCTCGGGCAGAAAAACAAAAGAATCCACCGGCAGAAGAGAAGTCGGGGATTGAGCAGGCGTTAATCGTAGTCAAAGAGCGCCGCCTGCTGGACAAATGGAGATATGGCTGGCACGGCCTCCGGCCGCGCGTTGGGGCGTTGGTAACAGGCTCGGGTTTTGCATTCGGGCCGGAATTTCTGCGTACGGATATTAGAGGCGGCGATGTCAGCTTTCGCGTCACTACACAGTTCTCCACCAGTCGCTATCAGTTGTATGACACCGAGCTCGCATTTCCCAGGCTCGCCGACAATCACGTGTTTGTCAGCCTGGGCGCGCGGCATCGCAACTACCCGCACATGCAGTACTACGGGCCTGGTCCCGATTCGAAGAGAACCGGCCGGAGCAGCTACAGGCTGGAAGACAACATGTTCGGATTCACGGTCGGCGTTCGCCCGGTTCGGCAGGTCTACATGGGCGTGACGGGCGATCTGCTCCAGGTCAACATCGGCCCGGGTACGCATGAGCGCTTCGTCTCGACCGACCGTTCATATACCGAAGCGCAGACCCCGGGCATTCAGCGTCAGACCGACTTTCTGCAGGGCAGCGTGTTTGCGGCAGTCGATACGCGCGACGTCGCCGGCGGTCCCAGATCGGGCACTCTGCTGCGGGCCGACCTGATCTACAACAAAGACACCGATTTGAGAATGAATACACACAGGCGCCTGAACATGGAGGCGCAGCAGTATATTCCGTTCTTCAACAAGCGGCGCGTCATCGCACTGCGTGGCCGGTCCGAGCTGACATACAAGAATCCCGGGCAGCAGGTGCCTTTCTACCTGCAGCCGGTGCTCGGCGGATCCAACGACTTGCGAGGCTTCCGGCCGTTTCGGTTTCACGACGACAATCTGATTTTGTTCAACGCCGAGTATCGCTATGAGATATTCGCCGGCCTCGACATGGCGGTGTTCGCCGATGCGGGCAAGGTGTTCCATTCTAAGAAGCAGTGGAACGTGCGCGACATGGAGGGATCGTACGGAATTGGTATGCGGTTCAACGCCCGCAATGCTGTCGTGATGCGCGTGGACGCTGGTTTCAGCCACGAAGGATTCATGGTATGGGTCAAGTTCAACAACATATTTTAGTGGCGGCCGCCGGGCTCGCATTGTGGCTGACAGCGCTTCCTCAACAGGCTCAGGCGAAGAAGTTTTATGATGACGACCCGCTGCTGCGGGAGCCGAAGCCGAAGCCAGTGGGCGATATCCGGCGGCGCAAAGCGAGCGAGATTTACGACTATTTCCAAAACACCTTAGGCAAGCCGGGTGAGAAGATCGTGCCCTCGAAACCGGTGCGCGCCAAAGATATCAGCACCACCGATGAAGTGCCCGACAATGCCTGGTACGTGAATCGCCACGGCAAGCGGCGCATGTCCATTGAGGAACTGGTTCGCGGCGCCGGATACGCGCCCACGCCTTCGATGAACGGAAGGTGGGAAGTGACGTCGGCCAAGACCGAAGGTGTAACCCCGGGCTTTACAGTGAAGGATTCCACGGGCCGCAGGTATCAGCTAAAGTTCGACGTGGCGCAGGCCCATGAGCTCGGCACCGGAGCCGATGTGATGGGAAGCAAGTTCTACTGGGCATTCGGCTACTGGGTTCCGCAGAACTTCATCGTGTACTTTCCTCTGGAGCAGCTGGTGGTTGGCAAAGGGACGAAGTTTATCGACCAGCGCGGCCAGGAGCGAGATCTGCGGCAGGAAGATATCGACGACATTATGAAGCAGGTGCCGCGCGATTCGCAGAACCGGTTCCGCGCCGTCGCCAGCGCCTATCTGGAAGGTCAGCCGGTGGGCCCGTGGAAGTACAACGGAGTTCGCGCCGACGATCCCAACGACATCTGGCCACACGAACATCTTCGAGCCCTGCGTGCTCTGCGCGTATTCAATTCGTGGGTGCAGCACACCGACGCCAAATCGCTGAACGGGCTCGACACCGTGGTGACGGCGGGCGGCGTAAAGCACGTGCGGCATCACCTGATCGATTTCAGCGCGGCCTTCGGCGCCGAGGCATTCGAGCCGAAAAGCCCGCGCGCCGGTTTCGTTTATCTCCTCGACTGGAAGGACTCGGCCCGATCGTTCTTCACCTTCGGGCTCGCCGCTCCGGCGTGGGTTCGGGCCGATTACGACTACGTGGATCAGGCAGGGCGGCTCGAATCGAAGGTGTTCGATCCCGAGGAATGGAAGCCCAACTACTACAGCCCGGCGATGGTGAACCTGCTCCCCGACGACGCGTTCTGGGCGGCGAAGACGATCATGAAGTTCACCGAGCCTGAGGTTCGGGCGATTGTCGCAACGTCAGAGTACAGCAGCAAAGAAGGCCAGGATTATCTGGTGCGAGTGCTGATGGAGCGCCAGCGCAAGATCGGCCAGACTTGGTTCTCCAAAGTGCTGCCGCTCGACAACATCCGCGTGGAGAATGGCCGCCTGGCGTTTGACGATCTGGGCGCGGTTTACAAATACTGGGCCGACCGCTCCTACACCGTCGCCTGGTCGGACTTCGACAATGAAACCGAGCGCCGAACCCCGATCCCAGGCGCGTCCACAGGCACGGCGGTGCCGCGCTCACAGTCGCGGTATGTGGCGGCCGAGATTTCCTCAGGCAATCCGCAAATGACGGTTACGGTTTATCTGCGTCGCCGAGGCGAGGAAATGCAGGTGGTTGGCGTCGAACGTACGTGGCCGACCGATTCTATAATAAGTATGAAGCGATGATAGTGAAACGACTCCCGATCCTGCTCCTGATAGGCGCCGCCTGCGTTTCGGCGCAGAAGGTGCACACCTACGTCGGTGAGATAGGGACCGATCACGTGACGCTGGCCTGGGGCACCACCGCGGGCGATAACACGATCGGGCGCAGCTCACGCCCGATTGGCGCTGTGAAAGTGCGCGTCGGGACTACAGAGACTGTGGTCCCGGACAAGAACTGGACCGTCGTCAGCGGTCTAACCCCCGACACCGAGTACCCATGGGAACTGACGCTGGACGGCCGCAAAATCGGCGGCTCGAAGATCCGGACGTGGCCCGAAAAGAGCGACAAACTACGGTTTTTCGTGATCGGTGACTGGGGCTCCGGAGACTCGGCTCAGGCCGGCATTGGCAGGGCGATGGCCCAGGAGATGGAGCGGCTGCAGGGCGACAACCCCGTACGCTTCGTCATCACCACAGGCGACAACATCTACGGCGTGTTCGGGTTCGCGCTGCGGTTCAGCAAAACAGGGGACAAAGACAGAGACTGGGACACCAAATTCTTCGAGCCCTATGCGCCCCTGCTCGCCCGCATTCCGTTTTACGCCTCACTCGGCAATCACGACGGAAATGAGACCGAGGCTCGCGGCGACCTGGCCCAGTATCTCGACAACTTCTTCTTCCCCAGCCCGCAGCCAGCCCGCTACTACCGCTTCTCCTACGGCGGATTCGTCGATTTCTTCGCGCTGGACTCCACCACCAACGCCGAGACTGGGCCGACGCGCCCGGCTTTTCTGGAGAACGGCGACCAGTCGAAGTGGCTTCAGGAGAATCTGAAGCAGTCCCAGGCGCCCTGGAAAGTTCCGTATTTCCACAATCCTCCGTTCAACGCGGGCCCACGGCACCCCGCGGCGAAGCAAGACCTGGAGCACTGGCTGAAGATATTTGAGACCAACGGCGTGAAAGTGGTGTTCAACGGCCACGAGCATAATTACCAGCACAGTGCCGTGAATCGCGCGACCGGCGGCATCCGCTATGTGGTCTCGGGCTCGGGCGGCGAGCTCCGCCAGGGCGACGTGCGCAAGGTCATGCAGAAGGCTGAGATCGAGGGTTGGGCTGCGGTGAATCAGTTCCTCAGCGTCGAAATCGACGGTAAGGAAATGAAGATCACTCCCATCTCGACGGCGCCCTTCGATGTGGTGGACCGAAACAGGAAGAAGATCCAGATGCCGCTATCGGTTCGCCTGCCGTAAAGTCTGCTGCAGCAGGTTCGACGCGGTCGCGTTCTTAGGATCCAGCTCCAGTGCTTTGCGGAGCATCGTTTCCGCATTTGGGTACGACTTCACACGAAGGTACGCTTTGCCCAGCGCAGCGTACGGCGGAGCGATATGCGGGTTCAGCCAGATGCTCTTCTGCAGCGCGGGAATCGCATCGGTCCAGCGCTCCAGTTTCGACAGGGCTTCTCCCAGTCCCAGCCATGCTGCCGGCGAAACCGGGTCCAGCTGAATGGCGGTCTGGAACTGTTTCACGGCAGTCTCGGCCTGACCCATGGAGTGGTTGAGTTCGCCCAGCATCAGCCATGTGTCGGCATGCTTCGGATCGATTTCCGCCGCTCGCTCCAGTTGCTGAAGAGCGTCTTTGTTCCGTGCCAGACGGACCAGCATGCGTCCGGTCAATGACCACGCCGCGGCGCTGTCAGGGGACGTGTTGTAAAGCTTCGCCAGCACGGCTCTGGCTTTGTCGACCTGCCCCACCTGCAGGCAGGCCTGCACCAGCATGTATTCCACCTCGGGCCGCGGTTTGTTTTCCACGCGCTTTTCCAGCCATGGAATGGAGTCGCCGAACTTGCCCGTCAGGAAGTAGCTTTGCCCCAGTGCCAGCACGGATTCGTTGTAAGCGCCGGTACCTGGCTTTAAACTCGGAATAGCGGGGAGCAGTAACTCCACGGCGTGATCGTAGTTCTTGCGGCCATATTCGGCCAGCCCGTCGCGCACAGGGCTTTGGATGAGGGCTGGACTTTGCTGTAGCAGCAGCATTAGCGCGAGCATTGACGACGCCCCCATACGCTGTTCAGTATTGCACCTTGACGTTGTTGTCACGCAATGCCGTACAATAGGATTGTCCCGGATAGGAGGAAGGATGCCTACACTTCAATTGCCGGAGCTTATGGTCATTTTGGGTATAGCCGTTTTGTTGTTCGGCGGCAAGAAAATCCCGGAAGTGGCTAAGGGCCTGGGCGAAGGTATCAAAAACTTCAAGAATGCCATGAAGTCGGAAGAGAAACCGGCTCCGGCTGCGACCGTCGAAGAAAAGAAGCAGGCGTAAGCTTCCCCGGATGCTCCCAGGCTGGAGCACCCTCGGCTCAACGGTATTTTAGAAACCACGACCCCGCAAGCACTTACCGCGGGGTCTTCAACTTTCAAAACAAAAGGCCCCACGTGTGTCTGTTCCGTGGGGCTTTTCGTGTTTTTCGATTCTCGCCTGTTATTTGGCGCCCTTGGCGACCTTGGGCGGAACAATCGCGTCCTTTACCGACTTCGCGATCCGAAACTTCACGACCTTCTTGGCCGGAATCTTGATCGCTTCACCCGTTGCAGGGTTGCGGCCGGTCCGAGCCTTGCGCTCGACACGCACGAGGCGGCCGATGCCGGGCATCACGAACATACCCTTCTTCTTGGTTTCGCGAACGGCCATCTCGGCGAACTTGGTCAGGATCTGCTTGGCGACCTTCGTCGGGATCTGTGCGTCTTCCGCCAACTCGCGAATGATCTGCGTCTGCGTCATTCTTGTTGCTTCAGCCATTGGTGTGGATCTCCCTAATTTGGGCCGGAAATGTCTGTCTAAAACATTTTCGACCTGAAATGCAAGTTTATGATAAGCCACGATTCCGGAGATGTAAAGAGAAAACGGCCAGAATCTGGCCATTTTCCGTACTTTGTAATGTTAGGTCCGCTCGGAACCCAGTGAAAACGAGGTTTTCCGGACGTATCAGGCGCTCGCAGCCACGCGGACGGGCATTTGAGTGGGGTCCGGGATACCCAGAGCCGCTCGAACCGCCACCTCCAGCTTGTTGGCAGTCTCGGGGTGTTCCTTCAGGAACGTACGTGCATTCTCACGGCCCTGGCCGATGCGCTCGCCAGCGTAGCTGAACCACGAACCGCTCTTCTCTACCACACCGTGGAGGGTGCCCAGGTCCAGCAAATCGGACTCCCGGGAGATGCCGAACCCGTGGATCAGGTCTACCTCTACCTCTTTGAAGGGCGGCGCCACCTTGTTCTTCACGATCTTTACTTTGGTGCGGTTGCCAACAATCACGTCGCCATCCTTAATGGCAGCCGACCGGCGAACCTCCACCCGAATCGAGGCGTAGAACTTCAGTGCTCGGCCCCCGGGGGTGGTTTCAGGGTTGCCGAACATGACACCAATCTTCTCGCGAAGCTGGTTAATGAAGACCAGGCACGTGTTGGTTCGCGAAACCAGTCCGGTCAGCTTGCGCAGAGCCTGCGACATCAGCCGCGCCTGAAGTCCCACGAAGCTGTCGCCAATCTCGCCGTCCAGTTCCGCCTTCGGTACCAGGGCCGCAACTGAGTCAATCACAATCAGGTCGACCGCTCCGGTCTGAGCAAGTGAGGCTGCGATTTCCAGCGCCTGCTCGCCGGAATCGGGCTGCGACACGATCAGGTTGTCGATGTCGACACCGAGTGCGCGGGCGTAGCCAGGATCGAGCGCATGCTCAGCGTCGATGAAAGCCGCGAATCCGCCCAGTTTCTGCGCCTGAGCAATGATGTGCAGCGTGAGCGTGGTTTTGCCGGAGGATTCAGGACCGAATACCTCCACGATGCGGCCGCGAGGGAATCCGCCGACCCCGAGGGCGAAGTCAACGGCAAGCGAGCCGCTGGGGATTGCTGCAATCGGGAGGGCGCTTTTCGAGCCCAAAAGGAGGACGGAGCCTTTGCCGAACTGTTTGTCCATTTGCACGAGGGCGGACAAGATGGCTCGTTTACGATCTTCTGTGACTACAGGCATATCAGTTTCTGTCGAGAAGGTGCGATCCCACCATGGAACTTCTCAGGATTTTTGGGCAGGAACGGATGGTAAGCTCAAGAGAATACATCGCGGGCGGTTAGCTCAGCTGGTTAGAGCACTTCGTTTACACCGAAGGGGTCTGGGGTTCGAATCCCTAACCGCCCACCATTTCACGCTCTTTCGGCAATTTCGCGACAGCGGGCACGTCGGCGTCTCCCTCAATCTCTAAGTCGCGCAGGCTCCTGGTCTGTGTTCGAAGACGGTGCTCCAACGCAGGGTCCGATCTTGCCACTTCGACAGCCGTCGATCGGGTGGCATTCGTGCTGCTTCAACGTCCTGCCAGTCCGCTACTGAATCTTGACGGCGAGCGCGGTGGACAGCGCGGCTGCGTTCACAGAATCGGGAATACCGGAGTACCCGGCCACATAGCTACCCTTGCGAAGAATCGCCATCGTGCCGAGGTACTTATCTCTTCCCATGAACCCGCCGTCGCCGACCTTCAGGTCCCCGACATCGGTGAGCCGAGCCTTAAGCTTGTCCATGGTGGCGGCAGCAGCCTCAGGGCTCGCATCCGCCACCACAAACGCCTTCGACCCGTTCTCATACTGCGCGACATACCCGCGCTTCAGAGCTCGTATGCCGAGCACGCTCTGCGGGATCAGCCTCGGTGATCCGTTCTGCAGGCCCTGCACCGGAAACCACGCCAAAGCTTCGGGCGGCGTAGTCCGGCCGTGCACCTGCGACGCAAGCGTTGCCGCCATCGCGCGCAGCATTTCCCGGTAATCACCCTCCGGTTCGACGGCAATTTCAAGATAATACCGACCTTTCGCCAGAATTACCTTGCGAGGCAACACCTGCGCGCCCATACCGATTGGCTCAGCCGCGGAGCGGACATCCCGATTCGCTGAGAAAATCCCAAACGCCGACTCCGCATCGCCCATGTCTGACACGTCGACGATGATCGTTGCGCCGTCCTTCCCGCACGACACGCCGGCCATCTTTCTGAAACCGTAAATCAGGTACCCTTCCGAGTTCCCATTCATGTACTCGTACAGGCTTTCGCCTTCATACGTGCGGCGAGGACCCGTCTGCTGCCAGCCAGGAGCCAGGTTGCACTCAGGCACCTCACTCCAGGCCAGCGACGCCAGTGCGACAACCGCAAGAGAAGCGCGCAACATCACGCGAAGCACTCCTGAGCTCTGCTGAGCCGCCTGACCACCTGCACGCCATTCGGACAATGCACGGAGCACGAAGTGCACTCCCCGCAACGAACGCCCCCGAGCTCAGAAGAAAGCTCGCGGTAATTCGACAAACCAAGTGAAAAGTCACCGTAATTCTCGGCGTACATCCAGTAGCGCAGGATATCGGCGACCGGCAGTCCCTTGTCACACATGTCCGTGCAGGTGCCGCACATGCGGCAATAATCGGGGCTGATGCGCCGCAGATGTGCGGCGAGCACTTTCTCATCCGTGGCCGAAAAGGACGAGCCCATCGCACGAAGGTTCTCATCCAGCTGATCGATATCCGTGATGCTGGGAATGGTGGTGTGGACGTTGCGGTCCTTCAGGGTCCACTTCAGCGCAGCCAGCATCGCGCCGTCGCGGCCCAGTATCTCCCGCGTCCTGTCACTGCCACTCGACGCCCCGCGGCGCTGACCGCCAGCCATCACCTTCATGCCAACCACGCCGAGGCCCGCCTGCGCGGCACTCGCGACAACCGCGCTCATCGACGGATCCATGGCGAAGTTGTAGCTGGTGAGCAATACGTCGAAGTGCTTCAGTCCGATCACATGCGGCACCAGTTCCGTCTGGCCACCGTGCGTGCTGATTCCCGCGAACCGGATCTTGCCCTGCTTCTTCGCGATCGCCTGCGCTTCCAGCATTTCGTCGGTGACGTCAGACGGCTTGCTCTTGGCGTGGAGATACCAGATGTCGACCCAGTCGGTCTGCAGTTCCCTCAGGCTGGTCTCCAGATGTTCCAGCAGCCCGGCTTTGTCGCGAGCCGCGCTCTTTGTGGAGAGTACGATCTTCTTCCGGTAACTCTTGAGCGCGGCGCCGACCATGCGCTCGCAGTTGCCCGACTGGTAACCCCGCGCTGTATCGAAATAATTCACGCCCATATCGGCAGCGCGTTCGATCACCGTTCCGTCGCTGGTGATCATGGTCCCGAAACCCACGCTGGTGAGCTTTAGACCGGTCTTGCCGAGCGTTCGATATTCGAACTTCGTTTCAGGGACAAGCTTGGGACTGGAAGAAGATTTTTGCGGCAGCGTTTGCGAAGCCGAGCCCAGGGCAGCCGGTGCGGTCAGCCCTGCAACGAGGAAGGAGCGCCTCGAAGCATCGGAGTTCATGTGAATGATCCTGACGACTACTATATCGCTTCGCACGCTACGGGTATAGTATGGTCACCAGGAGACGCCCCATGGCGCACCCGCTCTCCAGAAGATATTTCCTCGCAGCCGGCACGGGCTCGTTGTTAGCCTCTGCCGCCAACTGGGCTGCTCAGGCACCTGTTCCGTTGCCTCAGCCCGAAACTCCGTACACCCGCCGGTCCCGTGTTGCATTAATGCACGGAGAAGACCGGCGCAAGAATATCTACGAATCCCTGAAGGCCATCGACGACCAGATCCAGCCGGTCCTTCGCAAACGCAAATACGTTGTCATCAAGCCCAACAACGTATCCACTGTGAACCAGCTGGCATCCACGCATGCCGACGCGCTGCGTGGGATGCTCGACTACTTTACGGAGCGCTTCAAAGGCCCGGTAGTCATTGCCGAATCGTCCGCCGGCGACACCATGCAGGGCTTCGAGCACTTCCGCTATACCGCCCTCCCAGGCGAGTACAAATCGCGAAAGGTCGAACTCATCGACCTGAATAAAGAAGCGAAATACGAACTGGTTTCCGTGCTGGACGCGGACCTGCATCCGACGCCGGTTCGACTGGCGGCCCGCCTGCTCGACCCCGAAGCATTCGTTGTGTCAGCCGGCTGCATGAAGACCCACAATGTTGTCGTGGCCACCCTGGGCATCAAGAACATGACTCTTGGCGCGCCGCTGCACCAGGCTCCAGGTGAAACGGCGAAATGGAACGACAAACGTAAGTATCACGGCGGTGTGCGCCAGACGCATTACGACATCATGGTGACCGCGCAGCGCCTCTCGAATAACCTGAACCTCGACGTGATTGACGGCTTCGAGGGTATGGAAGGCAACGGGCCCGCGCAGGGCAACCCGGTGGCCTCGCGCATCGCGATTGCTTCCACTGACTTCGTCGCGGCCGACCGCATCGGTGTCGACGCAATGGGGATCGACCCCGGCTATCCCGGCTATCTGATGTACTGCTGGCAGGCGCATCTCGGCCAGTACGATCCCGACAGGATCGACATCGTCGGAGAGAAAGTGTCAGCGGTAAGAAAGCCCTACCGCATGCACAATGACATTGAGCGCCAGCTGCAGTGGCGGGGCACAATGGAGGAGCTGCCGCCGAAGCTCGGATAAAGGGCATCGCGCGGTATCATGAACTCTGGCAAAGGACGGCCATGACGCATCCGGAGCCACGAGGCTGCATGAACGAACCTAAAATTCAGGTGAACAACACCGCCGATTACCGCGAATCGTACGCCAACAGCGTGCAGGTTCGTGTGAACCTGTGGGATTTCTTTCTGCTGTTTGGAACTCTGACGCAGAATTCCCCGGACCAGGTTTATATTCAGAACTTTCAGGGCGTTTATCTAAGCCCTCAGCAGGCAAAAGCGCTGCTGAACATAATGCAGCAGAACATATCGCAGTATGAGGCCACCTTCGGCGAGATAGCCCTGGAGCCTCAGAACGCGGGACTGCAACAGGGCAAGACCATTCAGTAACCAATCCAGAATGAACCCGGCCCTGCGAAGGACGCTGTATTCGTGGTCGGCATTTTATCTGCTTTTTTTCGGAGCGCTGCTGGCGCTTCATGCGCAGGTATTGCGACTGCCATATTTCTGGGATGAGCTGGGGCAGTTTATCCCCGCCGGCCTCGACATCCTGCAGCTTCACGCCTGGGTTCCGAAGACCACTTTGCCCAACGTTCACCCACCAGGCGTGATGGCGTATCTGGCATCCGTGTGGGCCATCGCGGGCTATTCGGTCATGGCCACGCGAGTCGCGATGCTGGCCCTGGCCGCATTCGGTGTGCTCGCCACCTTTGTGCTTGCCATCGAACTGTGCCGCGACCTCCCCGGCACTCCCGCGATCTTCGCTCCCCTGTTTCTGCTGTGCTCGCCGCTGTTCTGGGCGCAGTCGATGATGGCCCAGCTCGATATGCCCGCGATGGTGTTCACCTGCGCCGGTCTCTGGCTGTTCCTCCGCGGCCGCATGCTGTCGTGCGCGATCTGTTGCACACTCCTGGTCCTCTGCAAAGAGTCGAGCCTCGCCGTGCCATTCGTCCTCGGCTGCTGGCTGCTCCGGGAGCGGCGCATCCGCGAAGCACTGCTGTTTTTCATCCCCGCGGGCGCGCTGGCTGTGTGGCTCACCGTGCTGCACGCCTCCACCGGCCACTGGCTGGGTAATGCCGAGTTCACGCACTACAACGTCTGGTTCCAGCTTCACCCCGTGCGTTTGCCGGTCACGGTCTTCCGGCGCATCTTCTACCTGTTCGTCGACAACTGGCACGCCCTCGGCACGCTGGCCATTGGCCTGGCATGGATGCGGACCCGCATCTTTCGAAACCGAGCATGGGCGCTTGTGGCGACAGTTGCGCTGGTGCAGACCATCGTGGTTTCCGTACTCGGCGGAGCAGCGCTGGAACGCTATCTGGTGCCCGTGATCCCGCTGTTCTATCTCGCCGCAGCGGCCTCGCTCGCCGTCCTCGCTGCCCCGTGGCGCCTGCTAATCTCAACCGTCATCACCGCAGGTCTGCTCTCGGCGATTCTCATCAACTCGCCCTTCGCCTACCCTTTCGAAAACAACGCGGCATTCGTATCGTTCGTCCACCTGCAGCAGCGTGCGGCCGACTACTGCGCGCAGGAACTTCCCGACAAAACCATCGTCAGCGCATGGCCCTTTCCCGACGCGCTGCGCCGCCCCGAGTTTGGCTATGTCCCGCGTCCCATGAAGGTGCGCGGCATCGACAATTTCAACCCCGAGACCGTGCTCGCCCTTGCCGGCAAGGTCGACGTTCTCGTGGTCTACTCCCGCACCTGGGAACCGACATGGGGCGTCCTCCGCGCCGGCTGGATTCGCTGGTTTCTCACTGAGTATTACTTCTACAAGCCCCAGATCGCGCCGGACCAGATCGAAGAGAAACTCGGCCTGAGCCCGGTGGTGCGGTGGGACGAAGGCGGCCAGTGGATCGAGATCTATGTCCGTAACGCGCGACGCAATCTGCTGGTGCTGTAGAAGGGCTAGACCGCAAATCCGTGCTGCTTGCGGTGATACCCGGCGTCGAACCGCTGCGTGGTCTTGAAGTGCTCATAACGGCCGTCGCCGGCAACGTCCTTCAGCCGCGTCGAGAGCGTCCTGAGTTCCTCAGGAGTCATCGGCCTGAACTTGCGAGCGATTTCGATCGCACGCTGGAGGTCCGCCATGGACGCAAGCCCGACCACCTGAACGCTGACCGGCTGCGAGAGGAAGTACCGGTAGCACTCCTCCACGCTGGCGACGTTATCCGTAAGTATCCGGCCATCGCCACCGCAGCCCTTCATCCCAATCACACCAATGTTGCGCTTAACGCACTCCGGCACCACCTCATGACGGAAGCTCTCAAAGCTGTTGTCCATCACGTTGACTGGCATCTGGCAGGTGTCCCACGGGAAATTCAGCGCCAGCATCTTCTTGTGTATGCGAGGGTGTTTGTGTCCGGTGAACCCGATGAAACGGATCTTGCCCTGTTTTTTTGCCTCGAGCGCTGTCTTTAGTCCGCCCTTTTCCATCAAATGCTCGGGCACATTGTAGTAGTTGCATTCGTGGAACTGCCAGAGATCGATCACGTCGGTGCGGAGCCGGCGGAGGCTGTCTTCCAGATGCTTCATGGCACCGGCGCCGTCGCGGTCGCAGACCTTGGTCATCAGGAATACCTTCTTCCGATACCCGTCCATTGCGAGCGCTTTGCCCATCACTTCTTCGGCGCGGCCGTCATGGTAATCCCATGCATTGTCCATAAAGGTGATGCCGGCATCGACAGCAGCGTGAACAATGCGGAACGATTCGCTTTCTTCTTTTGGTCGGGCCTGATGATGCCCGCCGAGGCCGAGCATGGAGACCCGCACCCCGGTTTTGCCCAGCGCACGGGTTTGAATGCCCGTTCCGCTGCTCTGAGCCTGAAGCGGCAGCGCCGCGGATGTAGCGGTAATCAGAAGATCTCGACGTGACTGATTCATGGTGAGATTCTACGCTCCTTTGAAACTGGAAACAAACCGTTTTAACCTCGCGATGCCAGGCGGACTTTCCTATACTGCCTTTGCAATGCGAGCATCCCAACTTCTTTATATCAGTATCTTAGTGGTATCCCCGGCGGCTCTTGCGGCTCCGATAGCCTGCGCGCCCGCATCCGTCGCCATATATACCCAACAAAGCGAGGGTTGTGCCGTCGGTGCGTTTACGCTCAAGAATTTTGCCTGGAGCAGCGTCCAGGACACCGGATATATCCCGGTGAGCGCTGCAGATGTGCTGGTGACACCGATGTTTACACCCAGCAGCGTCGGGGTAGCGTTCACTTCGTCGGCGTTCAGCGTTACGGGATCGGGTAAAATTCGCGCATTTCTCGACTACACCGTTGATCCGCCTCCACCCATTCTGGATGACCTCAATCTGGAAATGGACGCAAACAGCCCGGTGGCACCTGGCGTTGCACGGATCACCGCGAACATTTGCATCGGCGGACTGTTCCGCAACAGCTGCGAAAACGGCATTGTGCGAACACTCACCGTGGAACACTTCGGCCCTGGCAATCCGGACAACGTTCTTTTCGATACCGAACAGTTTCCGTCCCCTGTGAACATGGTCGATGTTCGAACCACCATTGAACTTTACGCAAATGGTGCGTCCTCTCAGATCGACGGCTATGGCACCATCACCAATGCAGTGTCCGGCGACGAGACGCCCGAGCCGTCCACGGCTGCGCTCGCACTCAGCGGGCTTGCCGGAGCGATCTACCTGCGCTGTCGAAAGTCGCGTATCTGACGTTCCAGATCGGCGCGCAGTTCGGAAGCCGTCCCCGGCGGTAAGAGCCGCAGTGCCTCCAGATCGGTCTCGAGCGCCCGGGCTGTCTGACCGGTTGCCGCGTATGCGCGCGCCAGCACGTCAAGCCGCGCGGGATCTCGGCGGCCTGTCAGGTCGGCCAGCCTTTCAGCCGCACGCAATGCCTCCGGCGGATTCCGCAACTCCAGGTACGGAGTGGTGACTAGTGTCCAGGCGTATTGATACAAGTCGAATTTCGTGGCGTCGGACTGCGCCACCCTGGGCCGGAGGGTTTCCACCAGCCGGCGAGTGACTGCGCGCCCCTCAACCATCTGTCCCGACTTCGCCAGGGAAGCGCCGAGGCGGCCGAGAAACGTGCAGACATCTCGAGCATACTGTGCGTTGCGAGGATCGGCAGCCGCCAGCAACTCGACAACAGAAAGCGCCCGGCGGTACGCGTCGGCCGCTTCGGCGTGCCGTCCGGCTGTTGTGAGAACATCCCCAAGGACAGCAGCTGACGTGGCAACCGGCCGTTGCGCAAGTGGCGAATCCGGCGCCGCATCGGCCAGTTCCTGGTAAGTACTCACTGCCCTTCTCATGGCAACCAGCCCGTCATCGGTGCGCCCGAGCTTCGCCCATGTTTCCCCCAGCCGCAACTCGGATCGTGCTTCTAGTTTCCTTAGTTCCGGAGTTGCACCGCTCGACCGCATTAACTCGCGAACTACCCGAACGCCCTTCTCATAGCTCGCCAGTGCCTGTTGCGGCATCCCTGCCTGGATTTGCGCAAATGCGAACCTTGGCAGCACCTCCGCCAGCGCTCGCCGAGCTTCCAGGTCGTTGCGGGCCGAAGCTCCGTCCAGAACTGCGAGTGCCTTCTCATACAGCCCAAGCGCATCCTTTGGACTCTGGTCCTGAGTCATGAGATCGGCCAGCCGGACCTCCGTCTGGGCCAGTAACACCGCATCGGGATTCTTCGACTTCTCAAGCAACGCGAGCGCCTTTGTGTAGCTCCGCTTTGCGCCTTCACGGTCGCCGAGATTCGGTCCGTACAGACTGCCGCGGGAGTCGCCAATCTTTAGGTAGCCACGGATTAGCTCGTGTTCCATGGCCAAGTCGCCGCCCTGATCCCGCTCCAGCCGTCCGAGATACTCAGTGGCCTTTTCGAGCAGCGCGTTCCTGGCCGGTGTGATCCCAAGGTCCAGAACCTTATCCAGGTCGAACAGCACGTAAGTCGAGAACTGGCGCACGTCGTCGAACCGGGACTCGGCCCGCCGGCGTTCCACATTGGCGCGGTGATAGAAGACCCAGGAGATGGTGGAACTGATTAGCAGCGCCGCCGCGATGGTGACGCCTGCGACCACACTTGCAGTGTGCCGGCGCATGAACTTGCCGATCCGGTAGCCAGCCGAATCGGCATGAGCCTTGACCGGCAGCCCTTCCAGATAGCGGTTTATGTCGTCGATAAGGTGCTGCACCGACGCGTAGCGCCGATTCGCTTCCTTGCGGAGGCACATCATAACGATGGCATCAAGATCGCCGTGCAGCTTCAGCGCAAGCCGTTTGAGATCAACCGCCGGGGTGTCACTGGCATCGGGACCATTCGCGATGTGACGCAGCATTTCGCTCGGGCGTTCCGGATCCGTCTCCAGCACGGCCTTGTGCAGGCCAACCAGCTCGTAGGCTGTCCGCAGCGGATGGACGGTGGTGAGCAACTCGTACAACAGCAGGCCGAGTGCGTACACATCGCTGGCAGTGGTTACTGGCTCGCCCCGCACCTGTTCCGGACTTGCGTACTCGGGCGTCATCGGCTTCTGGGACGCCATTGTCATAGCGGGCTGGTCGGTGAAGTCGGGATGCAGCACCTTGGCGATACCGAAATCCAGCAGCTTGGGTACGCCTTCGGTCGAGACCATGATGTTCGGCGGCTTGATGTCGCGGTGCACAACCAGGCTTTGGTGTGCGTACTGGACTGCGGAACACACGGTGCAAAAGAGGTTCAGCTTTTCGGCGACGGGCAGCTGCTGTGTCTTGCAGTAGACGTCGATGGCCGTGCCTTCGACGTACTCCATAACGAGATAGGGAGTACCATCTTCTGTCCCGCCGTCCAGCAGGCGCGCGATGTTGGGATGGTCAAGCCCCGCCAGCACCTGACGCTCATGTTTGAACCGGCGCAGAATCTCCTCGGATTCCATGCCCGGTTTGACCAGCTTCACGGCGACGAGCTTGTTGAACTCCTGGTCGGCCCGGCGCGCCGCATAAACGGTTCCCATCCCGCCTTTGCCGATCAGTCGCAGCAGTTCGTAGTACCCGATCGTGTGTCCACTCAGATCTTCGCTGTGAAACACACGGGACCGTGAACCCGGCCAGACTGGTGGGGAAGCAGAGGCTGGCGCGGCAGCGGGAGGGACGATCATAGCTGTCGGTTCGCCGTCGCCGCTCCGTTGTTCACGGTTTAGAAGCGCCGTAACCATACCGCGCAATTCAGGATCGGGGCCGCACGCCGTTGTGACGTACGTAAAGCGTTCGTCGCGCGGGGCCTTGAGGGCTTCCTGAAAGATGGTGAGGGCTCTAGTCTGCAGATCCATGAGGAAACCGCCGGGGGATCTATTCACGATAACTGGCGCCTCTTACCATAAAGCGCGAAAAAAGGCAGGAAACGCCGCCTTAACGGTGTGTTTCCAGCCTTTTTTTCAGATTGAGTCTGTTAGCGGTCGCCCTTGAGAGCCGACTGGCCCCCCATATCGCCTCCTCCTTCGTCACCGCCCCAGATCACGTTAGTTCCCCACAACAGGGAGTTACCAGTCAGCGAGACGTTGCCCCAGACTTGCTCATCACCGCCCCAGATCACGTTTGTGCCTGTCACGAAAAAAGTGGAGCCCCATACATCGTCAGAGCCCCATTCGGGATCGCCACCCCAGATGACGTTGGTGCCGTCAATGGTCACTCCCATGGCAAGCGTAACCCCGACAGACGGAACCGACAAGGCCTGCGGACTCGCTGCGCGCTTTCCCCCAAGTACTGTTCTGGGCGCATTCAGGGCGGCCCAGACATCCAGATATCCTGCCCCTACGGAGAACACGTCGTAGTGTTGTGTGTAAGTGACGCCAGTGGCCGTATCCGTGTAGGTGCTGTAGCTGGGGAACGTCTTTGACGCGGTCCGCATCAGTTGCGCCTTCAGTTCGTCCGGGGTCATGGTGGGATACTTCTGAAGCAGCAGTGCCGCTGCGCCAGCCACCATCGGGGCGGCCATGGACGTACCACTGAGCTTCATATACGACGAAGGGGTCATGGAGGTGGCGCCGGTCTTGTAATACGAAGCAGAAACTACCGGCGAGGGTGTCATCGCGGCCAGCCCTGTTCCGTTCGCGAGCTTCAGCGACACAATCTGATTGCCCGGCGCAACCAGGTCGGGCTTTGCTATGTGATCGAGGGCTGTCGGGCCTTTCGAGCTGTAACTTGCCAGCAGGTCGTCGGCACGGGTCACCGTCGACATGTCCCGCATAGCACCGACCGTGATCACGTACGGATCATTGGCTGGACTCAGGATCGTGCCATATCCGTTAATCCCATTCGAATTAACGCGACCGGCATTTCCGGCCGCAACCACCACCGCAATCCCGGCCTTCCAGGCGCGTTCCACCGCCTGACAGAGCGGATCAAGTTTGTAGCTCTCGAGGACAGGCCGTCCCAGAGACAGGTTGATGATTCGGATATTGAATGCCGCCTTCAGGGCAATCGCGCGGTCGATTGCGGCAATTACCGCGGAATCGGTCCCTCCGCCCTGCCTGTCCAGGACTCGGAGGTTCACCAGATTGACCCCGGGGGCGATTCCGCGAAACTCGTGGCCCGTACCACCTGCGGACTGAGACGCATTGCCGCCGATGATGCCGGCTATGTGCTCGCCGTGACCGTATTCATCGTTTGTCGAGGTGTCGTTCGGGACGAAGCTCTCGCTGTAGACGACTCGTACGGCACCTGTGCCGCCCGCTCCCTTCAGGTCCGGATGTGCAGCTGTGCCCGTCGAGATGCCGCTGTCGAGGACTGCGACGCCAATGCCCGTGCCGGTATAACCGTAACTGAGGGCCAGATTCGCGTACACCGTGGGATTGGCATACTCCATCGAGCCTTTGATCGAACGGTCAAGACTGATGTACTTCACCAGATCGCTCAGTGCCAGGATCCTGGCGAGACCGGCGGGAATCGTGTAGTGACCGCCGTTCAATGCGCGGGTGAACTCCCGCTTCAGCTTGCCGCCGCCCGACGTCACCCACAAGTGGTTCGCCAGGGTGGGCAATGCCTTGAACTGGACCACCACGTCGACCATCTTGCCAAGAGGAATCTTGTCAAATTCTGTTGTCACCTTCTGCTCGGCAGCCGCCGCCATCGCAGTCAACACCAAACCGGCGAAGAGTGCTTTTCTCACTGGATACCTCCTACGCTTGTCATTCCCGTCCAAACTGCAAGGTTCAGCAACTCCCTGGTAGCGTCCCCTCTCACCGGAGTCGACGCCGGCCTCACTCCCCAAATGGCGTTCTCCATCATGTGAAGACGTGGTCCTTTCACACGGCCAGGAACTGCGTTTGCAGAACCCGGAATCGCTCTGTCCAAAGTGATTGTGTTTTGTTCCATTTTGAAACGTTTTGTTCTCTGTAATTACCGGTACTTTTTTGTCCGGCAGGCCTAGTATTCCAAACCGTCCAAAAAAAACCAATAAAGCAGTAGACGGATAACGGAGTCCCGATGCGTTTATCCCGACTACGCAAAATAACGGAGCCCCCGGAAGAATCCTGGACCGCTCGGTGGGCAGTGGCTCGTAAGCGGCACAGCAAAAAGGACTAAAGTACGCTTAAAGGACCTTCGCCACTGGTACCCGCAGCGCTCTTCCAGGGCCCTGACCCTGGCCTCACCTGGTGCAAACCCTGACAGAAACATCTGGGTACTGGGAGATCCTGTACTGCACCAACTTTCTTTTGGTGGTATTGACCAAAGCCTGGAAGACCTTTATTCTGGACCCAGAAATGTCGCCGGAAGAAAACAATACAAGTACCCCGACTGGCAAGGAAAATGAGAAAACTATTTCCGTTCTCACTCAGGCCTATATAGGTCTGGTTGTTCTGGCCGGGTGTGTCGCGGTCACGCATGCAGCCGTAAATGGCGCAAGCACGGGAGTGACTTCCGGCTGGAAGTTTGGATTAACCCTTGTTGCCGGCCTTGCGGCGGCGTTACTGAAGGTGCGGCTCCCAGGAATCTCCGGAACCATGTCCGTAAGTTTTCTTTTTGTATTGCTCGCGATTGCGGAACTAAACCCAGGTGAGGCGGTGGCGGTTGCGTGTGCCGGAGTACTGGGGCAATATCTCTGGCAGACCAAAGTACGTCCCCGTGCGATACAGGTTGCGTTCAACGTCAGCGTGCTGGCAGTGGCCACCAGCGTTTCGGCGATGCTCTTCCACTGGGAGCTGGCGCGCAGACTGATACATGAAGATGCTCTCCTGCTGGGACTGGTGACGGGGATCTATTTCTTCACAAACACATTTCCCGTGGCCGTAGTGATTTCGCTCACCGAGAAGAAGCCGATGATTGCTCTCTGGCGCGAGTGTTACTTCTGGACATTTCCTTATTACCTGATTGGATCCGCGATTGTTGCGGGCCTTCACCTTGCTGTCGGGACCGCGGGCTGGCAGGTGGCACTGATTGCTCTCCCGTTCGGCTACGTTGTGTACCGGTCTTATGGGCTGTATCTGGGCAGGCTCGAGGTGGAGAAACAGCATGCGCAGCAGATGGCGTCGCTTCACCTGCGAACCATTGAAGCTCTCGCCCTGGCGATTGAAGCCAAGGACCACACCACCAATGAGCATCTGCAGCGCGTGAGTATTTATGCCGAGGCGATCGGGCTGGAGATGGGTCTTTCCGAATCGGACAGGAACGCACTGCGGGCAGCGGCGCTGCTGCACGACATCGGCAAGCTGGCGGTGCCTGAGCACATCATCTCGAAGCCAGGCCGCCTGACGCCGGAAGAATTCGAAAAGATGAAGATTCACCCACTGGTCGGCGCCGAGATTCTGGAGCGCGTGCAGTTCCCGTATCCGGTGGTCCCGATTGTGGCGGCTCATCATGAGAAGTGGGACGGCACTGGCTATCCCTACGGGCTGAGAGGAGAGGACATCCCGATCGGCGCCCGCATTCTGTCTGCCGTCGACTGCCTGGATGCGTTGTCCAGCGACCGCCAGTACCGCAAGGCATTTTCGCTGGAGACCTCCATGCGTATGGTTCGCGAGCAGTCTGGCATTTCCTACGATCCCCGAGTGGTGGAAATTCTGGAGCGTCGCCACCTGGAGTTGGAGAAAGTGGCACGCAGCGCTCCGATCGAAGAACTCAAGCTCCACCAAAAGGACGCGCGGATCGACCGCGGGGACCAGCCTGGCGCTGGGCTGGCCAAACATCAGGCGCGGACCGCTACGGTGTCCGGACCGGGCGAGACCGCTCATCCCGACTTTCTGACTTCCATCGCGGCGGCGCGTAACGAAGCGCAGTCTCTGTTCGAGTTGTCGCAGGCTCTGGGCAGCTCACTGAGTCTTGGCGACACGTTTACGATGCTCGGCCAGCGGCTGCACTCCCTTGTGCCTCACGACGGGATGGCGGTGTACCTGATCAGTGACGATGGTCTCCGCGCCGCCCACGCCTCCGGTGTTGACGCAGCCCTGTTTGAGCGGCTCGCCATTCCGCACGGGGAAGGACTCTCGGGATGGGTGGCGAGCAACGGCCGTCCGATCCTCAACGGCAACCCAAGCGTCGAGCCCGGGTATCTCGACGACGTTGACAGTTTCAGCACGTTGCGATCGGCGCTGGCCGTTCCGCTCGACGGTCTCAAGGGCCGTGTGGGTGTGCTCGCCCTGTACGCCAGGGGCAAAGACGCTTTCACGCAGGACCACCTGCGGATCCTGCTGGCAGTCAGCTCCAAGCTCAGCCTGGTGGTGGAGAATGGACTGCGTTTCCAGGCGGCCGAGGATCAGTCGGCCATTGACCACCTGACGGGTCTGCCGAACGGGCGCACACTGTTTGTGCAGCTGGAACGCGAGGTCAGCAGTTGCCAGCACTCAGCCGAGCCCCTTTCCGTACTGCTGTGCGATCTGGACGGTTTTAAGCGGGTCAACGACGTCTACGGTCACCTCGAAGGCAACCGGGTGCTCCGCGAGGTGGCCGTTCTGATTCGTGGAACGTGTCGGAACCAGGACACGGTCGCGCGAATGGGTGGCGACGAATTCGTGGTGGTGATGCCGGGGGCCGACGTCGTGGCTGCAGCACGTCTGCGGCAGCGAATTCAGTCGGCCGTAGACGACCTGAGCCACACGCTGTTCGGCTCCGAGGCGTTCGGGATCAGCATCGGCATCTCCGACCTGAACGCAGGCACCCAGGCCGAAGACCTGCTGGCGCTGGCGGACCGGCTGATGTATTCCAACAAAGCGGAGCGCAAGCAGAGCAAACCGGGCCCGCAGCACCGTCAGCAGGCGCCTGGCGTGCTAACCCCCACCGACGAACTGCACAATCTCCACGTGGGCACCAGCGTCCACTGAGGTCTCGGCCCAGAGGGGCTGGCGCACAATTAAACGGTTCAGTTCCACCGCTACGCGGTCTGCGGCGATTCCCAGTTCGGCCAGCAGAGTCAGTACTGTAAGGCCGGCTGGGATCGTCCGCGGCTCTCCATTTACAACAATTTGAAGAAGTTCTGTTTCGCTGTGAGGCATGGCGAACGTGAGGGGAATGTTTGACACTGTGTCCCCAAAATCATTATATTCATAGGTTGGCGTCTGGTTCGTCCACACACATCCATGCCCACTAATTACTACGAGGTGTACTTCCCTGTACTGATCCAGATGATCGTAGCCGCCGGCGTAGCGGCGGGCCTGATCGGCGGCGGCCTGTTTCTCGGCAAACGGGTCAGAAACGTTGCAAAAGACACCCCGTACGAGTCGGGCATGCAGCCAATTGGCACTGCCCGCGAGCGTTTCAGTGTCAAATTCTACCTGGTGGCGATGGTGTTCATCCTGTTTGACATTGAAGCCATCTTCCTTTACCCCTGGGCAGTTGTCTTCCGCGAACTGGCTCACGAGAGTCGCTGGTTCCCGTTTGTCGAGATGCTGCTCTTCATAGTTTTAGTGCTTGCGGGTTTCTTCTACATCTGGAAGAAGGGAGTGCTCGACTGGTCGCAGGAGGCCATGGCCGCCTTCAAAACGGACCACCGGGTACCAACAGCCGGAAAACCCGCGGAAGTCGCGCGGGCTGGCTCGCCAAAACGGGTGTAATCACCCCCGGACAGTCTACACTGGGAGATTCACGGAATCTTCTTCGTTGTTAGCACGGGAGGCGTGCGAAATGATTAGCGAACAGGTGCGGCAGGATTTTCCCATTGCCGCCGCAATTGAAGACCGTAACGGCAGCTGGATTGCCAGCGAAACGGTGCACGCCAAGCAACTGGCTCTGCATGTGGAGCCGTCCGCCATCGTAGAAATCTGCACGTTTCTGCGCGACACGTTCCGCTGTCGTGTCAGCGGCATCACGGCGGTCGACTGGCATCCGCTCGAACCGCGCTTTGAGGTGGTCTACCTCCTCCACTCCATCGAGAAGAACTTCCGTATCCGCCTGAAGTGCAAGGTAAGCGGCGAGGATGCGAATATCGACTCGGTGACCGGCGTCTGGGCGGGAGCCAACTGGTATGAGCGGGAAGTATTCGATCTGTTCGGTATCAGTTTCCGTAATCACCCCAACATGCGCCGCATCATGATGCCCGACGACTGGAACGGGCACCCGCTGCGCAAGGACTACCCCATCCACGGCCACCGTTATTCTTACTCGGACGAAGGGAACGTCATATGAGGGATCTGGACCGTACCGCGATGCTTGAGCCGGTAGTCGAGCCGGCCTCGGAGGAAACCAGCCGGCGTCGCATGACGCTGAACATGGGACCGCAGCACCCGTCCACGCACGGGGTGCTGCGCGTACTGCTGGAGCTCGATGGCGAGACCGTGATCAGCGCGTATCCCGACATCGGCTTCCTGCACACCGGTATCGAAAAGCAGTGTGAGGCAGAAAAGTGGCATCAGGTAGTGCCGCTCACAGACCGTGTCGATTACCTCGCCAATCTCAACAATAATCTGACGTACGCGCTGGCGGTTGAAAAACTGCTCGGCATCACAGACGCGATTCCGCCGATGGCGATGTGGATGCGCGTCATGTTGTGCGAACTGGGCCGCATCAACAGCCACTGCGTCTGGCTGGGAACACATGCGCTCGACATTGGCGCCATGTCGATGTTCTTCTACTGCTTCCGCGAGCGGGAAGAGCTGCTCAAAATTTTCGAAATGTTCTCCGGTCAGCGCCTGATGACCAGCTACATCCGCATCGGCGGGCTGGCGCTGGAACCGCCTCGCGGCTGGCACAAAGTCGTGAAGACGTTCACCGACGGATTCCCCGACAAGGTGGATCAGTACGAGACGCTGCTCGACAACAACCCAATCTGGCGGCAGCGCACCATTGGCGTCGGCAAGATGCCAGTGGAGCAGATGATCGAATGGGGCATCACTGGCCCCATGCTTCGCGCCGCGGGTATCAAGTGGGACTCGCGAAAGACCGAACCGTACTCGGGCTACGACAAGTTCGACTTTGAAGTGCCCACGCGAACCGAAAACGACGTGTACGCGCGGTACCGGGTCCGTCTGGAAGAGATGCGCCAGAGTGCCCTCATCGTGCAGCAGTGTCTGGCGGGCATGCCGTCGGGTGCGTGGACCGCGGACGCGCCGAAGGTCGTGCTGCCGGAGCGGGAAAAGATGAAGACGCAGATGGAAGCGCTCATCTACCATTTCAAGATCGTGACCGAAGGCGTGCGTGTGCCCGCCGGTGAGGTTTATCAGATCACCGAATCGCCGCGCGGCGAGATCGGCTACTACATAGTGAGCGACGGCTCGACGCGTCCGCACCGCGTGTTCATGCGGACCCCGAGCTTCGGTAATCTTCAGGCGCTGCCTCCGATGATCGAAGGCAAACTCATCGCCGACACCATCGCGTCGATGGGCAGCATGGACTTTGTGCTGGGAGACACGGACCGCTAATGACGTTCTCACCCGAACTTGAACAGAGAATTTCAAAGCTGATCGGCTCCTACCCCGCCGGACGCCAGCGCTCGGCGCTGATCCCGATGCTGATGTACTGTCAGGACGAAGTAGGCTGCGTGTCGGAAGAGCTGATTCAGGAATGCGCGGCGCGGCTCGGGTTATCGCGGCTGCAGGTGGATGAAGTGATCGGGTACTACTCGATGCTTCACAAGAAGCCGATCGGCAAACATCATGTGCAGGTTTGCACCAACATCAGTTGTCTGCTGGTTGGCGGCGAAGAACTGATGGCGCATGCGAAGAAGAAGCTTGTTTTAGGCCACAAGGAAACGTCGGCTGACGGCGTGTTTTCGCTGGAAGAAGTGGAGTGTATGGGCGCCTGCTCCTGGGCTCCGGCCATCCAGATCGGTTACGAGTTTCACCACAACGTGACGCCGCAGGTGTTCGACAAACTCATCGACGACATCGCGCTAGTGCACCGGAAGGTTCAATAACGATGCTTTACAACGAACCGAGTCCGCTGGAAACCAAAGTCCTGACCCGCAGGTTCGAACTGCAGAACTCCGCATCCATCGACACCTACCTGGCCAGCGACGGATACAAAGCATTCATGAAGGCCGTCGCGATGACGCCCGACGCCATCATCGGCGAAGTCAAAACTTCCAACCTTCGCGGACGCGGCGGCGCAGGCTTCCCGACCGGCATGAAGTGGAGCTTTGTTCCGAAGCAGTCGGACAAGCCGAAGTACATCGTGGTCAACGCGGATGAGAGCGAGCCGGGCACCTGCAAGGACCGCATCCTCATGGAGAACGATCCGCACCAGTTGATTGAAGGCATTCTTATCGCTGGACTCGCGGTCGGGTCGCACCTGGGGTACGTCTACATTCGCGGCGAGTATCGCTACCTGATCGACCTCTTCGAAGTCGCGATTGCGGAAGCTTACGCGAAGGGCTGGCTCGGCAAGAACATCAACGGGACGGGTTTTGACTTTGACCTGGTGGCGCATTCCGGCGCCGGCGCGTACGAGTGCGGCGAAGAATCGGCGCTGCTGGAATCGCTCGAAGGCAAGCGCGGTGTGCCTCGCATTCGTCCTCCGTTCCCGGCTGTGGCGGGCCTGTACCAGTCGCCGACCGTGCTGAATAACGTCGAGACGTTTTGTGCGGTTCCGGCCATCATCCTGAATGGCGGGCAGTGGTTCGCCGACCTCGGCACTCCCAGGAACGGCGGCACCCGGATGTTCTGCCTCTCGGGCCATATCAACAAGCCGGGTGTGTATGAACTGCCAATGGGCTTCAACCTCACCAGGATGATCTATGAGGTGGGCGGCGGTATTCCGGGTAACAAGAAGCTGAAGGCTGTGATTCCGGGCGGTTCCTCGTGCCCTGTCCTGACGGCTGCCGAATGTCAGGACTTGCCGATGGATTACGACTCAGTGGCGAAGATCAAATCGATGCTGGGGTCGGGCGGCGTGGTCATCATGGACGAAACCACGGACATGGTTCGCGCCATGCTCCGCATCATGAAGTTCTACCAGCACGAAAGCTGCGGCTGGTGTATTCCTTGCCGTGAGGGTACGACGTGGCTGCGCAAGATGCTGGGTCGCGTGGACGAAGGCGTGGGTGTGAACAGCGATATCGATCTGATGTATGAAGTCGCGAAGAACATGCTGGGCCGTACGTTCTGCCCGCTCGGCGATGCGGCCGCGATGCCGACGCTGTCGTTCATTGAGAAGTTCCGTGGTGAGTTTGAAGCGAAGCTGAGCGCTGTGGTTCCTGGCTCGTTTGAAGAACAGTCTCGTTTGGTCCAGTTGGTATAGGAATTATATGGATCCCGCAACACAGGTGATCGTCAGCGTGACTGTGCCCACAATGGCGGTGCTGGTTGGTGTGCTGTACAGCAATAGCCGGGTCAGTGACCTCCGGTCGCAAATGGACGCTCGATTCGACATGCTGCACCGCTATCTGGAAGCGAGGTTCGATTCTGTCGATTCCAAGTTCAATGAAGCCCGATCGGAATTGCGTCGGGTGGAAGAAGTGATGGATGCACGGCTGAAGCACCTCGAGGAGCGAGTTAAGTAAGCATGGCTGACGTAAATCTCACTGTCGACGGAAGGCAGATCACAGCACCCGCGGGAACGCTGCTGATCGATGCGGCCAAAACGGCGGGCATCGAAATTCCTGCATTCTGCTACTACGAAGGTCTTTCTCTGCAGGCTGCCTGCCGCATGTGTCTGGTGGAAGTGGAGAAGGCGCCGAAGCTGCTGGCCGCCTGCACAATTCCGGTGGCCGAAGGCATGGTCGTCAAAACCGACTCGCCCCAGGTTGCGCAGGCTCGCAAGAGCATGCTGGAACTGCTGCTCACCAACCACCCGCTCGACTGCCCCGTTTGTGACAAGGGCGGCGAGTGCGAACTGCAGGACATGGTGTTCCGCTACGGCGCCGGTGAGAGCCGGTTCACCGAACTCAAACAGCACGTTCCGGAAAAGCAGTATTCCCCGATCGTATTTTTTGACGCTCCGCGCTGCATCCTCTGCTATCGCTGCGTGCGTATCTGCGGCGAGGGTTACGGTGTGGGCGCGCTCGGCGTCGTGAATCGCGGTGTGTTTAGCGAGATTGCGCCTTCAGAAGGCGACCATCTGGAATGCGACGAGTGCGGCGCGTGCATCGACATCTGCCCGGTCGGAGCGTTGACTTCCAGCGTGTATCGCTACAAGGCTCGCCCGTGGGAAATGAACCACGTTGGCACGGTTTGCACGCACTGTTCGAACGGCTGCAAGACGACGCTCGGTGTTCGTAACGATGCGATCATTCGCGGCAACAACCGCGACCGCTCCGGTATCAACGGCGAGTTCCTGTGCATCAAGGGCCGCTATGCGTTCGACTTCACCGATTCGCAGGAACGCCTCCAGTCGCCGCTGCTGCGGATCGACGGGAAACTGCAGCCAGTGTCGTGGTCGCGCGCGCTGATGGCGGTGGCAAAAGAGTTCAATGCGATTCGCGCACGCAACGGCGTGTTCGGAGTGATTGGCTCAAACCACACCACCAACGAAGAAAACTGGTATCTGCAGAAGTTCGCGCGTGAAGTGCTGGGTACGAACAATATCGACCACCAGCGCACCGGCGATCTGCCGACTCTGTTCGATGCGCTTACAGGCCGTACCAACGCTCTCGCGTCGATGGCCGACTTCTATAAGACGAAGGCCGCTTTGGTGATCGGCGCTGACCTCGCTCAGCAGCATCCGCTGATCGCCTTCCAGTTGCGGTCGAACGCGCGGCACCATGCGGCGCGGGTTTACACGATTACTGAAGGTCCGGTGCGCGAGCGCAAGTACGCCGCGGCTTCGATCATCGCTTCGCCGGATCAACAGCTGGCGCAGTTGGAATCTCTTCGCGCGAAGCTCTCCGCCGAGCCCGAACTGGTCATCATCTACGGCGACACCGTGAAGGGCGAAGCGGTGCGGCAACTGGTCGCATTCGGCGATTCGCTGGGCATTCCGGTGAAGTACGTTTGCCTCGTCGACTACTCAAACTCGCGCGGCGCTTCGGACATGGGCCTGCTTCCGCATCTCGGACCTGGCTACAAGCCGGCCGCAGGGCAGGGCTACAACCGGGTCCAGATGCTGACCTCGGCGCACCTGGATGCGCTGTGGATTGTGGGCGCGGAAACGTCGGGCTGGAGTTCACCGGGCGCGTTCGTCGTGGTGCAGGACATGTTCCTGTCACAGGCGGCGCAGTCGGCGGACGTAGTGTTCCCGTCGGCATCGGCGTATGAAAAAGATGGTACAGTCACCAACGTCACCGGCGAGGTGCAGAAGCTGAAGCGCGCGCTGAAGACGATGGGAACTCGGTCTGATCTGGAGATCTTCGGCCTCATCGCGAAGGAGATGGGCATCACGTCGATGCCTGCCGCGAAGCCCGATGTGATCTTCGAACAGATCCGCAAGTCCACGGGTGGCTATAATGTCCCCTTACCTGTAATCATGACGGGAGGCGCGGCGCAAGCCATGCCGTTGAACGGGCGGGTGCCTGCGAGCTCGGTGCCTGACCTCATTCAGTCCTCCCGCGACACGCTGTTTACCTCCGGCTACATCGGACGGTACTCGAAGAACCTGAACAGCGTGATTGAGAGGCAAAAGGTGAAGTTGTACGAATCTGGTGTGTCGGCTCCGTAAGCGGCTCGGATCACGCGAATGAACTTTTACGTCATCACACTCATCAAGCTGGGGCTGGTCATGGCAGTGTTCATGACTACTCTCGCTTATCTGCAGTGGGTCGAGCGCAAGGTGCTCGCCCACATCCAGCTGCGCCTCGGGCCCTACCGCGTTGGACCGCACGGTCTGCTGCAGCCGCTGGCCGACGTCATCAAGCTGCTCACCAAAGAAGGCTTCGTCCCGAAGAACGTCAACCTATTCTTTTACCTGCTGGCTCCGTTCCTGGCCGTTACCATCGCGCTGACGGCGATTGCGGTGATTCCGTTCGGCCCGGTGATTGAGATCGCGGGCGTGACGACGGCCATGCAGATGACCGACGTTCCCATGGGCATCTTGTTCGTACTGGCGCTTTCCAGCGTCGGTGTCTACGGCGTCGCTCTTGCCGGGTGGGCGTCGAACAACAAGTACGCGCTGCTCGGCGGACTTCGCTCGTCAGCGCAGATGATCAGCTACGAACTGCCGATGGCGCTGGCGCTCGCCGCACCGCTGCTGATGATCAACACACTCAGCCTGCGCGAGATGGTGGAGAAACAGAGCGCGTTCTACTTTGGATTCCTGCCGTCGTGGACCATTTTCCAGGCGCCTTTCCCGCAGGTCATCAGCTTCTTCATCTTCCTGATTGCCGCGTTCGCCGAGACGAACCGCATTCCGTTCGATCTGCCCGAAGCCGAAAACGAGCTGGTGGCCGGTTTTCACACCGAGTACAGCTCCATGAACTTCGCGGCCTTCTTCATGGCGGAATACGCCAATATGATCACGGTCACTGCCATCGCGACGCTGCTGTTCCTCGGCGGCTGGCATCCGATCTGGCCGGTGGAGCTGGGCTCGTGGATTGTACCTGTGGCTCTGTTCGTCGGAGCCGGTGTGATATCGATCTTCCACGGCATGCAGCCCGCGCGTCCCTTTGACCGCATCACGCTGCCGGTCGCGGGCGTCGCGTTCATCGGCATCGGACTGCTGTTCGCGATACCGATGCTGCAGCCGTACCTTCTTCCGATCTTCTGGTTTACCGCGAAGACCGGTGCGCTGCTGTTCGTCTTCATCTGGGTCCGCGGCACGCTGCCGCGCTTCCGGTACGACCAGCTCATGAGCTTTGCCTGGAAATTCATGTTCCCGGTTGCGCTCGTCAATCTGCTGCTCACAGCTTTGGCCGTGACGCTTACGACAAACTAATGCCAACACCGCCGCCCCTCGATCCAGTTCTGTTTCTGATCTTTGCCGCAATCGCGGTGATATCCGCGATCAGCCTTGTGGTGCAGACTCACCCGATTTCGAGCGCACTGTCGCTGGTGGGTGTGATGGGCTCGCTCGCCGTGCTGTACCTGTTGCTCGGCGCCGAGTTCATTGCCGCGGCGCAGTTGATTGTCTACGCGGGCGCCATCATGGTGCTGTTCATCTTTGTCATCATGCTGCTGAACGCAGGCACGGAGAAAGCGACCAACCGAGCGAGTTTCGCCAAGTGGGCGGGCATTCCGGTGTTCGCGTTGTTCATTGGCCTGATGTCGTACCTGATCAACAGCCGGCTGGCGACGGGTCCGGGCGTGACGCTCGGCGGGTTCACTGGCGGCGGCGCGCTGGAGATTGGCCGCTCGCTGTTCACCACATACCTGCTGCCCTTCGAAGTGACCTCTGTGCTGATCCTGATCGCCATCTTCGGCGCGATCGTTCTTGCGAGAAAGGAGATCTGACGCGCGATGCCGTTCCCTGAACTACCTGCCGCGACTCCGCTTTCCTGGTACCTCCTGCTCTCCGCAATTCTCTTCTCGCTTGGTGTTGCGGGCTTTTTGTTCCGCAAGAACATCATCACCATCTTTATGTCGATAGAGCTGATGCTGAATGCCGTGAACCTGACCTTTGTCGCGTTCTCCTATCAGTTCAAGCAGGTCGACGGACACATCTTTTCTTTCTTCGTCATGGTTGTGGCTGCGGCCGAAGCAGCTGTCGGTCTCGGCATCATCCTGACCGTCTTCAAGAATCGCAACACGCTGCACGTTGACGAAGTGGACACCCTTAAGAACTAGAACATGCCCCCACTCTGGCTCATACCGACCTTCCCCCTGATTGGCGCGGCGCTCAACGGACTATTGGGACGGCGCTTTGGCAAGACGCTGGTCAACCTCATTGCCATCGGATCGGTGGCTGCGTCTTTTGCCACGGTGCTGATGGTGCTGTCCGGCCTGGGTGCTTTTTCCGGCGGGCTGCACGAAGCGCACATCGAACGCTACTTCACCTGGATTCAGAGCGGAGACCTCAACATCGGGTATGACCTGATGGTCGACCGTCTCAGCGCTGTGATGCTGATGGTGGTTACCGGCGTTGGCCTGCTGATCCACATTTACGCTGCGGGCTATATGGCGCATGAGGGCGGCTACTACCGCTTCTTCGCGTACCTGAATCTGTTCATGTTCTTCATGCTCACGCTGGTGCTGGGCGCGAACTATCTGGTGATGTTCGTGGGCTGGGAAGGCGTGGGTTTGTGCTCCTACCTGCTGATCGGCTTCTACTTCCTGGAGAAATTTGCCGGCGACGCGGGCAACAAGGCTTTCATCGTGAACCGCGTGGGCGACTTCGGCTTTATGCTCGGCGCGTTCCTGATCTTCATCAATTTCAAGTCGCTCGACTTCGGAACGGTGTTCGCCCAGGCGGCGCACCTGCCGGCCGATCAGGGCGCTGGCATCTTCACGGCAATCTGCCTGCTGCTGTTTCTGGGCGCGGCAGGTAAGTCGGCGCAGATCCCGCTGTATGTCTGGCTGCCCGACGCTATGGCCGGCCCGACCCCGGTATCGGCACTGATCCACGCCGCGACGATGGTGACGGCGGGCGTCTATATGGTGTCGCGCTCTTCGGTGCTGTTCCTGCACTCGCAGATCGCGATGGACACCGTCGCAGTGGTCGGACTCGCGACCGCGGTGATGGCCGCGACCATCGGCCTGGTGCAGAACGACATCAAGAAGGTTTACGCGTACTCGACGGTCTCGCAGCTCGGCTATATGTTCCTCGGTTGCGGGGTCGGAGCCTTTCAGTTCGGTATCTTCCACGTGGTGACGCACGCGTTCTTCAAGGCGCTGCTGTTCCTTGGTGCGGGCAGCGTCATCCACGCGATGCACCATGAGCAGGACATGCGGCACATGGGTGGTTTGCGGTCGAAGACCCCGATCACGTTCGCGTGTCTGCTTGCTGCGGCACTCGCGATCGCGGGCTTCCCGTTCACCTCCGGCTACTTCTCCAAGGACGCGATTCTGGAAGCTGCTCACGGCCGTTCCCCGGTCCTTTACTGGATCGGTGTGGTGACCGCGGGCATGACTGCGTTCTATGTGTTCCGCTCCATCTTCATGACGTTCTTCGGCAAGTTCCGCGGACATGGTGAGCCGCACGAATCGCCACTGGTGATGACTGGTCCGCTGATGATTCTTGCAGTGCTCTCCCTCGGCGGTGGGTTCCTCAACATCGGGTCGTATCTGGAACCGGTGTTTGCGACGGCGCATCACGCGGCTGAAGGTGCCGCGCACCATGGCGACCCAATGCTCGGCTATATTGCGACTGCCGCGGGCCTCATCGGCATCGCCCTCGCGTATGTGTTTTACGTCCTGAGCCCCAGCCTGCCGGACACATTCAGCAATCTGTTCAGCATGCCGTATCGCTGGCTGAGCAATAAGTATTACGTCGACGAAGCTTACGATTCAACGATCATTCAGCCGATCATCGGCGGCTCGCGCACCTTGCTGTGGAAGGGCATCGACGTTGGTCTGATCGATGGCATTGTCAACGGCGTCGCTGCTCTTGCACGCAACGTCGGCGGCGGACTCAAGCTGCTGCAGTCTGGTTACGTACGAAGCTACGCAGCCTGGATAGTAATCGGTTCGGTGGTGATCATCGCCGCTATGAGCCTCATGGGAGGCGCCCGATGAACCTTTACGATATCGTCCTTGCACTTCCCGCAATCGCGTTCTTTCTGATCCTGCTCCTTCCGAAGGACAACACCGATCTGATCCGCAAGGCTGCTCTGATTATTTCGCTCGGCATCTTCCTCGTTTCGCTGGGACTCATGCCGGCAGTGCTGGCCGCACCGGCGCAGATGTCGCATGTCACCGATGTGCAGTGGATCAGCATGCCGAACATCCGCTATCACGTCGGGCTCGACGGTGTCAGCCTTTGGCTGGTGCTGCTCTCCACGTTCCTGACGCCGATCGCGGTGATCATCTCGTGGAATTACATTGACAAGCGGCAGAAAGAATTCTACGGCTTCCTGATGGTGCTGGAGTTCGGGCTCATCGGTGTGTTCGCCGCGATGGACCTGTTCCTCTTCTACGTGTTCTGGGAAGTGGTGCTGGTGCCGATGTACTTTCTGGTCGGCATCTGGGGATACGCGCGACGCATCTACGCCGCGGTCAAGTTATTCCTGTATACGATGGCCGGCTCGGTGTTGATGCTGGGTGCGACTATCTATCTCTACAACAAGACCGGCACGTTTGATTACGGCAACCTGATGACGCTCATGACCACGGGACGTCTGGTACTCGGGCCGGTAGAGGGGAACCTGCTGTTCCTCGCCTTCTTCCTCGCGTTCGCGATCAAGGTGCCGATCTTCCCTCTGCACACCTGGCTGCCGGACGCGCACGTCGAGGCTCCCACCGCGGGCTCCGTCATGCTGGCCTCGGTGATGCTGAAGATGGGCACGTACGGCCTTCTGCGATTCGCAATTCCGATGTTCCCCGTTGCCGCGCGTGAGAACGCTCCGTGGATAGTAGCGCTCGGAATCATCGGCATCATCTATGGCGCGCTTGTCGCCCTGGTGCAGCCCAACATTAAGAAGTTGGTCGCCTATTCTTCAGTGAGCCACCTTGGCTTCGTTGTCGTCGGCCTGTTCTCATTCACGCAGTACGGACTCGACGGCGCGGTGTATGTGATGCTGGCTCACGGTATCTCCACCGGTGCGCTCTTCATGCTGGTCGGCATGATGTACGAACGTCGCCACTCGCTCGACATCAAAGATTACGGCGGGGGTGCTACTCCGGCGCCATGGCTCGCGACCGTGTTCCTCGTCACGACGCTCGCAAGCATCGGTCTGCCGACGCTGAGCAACTTCGTCGGCGAATACCTGATTCTGCAGGGCGCGGCGGTGGCGAACTTCAACTACGCTGTGTTCGCAGCGATCGGTGTGATTCTGTCCGCATGTTACATGCTGTGGATGTACCAGCGCGTGTTCCTGGGCCGCGCGCCGGGGATGGCCGAAACCGGCCATGGTCACGGGCATGACGACCATGCGGCTCACAAAGCCGAACCGGCTCACGATGAGCACCACCACGATTTCCATATGCCCGACCTCAACGCTCGAGAGTGGTCGGCGCTGCTTCCCATGGTTGCACTGATGATCCTGATGGGCGTCGCCGCGCAGTTGTTCCTGCCCTCCATCAGTGCGTCGAATGCCGACGCGCTCACATCGACCAAAGGCAGTCAGGAGCAGCGTGTGAAGGTCAACCTGAACAAGGAGCTGGCCAATGCCCGCTAACATCCTGCCGTCCGCGTCGGAATACCTGCGTATCCTGCCGGAAATAATCCTCACGGTCGCCGGTGTGATCGTGATGCTGCTGGAAGCGATGCGCGATGAGAAGTATGAGAACTCCTCCGCGATTCCCGGCGTTACGTTGTTCGCTCTGGTTGCAGCACTCGTCGGCGCCATTGTGTCGTTCAGCGACCCGGGCTCCGCATTCCACGGCATGATCATTGTCGACGGCTTTGCCACGTTTTTCCGTGTGCTGGTCATCGGCGTCGGTCTGCTTGTGTTCTTCATCTCGGGTTCCTATCTGGAGCGCGAGCACGCGCATACCGGCGAATACTGGGGTCTGCTGTTGTTCTCGCTCGTCGGCCAGTCACTGATGGCCGCGGCGAATGAACTGATGATGATCTTCATCGGCCTCGAGATCTCGTCCATCGCGACGTACATCCTGGCGGGCTACCTGCGTGACGACAAGCGCAACAACGAATCGGCGCTGAAGTACTTCCTGCTGGGTTCGTTTGCGACCGCGTTCTTCCTCTATGGCATCGCCTGGATCTACGGCATCACGGGATCCACCAACCTGCTCGAGATCCGGCGGGTGATCAGCACCGCCTCAGCGGCGCACATTTCAATGACGCTGGTGGGCACCGCGGCGGCGCTCATGTTTGTCGGGTTCGCTTTCAAGATTTCAGCGGCACCGTTCCAGGTATGGGCACCTGACGTGTATCAGGGCGCCCCCGCTCCTGTCTCCGCGTTCATGTCTGCCGGTCCGAAGGCAGCTGCATTCGCCATACTGATCCGCGTCTTCCTGACCGCGTTCGAACCCATCGCCTCGCGCTGGGAGCCGGTGTTCTGGGTGTGCGCGCTGCTGACGATGATCGTCGGCAACTTTGCCGCACTGGCGCAGACGAATCTCAAGCGGCTGCTCGCCTACAGCTCAATTGCACATGCGGGCTACGTGCTGGTTGCGATCACCGCACACAACGTGATCGGTGTGCAGGCCGTGATGTTCTACCTTGCTTCCTATGCGTTCATGAACGTCGGCGCCTTTGCGGTCGTCGCACATGTCGCGCGGAAGGGGGAACGTTTCCTGCGCATCGAAGACCTGGCGGGTCTTGGCTCCCGTCAGCCCGGGGTGGCTGCGATGCTGACCATCTTCCTGCTGTCCATGATCGGCGTGCCGCTAACCGGTGGATTCTTCGGCAAGTTCTATATCTTCAAAGCGGCGCTGGACGCGAACCTGGTATGGCTCACCGTGCTCGGCTTGTTGAACAGCGCGGTCGCCGCGTATTACTACCTGCGGCTGATCGTGATGATGTACATGCATGAACCGGGGGAGAGCACCGAAGGCCTGCAGCCACTGACCGCTGGAATGTCGGCCGCTATCTGGATCTCCGCGGCCGCCACAGTCTTCCTCGGTATCTTCCCCGGCTTCGTGCTCGACTTCGCCGGCAAGTCTGCCAACTTCATAAAGTAACCGGCCTGCCTTCAGCTAAAAGTTGAAGCGCAGTGCAAGCTGGATCTGACGGGGCGTCCGCGCCCCGTTCACCTGGCCGAACGTGCTGGTTGTGATCACCTTGCCCGCTGCATCGAACCGGGCCGTGGAATCCACGTTGCTGTACTGTGTGTGATTGAATGCGTTGTAGAACTCTGCCCGGAACTGCAGTTACTTCATGCGCACCCGGTTCAACCGCGTTGAATGAAAAATCGCCGGAAGCGGGCGTCTGGAAATCACGCGTAATTCCAGTCGCGGTGCGCGTGAGTCGAACAGTTGCGCCGGCAACGGACAGACCAGAGCTGTCGGTCACAACACCGGAAATGTTGCCTGTGATGGTTTGGGCCAGTGCCAGAATCCCCGCGGCGGCAATCGCAAGGAAAAACCGAGCGATGATATACGGCGTCATTCTCATACCTGTCTCCCGTTCCAGCCGAGCGAAGTAAAGCAAACAACACACTAATGTGAGGTAAAGCCTGTCACGTTCAGACCGGCGGTCGACTGCGCAGAAACAGTCCGCCGCCTGAAATGTAAGACCAGCTCCGGTGACTACGAATGCGGTTAGAAGTGCTTTCGCAAATCGACGAAGCGGTCCACGGTAATTAGTTTCCCTGGGCCGCCAGCCAGATTTGTTTTCTCCAGATGCCACGTGCGGTCGTGGGGCACGAACACTGCGTTCAGCCCCGCCGCCAGCGCCGGATTAATGTCCGATTTCGGCGAGTTCCCGATCATCCACGTGCGCTCGGGATCCAGGTTCCGTTCGATCACAAGCAACGAATATGCTTCCTTGTCCTTCTCTCCCACAATGGCCGTATGCCCGAACCACAGAGATAATCCAGACCGGTCGATCTTAAGCTTTTGCTCTTCGGGATGGCCCTTGGTGAACAGCGTCAGGTCATGACGGCTGGCAAGGTACTCCAGTGTTTCAGCGACGCCCTCGATCACTTCCACAGGCTGCTCGATAATCTTTTCGGCAAGCTGGGTGATGCGGTCGAGATCGCCCGGCGCCACGGTGCGCTCCACCAGATGTTCGTAGCAGACGCACATGTTGCGAGCGAAGTTGCGCGCCCCATAGCCGTTGACCTTGATATTTGCGAGCTCGATTTCATCGAGGATGGCGCGAACCCCGGCGGGCTTCAGCGTCGAATGGTCCAGAAAGTCGATAAACGTATCGAATGCCTGCTCAAAGTAAATGTTATTCTCCCAAAGTGTGTCATCGGCATCGATAATCAGGTTCTGTCTCATTCCGAATCTTTCTCTCCGATTTTCGTCATACCGTGCCCATTCCTGGGCGCCACCTTGTGGGCGTGAGTGGTACGGCGGACGCGGGCTATATACTCCGGCAGAAAAGCGTTGATGTGCCGCAGACGTTCGGTTTCCGAACGCATTGCGAGCACCGCCTGGCGCAATGACAGGTCTGTGATGAACCATGCCACTCGAAAACTGAGCTGCTTGTCCCGGTGGTCGGGAACCACGATGTCCTCAGAACCCCCGGCGTTTCGAAGCGCGTTCAGTCCGGCGATCGCCATCGCTTTCATTTCGGCGGATGGCTCCGGGTCATCTTCGTTATCATCGAAGAACTGTACGGAAGCGCGAAGAAAATCCTTCTCCTCATCCAGCATCATGATCTCAAAGCGGCGGTGCCCTCGGACCACAATGTCCATGCGACCGTCATCGTATCGCTCCAGCACTTTCTCCACAACCACTGAGCAGCCGATATTCAGAACGCCGCGCTCTCCGGCCTGCACGATCCCGAACTCAGTATTGGCTGCAATGGCTTCACCCACCATCTCCTTGTACCGCTCTTCGAAGATGTGGAGAGGCATCGGAGTACCGGGAAGCATGACAACCTTCAGCGGGAAAAGAGGCAGCAGTGCGTCGGACATGTTTTCATTATCGGGGGACCCCAGGCCGAATTACCGCGAAGCGCCGCTCATACGGTACGATGTTGCTTTCGCGAAGCTCACGCCGCCGATGCAAACCGAGGGCAAGGTCATTCTGATTACGGGTGCTTCCGAAGGTATCGGCGCTGCCTGCGCACGCCTCTTCAGGGCCCGCGGCGCGCGGATTTGCCTCACAGCCCGGTCTGAGGACAAGCTGCGGACACTGGCTGGCCCGCGCGATCTGGTTATCCCCGCAAACCTCACTGAGCCGGGGGCGCCGGCGCGCATCGTCGAGACGGCACTTTCACACTTCGGCACAATCGATGTATTGATCAACAATGCAGGTGCGGGCCTCTACACACCAGCGCACAGCGGCACAGATGCCGATGCGCGCCGTCTGTTTGATCTCAACGTGTTCGCGCCGCTGGATCTCATTAGAAATGTGGCACCGCACATGAAACGCCGCGGGTCAGGGTCCGTCGTCAACATCAGTTCGATAGCGGGCATGGTGGCACTGCCATGGTTTACGATGTATTCGGCGACCAAAGCCGCAATGATTTCCATGACCAACGGTCTTCGCATCGAACTGCGAAATTCGGGAATCCACTGCATGACGGTATGTCCAGGCTACGTGCGCACGAACTTTCAGCACAACCTGCTTGCCGGAACCGTGCCACCGGCGCTCGGGCCGATGAAACAACGCTGGTCAATCAGCGCGGACCAGTGCGCGGTGGCTGTCCTCCGTGGCATCGACCGGCAGGCGCGCACCGTGGTGACCCCTGCAAGCGGATGGCTTCTGGTTGCAGCTGCCTCGATGTTTCCCCGGCTTGTCGACCGTCAACTGGAATCGATCTGGCTCAGAGAGTCGCGCCAGTCAGAGGAATCCCAGCCATGAATCTGAAGCTGAAGCGAACGCCTGGCATCTATCTTGTCGGCTTCATGGGCTGCGGCAAATCTACGATTGGCCGTATGTATTCGGAAGAAATTGGCTGGCGTTTCAGCGACCTTGACGACGACATCGAGATCTCCCAGAAAACCACCATCACGGAACTCTTCACCACGCTCGGTGAGGCGGAGTTTCGTCGTATTGAGAGTGAGGCAATACACCGCCGTGTGCAGTCGATCCGGCGGGGTTCGCCGACGGTGCTTTCGCTCGGTGGCGGAGCCTTCACTCGCGAAGAGAACATTGAAGTTCTCACCGACAATGGTGTGACGGTCTGGATCAACACCGACTTTCAGGTGATGCAGCACCGCGTTGCCATGGCCGACCACCGTCCGCTGGCTCGAGACCCGAAGCGATTCCGCGAGCTGTATGAGCAGCGCCTCGCGTATTACCGGCGGGCTGAGTATCGCGTCGATGTTCCGGAAGGAGAATCGAGAGCCGCGGTACGCCAGCTGGTCGAGCTCTGCCTGCTGGACTAATCTACTCATGGAATCCACCCTCCGCGAACACGCACTCCGAATCTTCGACGCCGGGCTTAGGGCGGCTGACCCCAGGACAGGCATTCTCCGCGCCATGCAGCGCGAGGGCGACACACTGCGTGTCCAGGACAGCGTGTACCACCTCGGGCAATATCGGCGCGTGCTTTGTGTGGGAGCCGGCAAAGCGAGTGCGAATATGGCAACCGCTGTGGAGCACCTGCTCGGAGATCGCATCGCCGATGGCCTCATCAACACAAAATACGGTCATCTGGCAGACCTCCACAAGGTCCGCCTGAATGAGTGTGGTCATCCTGTGCCTGACGAAGCAGGCGTCAAAGGAGCGTCGGAGATTGCGCGAATGCTGGATGACGCCGACGAACACGACCTCGTCCTGGTGCTGGTATCCGGTGGCGGATCGGCCTTGCTGCCGCTTCCGGTGGACGGCGTGACTCTGGCCGACAAGCAGGCCACCACATCGCTGCTGTTGTCCTGCGGGGCCAACATTCATGAGATCAACGCCGTTCGCAAGCACCTGTCCGCGATTAAGGGCGGGCAGATGGCGGCGCGGGCATTTCCGGCCACGGTCGTTTCACTGATCCTCTCCGATGTGGTCGGTGACGATCTGGACGTCATTGCTTCGGGAATCACGGCGCCGGACCGGAGCACATTTGCCGACGCACTGGCGGTGCTCGACAAGTACGAGCTGAGGGCAAGAGTTCCCGGTGCGGTTCGATCCCGGCTGGAGCAGGGGGGGCGTGAGACGCCCAAACACGGTGACCCGGTGTTCGAAAAGACGCGCAACGTGATTGTTGGCAGCAACCGGCTCGCACTGGAAGCAGCAGCTGAGGAGGCGCGGGCGCTCGGCTATCAAACGCTGGTGCTGGCAAGCACCATTGAGGGAGAAGCTCGGGAGATTGCAGCTGTGCACGCGGCCATCGCGCGCGAGATCGTCATGTCATCGCAGCCGGTACCCTCTCCAGCGTGTGTGCTGTCGGGTGGCGAGCCAACTGTTACCCTGCGCGGCTCGGGAAAAGGCGGCCGTAACCAGGAGTTCGCACTCGCCGCCGCAGTTCGCATGGCCGGGCTGCCGGACTGCGTGGTGCTGAGTGGTGGAACCGACGGTTCAGACGGACCGACCGATGCGGCCGGAGCGGTGGCTTCAGGATCAACAGTGGCTGACGCGACTCGCAGGGGGCTCTCAGCACGGGACGCGCTGGACCGGAATGACTCATGGACGTTTTTCGATGCGATGGGAGGACTGATTCGCACCGGGCCCACCGGGACGAATGTGGCGGACCTGCAGCTCATTCTGGTGGGGAGAAAATAGAGAGCGCCGACCCTCTTCTAAAGGGCCGCGCTTACGAGGAACTCGACTCCTGTGCTTAGCTGACGCGGCGACGGCGTAAAAACGCAGCCAAACCGAGCAGGCTGGCGCCAAGGATTCCCATCGTACCGGGCTCAGGAACTGCCGCCGTAGCCGCCGGAACGGCCACGTCCTGGGTTTCGGCGGTTTCAACATCGTCGGTTGTGCCCACTGTGCCACCGTTGTTCAGGAATTGCGCCGACAGGTTAGCCGAGCCGTTGACGTCCGTGGAAACCGGCGACTCCAGGTCAAATATGAGGTCGGGGAAGCCAGTAAATGCCGGACCGACCAAATCTGGACCTGTACGGATAATCTGAACGTTTGCAATGAAAGGGCTGTCGTTCGGATTCTGTGCTGGCGGCAGCGTTGACGGCAGGGGACCCGTCGGGAGCGTCACGCCCACATCCCAGCCGAGAGCCAGCGAGAAGTTTGAACTTAGCAACTCTCCGAAATCGTATATTACAAAGTAATCTCCGTGGCGCACAGTCGTTTCGTCAGTTATGTCGATATCGTAAGTAAAGACGGTGCCACCGGTGGGACCGCCGTTCGGCGTACCGGGACTAACAAGGGTAACAAGAATAGACGAGTGGCTAAGAGTCAAACTCAGCAGGAAACATCCAGCCAAACCGAGCGTTCGCTTCATCAACCAGTCCTCCGGGCGGGCAAATACAAACCTGTATTCACCACTACGATGATACTGTGTTATTTAGAACTATTAAGTGTGTAACCGTAGAACGGATACTCTCAAGCCATCAACCAGGAAGTTACATTTAACGGACGGATAGTGAAAGCACAGGACATAATCGTCAGCGTCGGAGATAACGGCGTTCGTCTGGACGTCTGGCTTACCTCCCGGTTACCAGGGTTGTCGAGATCGCGGCTCCAGACGTGGATTCGTCATGGAAAAGTCTCGGTGAATGGTACTAAGGCCCGACCGTCTCTTACCCTTCGGGAGGGAGACCGTATCGAGGTGGAGCCCGAACCCCTGCCGTCCCTGCGCGCCGAGGCAGAGGAGATTCCTCTTGACGTCCTGTATATAGACGACGACGTTATCGTCGTGAACAAGGCCGCAGGCATGGTGGTTCACGCTGGTGCCGGGAACCACTCAGGCACTTTGGTAAACGCGTTGCTTCACCGATTCGGTCAGCTGTCAAACGTCAGCGGGGAGGACCGCCCTGGAATCGTCCATCGCATCGACCGCGAGACCAGCGGTGTTTTGGTTGTGGCCCGGCATGACGCCGCGCACCGGTCCCTCGCTGAGCAGTTCGCCTCGCGCGAGGTCCAGAAGCAGTACATTGCGCTTGTGCAGGGTAAGACCAAAACCGACAGCGGCCAGATCGAGAGTTTGATTGAACGCGATCCGGTTCGCCGCGTTCGTATGACCACGCGCACGGGGCGGGGACGCACTGCGAACACGTGGTGGACCGTCCGACAGCGGTTCGAACGGTTCACGCTTCTCGACGTACGGATTGGCACCGGACGCACTCACCAGATCCGGGTCCATATGTCGAGCGTCGGGCATGCGGTAGCGGGGGACACATTGTATGGGGCCGCGCCCGGTCCGCTCGATCGCTTCTTCCTCCACGCCGCCAGACTGACATTTCGGCAGCCCTCGACGGGGCAGCCTGTTACCGTTGAAGCACCCCTGCCGCCGGAACTTCAGGAATGGCTGCGCCAGATGGGTAACGGTTCGGTAAAATAGGCTGCAAGGATTTCCCCACCATGAAGAAGCAGTTCGCGACCGCGGCGGTTGTTGCTTTTCTCGCCGTTTGCCTCTGGGCCGCCGATCCGAAAGCGGCGCAACAGCCTTCCGCGTCAGCAACGCCAGTACAACAGCGGGCCGAAGATCCTATTACGCTCGATGTGAACCGCGTAAACATGCTCTTTGCCGTTTCGGACAAAAAGGGTCGCTTTATCACCAACCTGACGAAGGAAGACTTCGAGGTGACGGAGGAGAAGAAGCCGCAGGAGATCGTGGAGTTTGCCGCTGAATCCGACCTGCCGCTGCGCCTGGCGGTAGTCATCGACAGCAGCAACAGCATCCGCGACCGGTTTCGGTTCCAGCAGGAAGCGGCGGTGGAGTTTATCAACAGCGTGGTACGTCCCCAGGACCTCGCAGCCGTAATCAGTTTCGATACGGGCCCGGAACTCGTATCCGATTTGACCAACGACACGGCGAAGCTGGCAAAAGCGGTCCGGGATCTCCGCCCAGGCGGCGGGACAGCGTTCTACGATGCGGTGTACTTTGCGTGCAAAGAGAAGCTGATGCTGGATCAGCCCCGCCACAAGTTCCGCCGGGCCCTGATCGTGCTCAGCGACGGCGACGACAACCAGAGCCGGTATACTCGCGACCAGGCGCTTGAGATGGCGCAAAAAGCCGACGTTGTGATCTATGGAATCTCCACCAATATTTCCGGCATTCAAAGTGACGGCGACAAGGTGCTGAAGTACATGGCGTCGGAGACGGGCGGGTTGACGTTCTTCCCGTTCAAAGTGCAGGATCTGTCCCAGAGCTTTGAAAACATCGCCAACGAACTGCGGCACCAGTACAGTCTGCTCTACCGGCCAAACCCACCCAAGAGCGACGGTTTGTTCCATGGGGTGAATATCCGCACGAAGAACCGCAAGGACCTGGTGGTCCGGGCTCGCAAGGGGTACTACGCTCCCAAAATGTAGTAGTGAAGATTTGGCGAAAGTCGTCTATAATTAGAGTTCTTTATGGCAGCTGAAAACGACCGCGCACGCAACCTCAGCCTGACGCTGGGACAGATCGAAAAGCAGTTCGGGAAGGGTTCCATCCTTCGCCTGGGCTCAAAGGACAACATTGTCGCCGTCCCTGCGATTTCGTCCGGATCGATTTCCCTCGATCATGCGCTCGGTGTGGGCGGCTATCCGAGAGGACGAATCTGCGAGGTCTTCGGTCCCGAATCCTCGGGTAAAACGACCCTCGCCCTGCATGCCATTGCCGAGGCGCAGAAGGTCGGCGGCATGGCCGCGTTTATCGACGTGGAGCACGCGCTGGATCCCGGCTACGCCCGGAAGCTGGGCGTCGACGTTGACAACCTGCTTGTATCGCAGCCCGATTATGCCGAGCAGGCGCTGGAAATTACCAGCGTGCTGATCAGCTCTGGCTCCATCGATGTGCTTGTAGTCGACTCCGTCGCCGCGCTGGTACCGAAGGCCGAACTCGATGGCGAAATGGGCGACGCGTTTGTCGGCATCCAGGCTCGCCTGATGTCACAAGCCATGCGCAAGCTGACCGGTATCGTCTCCAAGTCGAATACCTGCCTGATCTTCATCAATCAGATTCGCGAAAAGATCGGAGTCATGTTCGGCAGCCCCGAAACCACGTCGGGCGGCCGCGCCCTGAAGTTCTACTCGTCCGTGCGGCTCGACATTCGACGCATCGCGGCAATCAAAGATGGCGACGCCGTGGTGGGCAATCGCACCAAAGTCAAAGTGGTGAAGAACAAGGTGGCGCCTCCGTTCCGCGAAGCCGAGTTCGACATCCTGTACGGCGAGGGCGTGTCGAAAGAAGGCGACCTGATCGACCTGGCCGTCGTGCAGAACCTCGTCGAAAAGAGCGGATCCTGGTACAGCTACAAGGGCGAGCGAATCGGCCAGGGCCGCGACAACGCACGCAATTTCCTCAAGGAACACCCTGAGGTCCGCGCCAACCTGGATTCGGAGTTGCGAACGCGGCTCGGCCTCATTCGCGATGGCAGCCTGCCGGCAGTTCCAGCTCCGCCAGACGGCGAGCCGGTAGCCGCGCGTCCCGCAGGCCGGGGTCGCGGTTAGGCTTCCTCTTCGGAGAGCCGCTCGGCTTCTACAGCCGCCGCCGGTCCTGCCGCCTGCGCCTCAGAGATCACTTGCCGCGCGCGTTCCACGTCATTGGCGGGTACCTGAAGCTGAAAGCTGAGGTTGGGCAGCGTCGACGCTCCAATCATCACGTTCGGGATGTCATTGGCGTCCAGAATGCTCTTGATCCCCATTACTTCAATTTCGCCTGTCGTGCCCTGTGCGTCCAGGATGGTCACAGAATCGACATCGTGCGACGGATCAGGTCGCAAACTTTCCTCCGCCGGGTCGTCGAACTCGCTGGCACCAGCGATGAGGGCCTCGGCTGTCCTGGCGTCATCCACCCGAACACGCACTTCCCACGATCCGGAAACCACTCCCCGCACACTGTCATCGCATATGGCCGCTGTCAGGCCGTTATCGGTAAGCGTTTTGTATACGGCAGTGGCATCATCCTCGGCATTGCTGTCGGCGGATCTGTAGACGGTGACGAGATCGTCTGGGCTGAACATGCTTTGAGCATAGCTCAGATCTTCCATGTTCTATTGCTTACTCTCTCAGCATACTTCCAAAAAACCGATGATTGACTCTGCAACTATCCCACTTATCGAAATGTCAAAACTTTGTTATTTTCGAAGTGACGAAACGTTACACGAGCAGGAAATATTTAGCATCCTAGCTTTGACGGTGGGCATCTGTGGATTGTTGAGCAGCAGATAACGGTTGGACCGCCCAGGATAAAAACCAGGAGAATACATCGTGGAGTGGGTGAATTACCATCATCTTTTATACTTCCGGACAGTGGCCCGGGAGGGAAGCATTACGCGCGCAAGCAAAGTCCTGCTCCTTGCCCAGCCGACGATCAGCGGACAAATCCGAGCCCTTGAGGAGACTCTTGGGGAGAAGCTCTTCGCCCGTCAGGGACGCAATCTGGTTCTTACAGAATTCGGTCGCATTGTGTATCGATATGCGGACGAAATCTTTGCCCTTGGTCAGGAAATGACAGATGTGCTGAAGGGCCGGCCCAGTGGCAAGCCGATGCGCCTCGCGGTCGGTATCGCGGACCTGCTGCCGAAGCTTGTGATCTATCGAATCCTGGCAGGCGCCACCGAACTACCCGAACCCGTCCAGCTGATCTGTCATGAGGACAAGCCGGAGCAACTGGTCACCGCTTTGCAAATGCACGGTCTGGATCTTGTACTCACCGATGCGCCGATTTCTACTGGCGGGCGAGTAAAGGTCTACAACCATCTGCTCGGTTCATCGGCAATCAGCGTGTTTGGCACTCCGGATGTCGCCGCGAAGCTGCGAAAGAAGTTCCCGCAGTCGCTCGACGGTGCCCCGATGCTTCTTCCTCTGGAAAATTCACTGCTTCGGCGCTCGCTGGACCACTGGTTTTCCCAAAACGATATTCGCCCGAAGATTGTGGCCGAGTTCCAGGACAGCGCTTTGCTCAAGACTTTCGGAGCCTCTGGCGCTGGACTATTCTTCGCCCCCACTGTAGTGGAAAAGGACGTGCGGAATACGTACAAGGTGGCAGTAGTGGGCCGCATCGAAGAAGTGCAGGAACGCTTCTATGCGGTATCTGTAGAGCGGCGCTTCAAGAACGCAGCTGTTAGTGCAATCCTCGAACAGGCGCGTCAGAACCTGTTCCAAACCCCGGCCAATCAGGACGAAGCGGCCTGATATAGTCCGATTGTGAAGCGATTCGCCTGTCTTTCCGCTCTGGCCGCCGGACTGTTGTTGAGTTCGGAGTTCTACGA
>JAWXCM010000178.1:0-5136 GCA_034408745.1 Bryobacteraceae bacterium
AGCTGGTATTCCTGGGGGGTCTGGGGATTCCAGGTTTCGATGAGGCCGGCTCGGATGGCGTGGTGGTCGGCTGGATTTTCGTGGCGGATGGGGCGGTAGATGGTTGCGGTGGCTCCGTGGGTTGTGGAGTTGGCGGCGGCGGTGGTTTTGCCTTGTGGGGTTCGGGGGCCGGTGGACTTTTCGGCGTTGCGGCGGTTGGCTTCGGCTTGCTTCTGGCTGGTCATGGCTAGCTCCTTTGGTGGCTGCGGCGCAGTTGACGGCGGCGTCGCATTGTGAAACGGGTTTGTTGGGTTGGAGGTTCACGCCGCAGTGAGTCTCCTGCAGTAACATGTACAAATGAGGGAGATCGTCAGCATACGGCTGTACCCGCGGATCCTCGCAGCAGGAAAACTGGAGTAAAATGACTTCGATAACACAGCCAATTCCCCAGATGGAGATCGCTTCGGTCCTGTTCATGGACATCGTTGGATACTCGAAGGAGTCCATTGAGCAGCAGACCAAACTGCAGCGCCGGCTCAAGAAGATTGTAGGGGCCACGGTCGAGTACAAAACTGCGACCGAGCGGGCGTCTCTCATCTCACTGCCTACCGGGGACGGGATGGCGCTGGTGTTTTTCGACCTGCCGATGAAGCCGGTAGAGTGCGCCGTTGCCACAGCGATGGCGCTGCGGGAATATCCGGAGATCCAGCTACGCATGGGCGTGCATTCCGGTCCGGTGACCCGCATCTCCGACATCAACGCGAACGTGAACGTGGCGGGTGGCGGGATCAACATGGCGCAACGGGTGATGGATGCGGGAGACGGCGGCCATATCCTGGTATCGCAATCGGTTGCCGAAGTACTGCAGAACATGGGCGAGTGGCGCGACCGGCTGCGGGATCTGGGCGACGTTACGGTCAAGCACGGGGTCAAGATACGCCTGTATCAGCTTTTGATGGACGGTCTGAACCAGGAAATTCCGAGCAGGATTGCGGCTGCCTCCGGAAGTTCCAGGTTCGGCAGCGGTGGCGCGGGCGGTTCTCAAAAGAAGCAGCTTCTGATTGGGGGCGGCGCGGTACTGGCGCTTGCAGCGGCTGGCGCTTTTTTCGCGATGCGGCCGTCTTCCGCTCCGAAACAGAACGTCGAGCAGGCTGGAATGCCAATGGCGGTGCCAGCCGGTGGACGGGAAATCAGCTACTGGATCAAGGTGCAGAAGTTTCGCGACAAGAAGCCGATGGGCAAGCCTTTCCAGTTGAACGCGGACATTAACTTCGAACAGGGCTATGGTCTGCACTTCGGGTTCCAAAGCCCGCAGGAAGGCTGTTTGTACGTGATCAATCAGGGCCCGAACAGTCGGGCCGGAGAACCGGATTTCAACGTTCTGTTTCCGGCACCGCACCTGAACGACAACAAGCCGCGAATCCACGCGGGGGCGGCTGTGGTGCTGCCTAAGGAAGAGGGGGAATACATCCAGTTCGATGCCGAAGAGGGCACGGAAAACCTCTGGATGGTATGGGCTGCGAAAGAGATACCTGAGCTGGAGGCCGCCCGTGCCGCAGCCGATTTCGGGGTACATCAGGGCAAGGTAGTGAATGTGGCGGCGGCCCAGCGACTGGAAGCCTACCTGAACACGCAGAAGAAGAATCCGATGGTTGCCACCGCGGATGAAGTGAAGCAGCAGACCACGCTGAAGAGCGCGGGAGACGTCCTGGTCTCCCTCCGCAAGCTTTCGCACCACTAAACCCATTGTTTCGGTTTAGCGGTCCCGGGTGATCACGGTTGACTGGCCGACGGAATTTGTGAACACCACCGAGATGCTGGCGATGTCGGCCTTGTTACCGGTGATGGTCACCGGGAACCGAAGCACGAAGGTGCTGCCACCTTCCAGTGATTCGGCTGTCTGGTAGTAGGTTCGCGACGTCGTGGTGAGGTCGATTGTGAATCCCGCACTGCCTGTCAACTGGCTGCCCGGTCTGGGATTGAAAGTGACGGTCGCACTGGTCAGGTTTCGTGGCGTGGAGAAGCCGGTGGCCACAATGGTGAACCCGGTCGGGGTTTCGCTCTCAAACGCGATGTCTGTCAGCACCGGCGGCAGAACTGGCACGGTCACCTGACCGGCGGACAGGCCGGGCAGCAAGCTGATGCCTCCGCCGCGCAGACCGGTGAGCGTAATGCTGGCGACTCCAGCCACGGTACCGAGCTGGAACCTTCCGAGGACGATGGAACGTGCCCCTGCCGGAATCTGGAAGGTGAACAATCTACGCTGGCCGGCTGGTTCGACCCACTGCACCTGAGGATTGTCCGTGGTGGCGAAGGCGTTTGCCACAAAGATAAGCTCGACGTCTCCGACCAGGGCGATGGGTGCGGGCGCGCTGAGCTCGAGGATCACTGACACGGGTTCGAGCAGCGTGGAGGGCGACCCGAGCGACATGGAGAACGAGGGTATGCCCGGGGGAATCACACGCAAGGTGCAGGAGTAACGGGCCGGCGCCGATCCGGAACGATCGGAGACGTCGACGGTGTAGGTGTACTCCTGGATCAGGTCCGGGGTGCCGGAGAGGGCGAGGAACCCGCCGGAAGGCACGCTTTGGAGCCACGAGGGTCCATTCACCCGCCACGAGTAGGTTTCGTCGCCGCCGACCGCCCGCAACTGACCACCGAAAGACTGGCCGAAGACGAGCGGCTCAGCGGGACATGCGGAAGAGACGATGTTGACGGACAAGGGCGCCAGCGCAGCTTTGTTCGAACAGTCGAAGCTCTGCGGTCTGGAACCCACACTGTCCTGGAAGGTGACGCGGCAGGCGAATGGCAGCGCGTCGGGCGGTGTTCCGGTGAGGGTGACGCCTGGGCCGGAAGTTGCGTTTAAGGTCAGCCAGGCTGGGCCGGAGAGGCTCCATCGATAGGGATCGACGCCACCGGACCCGGTGAACGATACGACCCAGGGAACTCCGACGACGAGGTCGCCGGGAGGCGTGGTTCGGAGACTGAGTGCTTCCAGCGTGCGGAAGCTGCACTGGGTGGGCCGGAAGGTATTCCCCGCATCGTCGGTTACGGTAACGCCGACTATATATGTGGCGCCGTCGCCCGGGGCCTCGCCGATAATCGAGGTGGCAGGACCGGTGGTATTTGTCAGCCGCATCCACGCCGGAGCTGGAGCCAGAGTCCAGCGGTACCTGAGCCGGACCCACCCGCTACTGAGAACGGGAGCGTGAGCCCCTGGCCGGCGGGTACTGGATCACTGGGGCAACCCGCGCCGGAGGGTACGGTCTGGATGGGCGGCGGATCGACCTTAAGGGCCGGGAAATCGATTCTGAGACCGCAGCCGAAGCTGGCTGGAAGGGACTGGATGGAGTCGACGACGCGCAGCTGGAGGTCGACCGGACCGGGCGCGGGCGCGACGCCGGACAAGGTAGCGGTTCCGGCATCCGTGGTCTTGACCTGCAGCCACGAAGGCGAGATCACGGTCCAGCGGTATGGGCCGGTGCCACCCTGGACGGACACGTTCAAGTCGAGGGTGTTTCCGGTGGTTACGGTTTCCTGGCAGACTCCGGTTGCGACCAGACGCGGGGCTACTGAGATGCTGCAACCGAACGTGGACTGGAGACCGGCGGCATCGGCGGCAACGGCCGAGACGCTGTAGACTCCGGCGGCGGGAGGCACGCCGACCAGTTTGCCGAGGCCGGGATCGTAGGTCAGCCAGCTGGGGCTAATGTTGCGGAACACGTTTTCCCCGTTGCCACCCGTGAGCACCACCGGGATTTCGACGCGGAGGCCGGCCGGGTACGCGATGGTCTGGCAGCTTGCGGTGACGTTGAGGGGCGGTACAGGGGGCGGCGCCTGGAAATCGACACGGCACGAGAACGGGGTCGCGCTGGACCCGATGGCATCGCCGACAAGGATGGTGATGTCGCTGGAGGCGGCGCCGGAAGCAGGCAGGCCGGTGAAATCGGCCGAGTTGGCACGAACGGCCCGCAACTGTAGCCAGTTGGGATAGAGAACCGTGAAGGTGTACGGTGCTGTTCCGCCCAGAGCGGTCAGGGATATTCCGAACAGTGCATCGGATGGTGCACTGGCCGGGCATGTACCGGCGAGGCTCAAGGGAGTCCCGACGCTGAGATTGCAGCTAAAGGTAGCTTGCGCACCGGACGAATCGGTCACGACGATCGAGAAGGTGTAGATCCCGACGGCGGGAGGGACTCCGACCACGCTGCTGTTGGAAGCCTGATACGTCAGCCAGGACGGGTTGGTCACGCGATACGTGTAGTTTCCGGTGCCACCGGTCGCCTGCAATGGAAGCTCCAGTCGGGCCCCGGTGGGGTAGGGTCTTGTGGGGCAGACGGCTGAGACCTGAAGCTTTGTCTGAACCTCAGTGCGGCATGTGAAGCGGGCGAGCGTCGACTGGATCGAGTCAGTGACCGTGATGTTGATATCGGCGGCACCGTTTATGGGTGGTGTTCCGGTGAAGGTGGCCGCGGCGGCTCCGTTGGTGGCGACGCGGAGCCACGAAGGAGATACGACCGTCCAGTTGAATGGGCCGACGCCTCCCTGCGCTGTGAGCGTCACGGTAAGTGGAGTGCCGGCGACTGGCGTTGCCGGACAGGTGCCGCTGATGGTGAGCCCGGCGGCCACTGTGATGTTGCAACTGAAGTTTGCCTGGCGGCCGGAGGAATCGGTTACGCGGAATGCGATGGGGTGGATTCCCGTCGTCGGCGGTGTGCCGGTGAAGGCTCCGGCAGTCGCGTTGTAAGTGAGCCAGGCTGGGGTGACGGAGGTGAACGTGTAGCCGCCGCTTCCGCCGGTGGCCTGCACGGGGATGCTGAGGGGGGAGCCTGCCGGGTAGCTGGTTGTCTGGCAGGTGCCTGTAGGTTGTCCATCGGGATTGGAAGGGGACAGCACGGAAAGTTGCAGGGCGGCGGAGATGGGTATGGAACAGCTGAAGGTGCCTGCTGCTGTGCCTATGGAATCCGTGAGTCGCACCGAGACTGCTGCGGGTCCGGCGGTGGTTGGGGTGCCGGAGAACTGGGCGATTGCGCCTGTGGCTGTGCCGAGCTGGAGCCAGGTCGGGCTGCTTACTGCCCATGTGTATGGTGCCTGTCCGCCTGCTGCGGTCAGTGTGAATTGCGTGATCGGGGTCCCGACGGTGCCGGTGGTCGGGCA
>JAWXCM010000179.1:0-45810 GCA_034408745.1 Bryobacteraceae bacterium
ACGTGCACGACGTACACGCCACCGTCCTGCACGCGCTCGGACTCAATCACATCAACGTGACTTTCCTGCACAACGGCCGGTCTGAGCGTCCGACCATCGTCGCAGGAGAAGTAATCAAAAAGGCGTTCGTTTAGCGAACCGCGGATCGCGTCGACTGCGAGAGCGCCCACTCCCGGTGACGCACCGCCAAATCGGCGACAGCAGTTACATCCTCCGGTAACAGCAGCCCGTGGTCGGCAAGAGCCCGAGCCTCGCGCGACGCACAGCCCGAGTAGTCGCCCGCGACCGTCGCTAAAGGAATATACGAGCCCGTATTGGCGAGCAGCGTATCGGAAGCGCCCGCCGACGCGTTGCGCAGGTTCCACCCGGTGAACACACCCAGCGAACAGGACACCTCAGGCATACGCACACCCGCCACGTCGTTGCCGTCCTTGCCCGCCTGCGGAACCAGCGGAGCATACTGGTTCACCACCCGGGGCGGCTCCGTCGTAACCACGCCAGCCCGTAAGTAATCCTTGCCGAAATCCAATACCGCCGGTTGATGCGTCTTCACAGGCAACGCAACCTCGGGCAGGGCAGGGAAGCGATATCCCTGAAGCGCAGTCAGTGTGCCATCCGTAATCCTCGGGTACGACGCCGGAGGCGGAGTCTTCCCCTCCGAGACCCACGCCTGCAAATGTCCCAGCAAAGCCCGCATCGCCCAGCGATAGTCGTTGAAGTTCGCCAGATTCTGACCGCGTCCCCGCGACGGTGGAAACGCAGCGGGACCATGCTGGCCGCCCGCGAACAGATACATCCGCGTAGTTGGCGCCAGTGGCAAATCCCGTTTACCGTCGGTCGTCGTGTGCACCAGAGAAGCGCCCGATCCCCAATACTCGTAAGCCGAGTTCGTATAGAAAACCTTCGGCATCACCTTCGCCGCACGAGCCCTCTGCAGTATCCCGTCGACTCGGCCCGTCACGTGGTCCTTCTGGTCCAGATCCGCAAACGGAAACTGCTCCGTCGGTGACAGCGACCCGTTCCGCAGTGGACCCGCTGTGCGCGAATGCTGCACAAAGCGGTGGAACGTCGCCCGTCGAGCCCCGGCCACATGCGCGAAGATTCCGTCGAACACCTGCCGCCCGTCTTCGCCCTTGTTGAACCCTTCGTACAAGTACCCACGAAGCAGCATTGCGCTCTGCGACGTCCCAAACCCAATCGCGTATTTGTGCTCTCGCTTCAGGTGCGCAATCACGTCGCGAATCGCTGCCGCACCCAGCCCAACAACCGGCGGATCGGAAGACGCATAGATCACCTCGTAAATGCGTCCCGGAGTTGCGGGCGCATGCAGCCGAATCGCGTCCTTCTCAAGCGTCCACTCCGACGCGGCCAGCACCTTCCGCTCACCGTCCACGCCATCCCTTACCGTCACCTTCACAGGCGCCGAACTGTCCACAGCATAAGGGGTATGCGACGCATCGCCCAGCGGGATCAAATCGACAGCACGGTCAGGCGTGTGCTCCGCTCGAACTAAACCCTTCACCCCGGCGGCAACCGGAGCGTAAAGCCGCATGCGGTCCGCGCCGGCAGGCACATCGGTCTGCCATCCGATCCACACCAGCGTGTAGCCCTCATTCAGCAGCAGCGCGTCGCCGAAGTGCTCAGCCTTGCCCGGATCGGCCGAGCCCTGAGCACGATTGAACATCGCCAGCATGCCCTTGCCGCCGCGGTTCGGCACCTCGAACAGCACAGTGCCATTGCCCTTCGACACATCAACCGGCCGCAGAATGAAGATGTCCGTCGAGAACTCAACCAGCCCCTCAGCATTACGAGGAGCCAGCTTCAGATCGACGATGCGCTGATTCGCCGCAAGCTTCGGATCCACCGCGAGCAGCGCCTTACCCTTCAGCCGCTCATATGCCCCGGCCTTGCCAAACGCCCGCCCGTCGAGCACCGGAGACCTGTCGATAATGTCCAGACGCACCACCGCCGCGCTCGCTGCGCAGCACACAAGGACAGCAACAATCGGACAACGCATTCTATTCCTTCTTCGCGTAAGAACTGACAACGACTTCCGGCTCCAGAACAATCTCGACACCCGCCGACTTCATCAACTGTCGAACCACTGCTTCCGTCTCCGCCGACGCGCGCAGATTGCCTGTTCGATGTACCCCGGCCGCGATGCGCAGTGAAGTCCACCCCAGCTTGTTCTTCTGGTTCCAGACCTCCACCTTCGCGCCATGCGTGCCCAGATACTGCGCCACAGCAGGCAGGTGCTTGTAGCAGGCTCCGTGCATCGCAGTCTCGCCGTTCGCGTCCACTGCATTCACAGCCGCAAGCACCTCAGCCTCAGTACCAGCGTCCTCACCCGGCGATTCGACGTTTTCATGGGACTTGCCTCGCGGCGGGGGCTCGGCCGTAGCCGGCGCGTCCAGCCCTTCCACTCGTTCGTTCCGGTCGCGCGACAGTCGGAACTGAATCTCCCACGTCGCATCCACCGGAAACTGGAAGGGCACCACGGCACCGCCACGCGTGCCGAATGCCAGTCCGTCAAGACGGTCTTCCTGAGTAAGGTCAGGCGGCAGTACAACCGTGTGTCCGTCCGGGGAGCTGATCGGGCTTCCAGTCGCCAGCCGGCTGATGCTTCGGGCCGCTCCCAGATACCGCTCCAGCAAGGTCGGCGACAGATTACTGACGGTCACGTTGTCCAAGCCGGGGCTGGTTTCATCAGCCGGCAGCAGCGCGGAGACATCGGCATCCACCCCGAGCAGATCCCGCACCGCGTTCCGGTATTCCAGACGCGTCAGCCGTCGAAACGTCGCCGTCCGACCAGGGTTCGGCGGCAAGCTGTCCAGCGACGACACCAGGGAACCGATCGTGCTGTTGTAAGTAGCCTCATCCGGCCTCGGCGCTCCGATCGGAGGCATATGGCGATGACTCAGCTTGCGGACTACTTTCTCCCAGGCTTCCGGATTCTCGGCAGCGGTCTTGGCAGTGGCCTTGCTGAGCGACAGCCCGCCGGACTTGACACCGTCGGTATGGCATCCCAGGCAGTAGCGGTCGATAACCTGGCGCGGTTCGCTCGCAGCAAAACTCACGAGACTGATTGTGAGGCAGAGCAGTCGCGTTGGCAAGCGCAGCGACACGGCGGCGAGGTAATGCATTAGGGCTATGTCAATTCTAGAAGCCTCGGCACCCCGCCGCAACGTTCCGAACCGTTCCGATTCTGTCAGAGGGCATCAGACCGCCCGGAGCGCGGTTTACCACTCGCAATTGCCCTAATTAAGCAGGCGCGTTCAGAGACGGTAGCGCAGTGAGATCACGTTGAAGAGCTCGCTGGGTGGCATCGCGACAGGAGCGGTTCCTTTCCGAAGGACTTTGGAATCCGGCAGAAAGGTTGCGAGTCGAGTGGGGCGAGGTCAGGCAGTGCTGCTCCGCCTTACCATCGTGAAAACGACTGGTGTGATAATCAGCGACAGGACCATCGAGACCAGTACCCCGCCGATCACCGCGATCGCCAGCGGCTGCAGGAGCTGGGCGCCTGAACCAACGCCTAAGGCCAGTGGCAACATTCCAAAGATCGTTGCCAGCGCCGTCATCAGGATCGGCCGCAAGCGCCTGCGCCCCGCCTGGAATACCGCATCCAGCAGAGCCAGTCCCTGCCCTGTGAAGTGTTGCTCTGAGTCCAGCATCAGGATACCGTTCTTGTGCACAATGCCAATCACCATGATGATGCCCATGAACGAAGAGATGTTCAGCGTTTGACCCGTCAACAGCAACGCGAGCAAGGCTCCGAAGGTGCAAAGCAAAGTGGCCAGCAGAATCGCGAAGGGGTGGGCAAACGAACGGAATTCGAAAACGAGAATGACGAAGATCAAAACCATGGACATCAACAACACTTGCGTCAGTCCCAGGAAAGACTCTTTCTGGATCTGGTAGAGACCGCCATACTCGATATTCGTGCCTGGCGGGAGCTTGACCTCCTTCGGCAGGCGCTCCTGAATCTCCTGAATGGCGCTGCCGAGATCGCGTCGCAACAGACGGGCGGTGACGGAAGAGAGGTTGCGCAGGTTCTCCCTCCGGATCTCGGTCTGACCTTCCTGCATCTCCACGTGAGCGATGCTTGCCAGCGGTACGGTGACACCCGTTGGCGAAGTCAAAAGCAGAGACTGCAACTGGTCCACGCCGTTTCTTTGTTCGGCTGGGTAACGAACTCGGATGCCGATCTTCCGGTCGCCACGGATCATCGTTGAAGCGAGTTGCCCGTCGAGGATGGCCGCTTCGGTGTTCGCGATGTCAGCCACAGTGAATCCGGCGCGCTGGGCCTTCTCAGGATCAACCCGGAAATTGATCGCCGGGCCGATCACGATTGTTTGATTCACGATATCCACGACGCCGCTCACTTTAGGAAGCCATTCTTCTATGGTCTTTGCGACCTGTTTGAAGACGGCTTCGTCCTTGTGTGTGATCTTGATCTCGATGGGTTGCGGGGACCATGCCAGATCGCCGACCAGGTCTTCGAGGACGTGCGGAAACTCAACTTCAATGGCCGATTCAGACGTCGTAATCTTTTCTCGAAGTTCCGACGTGACGTCTTCCAGAGAGCGACTTCGCTTCCTCCTGAGCTTGACCAGAAAGTCGCCCGTGTTCGGTTCGGCAATCGCCAGAGCCAACCGCGCACCGGTGCGGCGGGAATAGCTCTCGATTTCCGGCGTGTCGGCGAGATGCTTCTCGATTTTGCGCAGGATTCGATCCGTCTCCTGCAGGGATGTACCTGCGGGCGTGCGGTAGTCCAGGACGAAGGCGCCTTCATCCATCTCCGGCAGAAATCCGCTTCCCAGTTGAACGTAGAGGCCGCCAACGCCAGCCAGAATCACGACGCTCAGGGCCGCGATCAGTCGGGGATGGTGCAGGCTCCACTGGAGCGCGGATTCATAACGGGCGGTCAGCCCTCGCATCCAGCGTCCTTCGGAGTTCTCCGTTGCTGGTTTCAACAGCCAGGCCGCGAGTACCGGCGTAAATACCAGCGCCAGTACAAGCGAGGCCAGAAGTGACGCGACGAGCGTGAGCGCCAGCGCGCGAAAGAACACGGCGGTGATTCCCCCAAGGAAAATGAGCGGAACAAACACCATGATCGGCGTCAGGGTCGAACCGATCAGCGCCGGTGTGAGTTCCACAATCGCTTTGCGAGCCGCATCCAGGGGCAGTTCACCGTGGTGCAGATGAACGGCGATGTTCTCAACCATCACAATGGCATCGTCGATCACCACTCCAATGCAGGCCGCGATTCCGCCCAGGGTCATCAGGTTGAAACTCATGTGGAAGAGCTTCATGCACACGACGGCGATCAGCACAGCAACCGGAATCACAGCGGCGGCAACCAGGGTGGTGCGCCAGTTTTTCAGGAACAGCAGCAGAACGCCGACGGATAGTACGAGACCAATCAGGATGCTTTCCACAACTCCAAAAATCGAGTCCCGCACCAGAATGGACTGATCGTAGTAAGTGGAGATCTCGATATCCTTTGGCAATGTCTTTCGCATCTCGGCCAGTTCCGCGTTCACCGCGTCGGCCACCTCAATAGCATTGCCGTCCGGCTGCTGAAGCACATTCACCAGAACGGCCGGACGCCCGTTGGCGGTGACGATGTTGTAAGTCGGCTTCTCGCCGGCCCGCACCTCCGCCAGGTCCCTGATCAGCACCGCGTTACCTTTGACGACATCGACGACCGTGTTCTCAATTTGTTCCGGCTTTTCCATGAGCCCGGTGACGGTCGTTAGATAGAGGTGATAGTTCTCCTGCAACATTCCCGCCGGCACCAGCGTGTTGCTGTTGCGGATTGCGTCCACCACCTTCGTCAGCGGCATGTTGAAAGCGTTGAGCCGTTTGGGATCGACAATGACGTGATATTCGGGAGCACGTCCGCCCACGATCCTGGTTTCCGCAACGCCTGGTAACCGGTAGAGGCGAGGGGAAAGCTCATAGTAGGCAAGGTCCCACAGCTCCGACGTGCTGCGGGAGGGAGACGTGATACTGAACCCCACCATCGGGAATACCGAAAAGGTCAGCCGGTTGATGTAGAAACGGCATTCCGGAGGTAATGTCGGCGTGATCTGAGAAATTCTCCCCTGCACCAGATGGAGTGCGTTGAGGATGTCCACGTCCCAGCGAAAGAACACGCTGATTTCCGTCGATCCGCGCGCCGTCGTGGAGCGGAGGGTGGTCACGCCGGGCACCAGTCGGATGGCCTCTTCAATAGGACGAGTGACCGTCGTCATCTGAATGTTCGGCGGGGAGATGCCGTTATCCACCAGAATGACGATGCGCGGAAAATCGGTCTGCGGAAAGATGGAGACGGGAATCTGCGGAATCAGGAACAGGCCCGAGACCGCGAAGCTGAGCGCTACCAGGACCAGCGCCCGGCCATGACGGAGAGCGAACTCCGCCAGACTGTTACTCATTTGGCCGACTCCTTGCCAATCTGCACCTGCGAGGCATCAGGCAGTTCGTAGCCACCTTCCACGATGACCGTTTGACCTGCTTTTAGTCCACGGAGAATAACCCGTTTCTCGCCTGCCAGATCTCCCACCTCAACCTCTGTGCGATGGGCAATGTTCCTGGAGTCCACAATGAGAACCGAACCCTTGCGGGTACCCTCCTCCAACTGGAGGGCGCCGACAGGGACAAGCACTGTGTCCTGCAACGAACCTGTTTGAAAAGCGACGCGGCCAAAGGTCCCGGAGCGCAATGTGGACGGTGGCCTGGAGATTTCACACCAGATCTCGACTGTCCGGCGTTGCGCGTCGACGGCCCGACTGATCACGCTGACCTTGCCGCCAGTCGCTTTCTCCTCGGAATCGCCACCCGAAAAGGCGCAGGGCTGTCCCAGGGTGACTCGCGATGCCTCGGCTTCGGGCACCTGTGCCCTCGCGGAAACAGTGGCGAGATCGACAATCGTAAAAATAGGCGAACTTGGCTGACCCAAATCACCCGCGTACTGAAACTGTTCGGTGATGACGCCGGAGAATGGCGCGCGCAAGTCCGCGAACTGTAGTTGCGCCGTCACGCTGGCAAGCCGGCTCTTTGCCTGTTCTACCCGAGCCTCGGCAATCCTCAGGTCCTGTCCCTGGGACTGTTGCTCCAAAAGAGCGAGTGAGCGCGTTGCCACATCGAAGTTCGTCTTTGCGGTGGCGAGTTCGGTCTCGCTGATCAGGAGATCGCGGTTGGGAATCGCGCCCTGCTCGAATAGTGATTTTCGTCGGCCGTAGATCTTCTGCGACTGATTGAGCGCGGCGCGAGTGGTTTCGACCAGACCGCGGCCTCGCTCCAGTTCCGTCGGCAGCGTGCCTTTACGAGCCTTCTCCAGACTGGCCTGCGCATCGGCAACCATGGCCAACGCTTCGTCGCGCTGAGCGCTGAGGTCACGATTCTCGAGGGTGGCGAGCACCGTGCCTGCGGAGACAGTGTCGCCCTTGCGAACCCTCAATTCACGGATGACACCCGTCAGGCGAGGCGTGATATTCGCCTGCTCGCGGGGAAAGATAGTAGCTGGCGCGCGTAAGATCAGCTCGACGGAAGTCCCTTCCGCCCGGGCCGTCTTAACTGCAACGACAGCCTTCGTGGGGGCGGGGTCTTCCCCGTGGCCGCCACCACAACCGGACAGCATCAGACCGAAAGTCAACAAGTAAAGGATCTTCATCGACCGGCCGCGACCTCCAGGTCCGCTCGTGCATTCGTGTAGAGAAACAGCGTATTGAAATAGTTGGCCCGAGCTTGTTGCAGCTGGGTCTGCGCAAAAACCACCTCCAGCGCCGGACCTTCACCACCGTCATAGCGCAGCCGGGAGAGTTTCAGGTTTTGTTCAAACAGCTTCACCTGGGAGTCCGCCGTCTTCAATTGCGAATGGATCGAGTTTAGTCTCGACCTGGCCGACTCGTACTCTCGGGAAAAGACCCTCTCCGAGACCTGGCGGGTGGTAGTTATCTGCTCCGCACGCAAAGTGAACTGCTGAGCTAAGCTACGGGCGCGAAACCAGTCGAAGACTGGGATGTTGAGAGTGGCTGTAAGCGCTTTGCCTCTTTCGTTCCAGGCGTAGCGACTGGCGTCGATTCCGTATTGGTAGCCGAGAAAGATCTGCGGCAGCAGCGCCGCGCGCTCGCGTTTGGCATCCAGGGTAAAGCCCTGTTTCTGGAGGTCGAAGATCCGAAATTCCGGCCGGCGAAGGAAGGCGGCGGGCTCCGGCGCTGGTGCTTCGACCGCAACCTGCGCTAACGCATCCTCCAGATTGAGCGGTGCATCGGTATCCGCTGTCCAGTAGCTTGCCAGTTCCTGGTTCGCCAGCCGGGCATCCAGTTCCGCAGCCTGATTTAGTTGATCGAAGGATGCCACCTGCGCCGACGCTTTCACCACATCGGCCTGAGCAGCTTCGCCTCCGCCGAATAGTGCCTGGACCCGTGTCTCGAATGCCTGAGCTTCGGTCAGGCTGCTTTGTGAAGCCTCCGCGAGTTTCCGTGCCACCAGAACGCGGTAGTACGCGATGGTCACCGCACGCCGCAAATCGCGCTCGGAAAGCCGGATGCCAACCTCCGCCGCATCGCGATCCACCCTGGACCGGGCGTAGGCAGCCCGCAGCCGTCCGGAAGTATCGATTTCAACTCCCACACTGGCCATCGTGATGTACTCTCGCGGGCCATTGAAGGAGACGAACGCCTGACGGTCGGATCGTGGCGAATTGTAAACTGTGCCTCCAGTCAGACTGGCCTGCGGGAGGAATCCGGATCGCGCGACCTTGATCCCAAGTGCGGCAATTCTGGCTTCCTGCCTGGCGACTGTGACCGCGGAAGGAATCGAATTCGCCAGCCGGATACAATCGGCCAGGGTGAGAAGGGCTGTGGGCAGCTGCGCGAAAGCTTGAGAAGACGCGATCGAAACAAACATGAAGCATCGGGCGAGGGTGAGTAGATCCCTTTGCATGCCACCCGATTACAACACACAGATCTGAGGATTAGCTTAACCAACACGCTCAGGTGATCCTCCCCTTAGACCGCTAAACTCTTCAGCATGATCCGGTGCCTCGTCTTCCTGATGATGATGTCCGCAGCCAGCTTAACGGTAGTGGCGCAACAACCATCCCCGAACGCGGGATATGCGGGGTCGGTGTCCTGTAAGCCTTGCCATGCAGAGACCTGCGCGCGATGGTCAAAGACGCGCAGGGCGAATGTCATTGTCGATCCGAAGCAACATCCCGAGGCGATCATTCCCAGTTTTTCGAAAGCCGATCCGCTGTTGACTTTCAAGCTGGAAGATGTCGCCTTTACCTGCGGAAGCAAGTGGAAGCAGCGCTATTTCAAGAAGGTCGGTGACGACTACTTTCCGCTTCCGGCTCAGTGCAGCGGCCGACCGGCCCCCTGTGCGACGGATGCCATTCAGTCAATTAAAACGTCCAGACGAAGACCGTCACGGAATGAAACGTGGGTTGTGAACAGTGCCACGGCCCCGGCGTCGCCCACGCGCGGAAGCCATCGCGGGACACGGTCGTGAATCCAGCACGCCTCAGTTCCACACGAGCGACCGACGCATGCATTCCATGCCATTCGCAGGGCAAGCCCCTAACCAATCCGATCGCCGGACGATATTTCGACTGGCCGGTGGGGTTTGATGTCACCAGAAATCTGGGCGACTTCTGGGAACTGGAAGAGCACAAACTGGGAGAGACCGCCTTTACGCACTTCGCCGATGGCACGGCGCACAAGAACCGGATGCAAGGCAACGACTACGTGCAAAGCAGCATGTATACGCATGGAGTAACCTGCTCCAGTTGTCACGATCCTCACGGCAGCGCGTATAACGCCGACCTGCTCAAACCCGCTACGACGCTATGTCTCAGTTGCCACGGCCCCAACTCGCCCAACGGTCCACACGCCGCGACGATTGAGCGACATACCCATCACAAGGCAGGTTCGGCGGGGAGCGAATGTGTGAATTGCCACATGCCAAAGATCGAACAGACCATTGCCGACGTCAACGTGCGAAGCCACACGTTCAAGTTCATCCCTCCCTCAATGACCGACAAGTTCAGGATCCCGAACCCCTGTACAACGTGCCACAACGGGAAGTCCACGGCCTGGGCAACGGAAGAACTCAGGAAGTGGCCAGATGTTTCTCACTGGCGTGTGGCTGCGAAGTAGGGAGTCCAGCGCGGCAATTGTCGCGCCAGAAGCCCTGCAGTTGCGCACGCCGTGATCATTTCCGGCACGGTGCGCCGCTAAATTGGACCACCGGCCAGAAACAAAAAAAACGACGGGAGGAAGGTGAACCAGGTTACCACGGTTGTCGATGCGGCGCCCGCCATGAGATTCAAACCAGGCACGAAGAGCGATTGGCCCTGCGCCAGGTCATCGATCCTCTAAGTTGCGGACAGCCACCGTTAGTGTCGAACTCGCCCTGATGGACGTACGGCAAATTACGCGTCGGCGCCGCCGAAAGTGGAGCAAGGCTGCCCTGGTGAAGAACCAACCCATCTGCGTGATTGCGATTTGGGCGGCGGGGCCACCAAAGCTGATGAACCCCTTGAGCCAGAAGCGGAATGCCTGCGCTGAACTCACCGTCCGCCTTGCCTCCGATCCGGGATTCGCCGCAGTCACTTCGCCAAATCCGCGCCCCGCGCCTGCACCGTCTCATACCCCGACACACTGTAGACGCCTGTGTGGGTCTCGCCTTCGACGCATGCCCCCCTGAGACGTGCTAAATACAGGGCCCGCATTGCCCGGCGCGCTCTGCAGCGGCGCGCCGCTATCGCCCGTCGACGTTCTGCTCCTCAAACCGCGCAACTACCTCATGAAGCCGCTCGCGTACTGAATTGAGGTTCGTTCCGTCGTAGCGGATCGACAGGGATGAAGCGAGGCACCAGTCCGAGTTCCACGGTGTTGCCGGCACCACTACTAATCCTTGAGGGCACCTCTCCAGCCACCTCTCTATATACGGAGGCCAGTCTTCCACCAGAACATCTCCCGCTACCACTTCCTTGTGATCGGCCACAACGAGTGGTAAGCCAGGAGCATGCTCGCGGCACCATTCCACCTTCTCCGTCCACGCCGAGGGCAGCCCGGCAGGTCCCTTCGTGACGATGTATGTGTCAAAACCCAACGAGATCAGAATATCCAGAACATCGAAGCCACTACGGAGCGGCGCGAGATTCCGCCAGAACCCCGGTACCGCTGTGATGAGGCGCTTGCGAGCGGCGATGTGGGCCGGGGGATTGGGTCCGTCCTCCAGTTTCGGGTCCTCTCGTGGTCCGCGCAGACGAGCTAGCCCGGCAGCGATGGCGCCGGAGTAGTCACAGAGCGTCTCGTCCATATCGACCAGCGCCCGCGGTGCGCGAACTGCATCACCGGACATTCGACCCGTGGTTTTCATGAGCTTCGCTTTGGCGCAGTTGATCAGGCGCGAATGATGCGCCGGCGGAACAGCCGCCCGATTCGGTATACGGTTGCGAGCTGCTGTACCGTATTCTCGTACCAGTTCACCTCGCCGTCCCCAAACATGAACGGCGCTTTCGCGGAGCCGTCAAGAGGCCCCCGGCACATCACACGTAGCGACACGCCTGCTCCGAGCGCCACTCCTGCCTCGATCAGCGAGTTCCGCGGGTTGTTGCTAATGTCGGCGATCACGAAGCCGGCGTTGCGAATGCGATCGATGATGGCCGCCTGTACGTGCTGCCCAGAAAGGCGAACCCCGCGCACGCACCGCATGTTGCTCGCGCGCTCCACAACTGTAGAGACATCCTCTGCGTCCCGGTCGTCCTCGCGCAAAGATGCCGCCAGAAAGGAATAGGATCGTGCGTCGGAATGAGGTACGTCTTCCAGGTAGCTGTCGAAGGATCTCAGCGCGCTGCCAACGGACGAGGGGAGACCCTCGGGCGAAATCCGCAGGACCTCTCCGAATTTACCAGCAGCGCAATCATCCGGTATATTCACGCCTTCCTCGGCGAGCAGCATATAGGGTTTGGCCAACTGCTGCGCGATGCGCACTTCAGCAAGAATGAAAGGCGACGTGTTCGTGCCCTGGTATTTCGAACTAAACGGCAGGAACGCGACCAACCCTCGGACCGACTCCATGATGAAGCGGATGCGCGGAAGCGATTCTTTAAAGGCGGGGTGGTCGGGCGAGTCGCCTACCAACCTCCAGCCAACCTCCTGAAGACAACGCAAGGTCGGCTTCACTGCGCTGCCGGGATTCGTCCATGGCCCAGCGAAGTAGACGTCTTGATCGTTGTCGTACCGCCCGGCCGGGTCGATAGTCATTGAGCGGAGGAGATCCGCCGCCGAGCGCTGATCGAACTGGCGAAAGTCGATAACGTTTGCGACCTTGAACCAAGGCGGGATTGCGGTTTCATCGAGTCGAATTGCACGAATCGAATATCCGTCCTGCGCACGACGTTCGCTGAGCGCAAGCTCGTGCTCGTCCTGACACCACGTGGACGTCGTCCAGCTTGAGGAAAGCACGAAAATAGCTCCACGAGCGGATTGCAGGCCCTCGGAAAGGAGAGCCGTCGTTCGTTTTGACGCGTCGCCACTCGTCGGGTCATACCAAACTTTCAGCCCGGCGAACTTCTTCAACCACCCAATGATCGGACTTACGTTTCCGACATCCGCGTGTGCGTAGCTTACGAAAACGTCGTTCTCTCTTTTGTGGAGCGGTAAGGACATCGAACTAAACGTTTGTCCAGCATACAAGCGCCAGAAGTCTCATGTCCAACTTCGCCGCGCATCGCCGTGCGGAAGTGGCTGTGCTAAGCTCCTGCGAAGATGACACGAAGAGAGATCTTGCTGGCCCTCGGGGCGGCTCCGCTTGCCAGGCTGGCCGCAGCCAGTGAGCGGATTAACGTTGGCTTCATTGGCGTCGGCAATCAGGGCATGAGCCGGGTTCGCGGCTTTCTGAAGCATCCCGACGTGAATCCCGTGGCGGTTTGCGACCTGGATACGCGCTATATTGCGCGCGCGATGGCCTACATCGGGGAACAGCGAAACGTCGCGCCGGTCACCTTCAGCGACTACCGTAAGTTGCTGGCCATGAAGGACCTGGACGCCGTCTGCATTGCCACGCCGGACCACTGGCACGCACTCCCTGCGATTGAAGCCTTCCGCGCCGGCAAGGACGTGTTTGTGGAGAAGCCTCTGAGCTATTCCATCGGCGAGGGCCGGGCGATGGCCAACGCCGTCCGCAAGTACAACCGGGTTTCGCAGATGGGGAATCACATCCACAACGACCTGCCAAATTACCGGCGTGTGGTGGAACTGGTGAAATCGGGCGTGATCGGCAAGGTGGAGCGGGTTCAGGTGTGGCGCAACGGAGAGAGCAAGGGGATTGGCGCACCGGCCAATTCCGCGCCGCCAAAGGAGCTCGATTACGAGTTCTGGCTGGGACCTGCACCCCGGCGGGCTTACAACGAGAACCGGTCCCACTTCAAGTTCCGCTACTTCTGGGACTACTCGGGCGGCATGTTCATCGACTTCTTCTGCCATATCACCGACGTCGTTTACTGGGCGCTCGACTTGACCGCGCCCCGATTCGTGGCTGCCACGGGGCATCGGGATCTCACCGACGACAACGCCGAAACGCCCAACCGGATGGAAGTGCAGTACGAATATCCAGGCGGGCTGTCGATGGTCTGGAGCATGGGCCTGCAGGGACCACCGGGGCTGGAGGACTGGGCGATCGGCGCCGCATTCCAGGGAACGGAAGGGACTCTGGTGACAGACTACGGCCGCCACAAGCTGTTCCGTAAAGGTAAGGAAGTCGCCGAGATCCCCGCCCCAAAGATGAACATTCCCGACAGCCCGGGGCACATTCGCGAGTTCCTCAACAGCATGAAATCGAGGGAACGCTGCACCTGTGACGTGGAGTATGGGCACAAGCTGACCAAGGCGGGGCACCTGGGGAACATCGCGTACCGGACCGGGCACCGGATCGAGTTCGATGACAAAACCGAGCGGATCGTGAACGACAAGGCAGCCGACCGTATGACCGGGCGCAAGTACCGAAAGCCGTGGAAGCTGAGCTAACTCAACGCCCCGGCGCAGGGCCGGCAATTTCGCCCCAGATGATCTGGTAGGCCTCGAGGTCGTTCTCAAGGTTGCGACCCCCTCTGACGAACACCCGGGTATTGACCCCCAGGGCGGCGCGGTCGGCCGGAAAGCCGCTGTCGAGGAACCGCGTGTCATCGCGGAGCAGCACCAGCCGCTCGGGCTCGTCCTTCGTCCGCAGCACCAGGACGTTGGCGTTCAGACGCCGGACCACGCCGGAGAACGTCATGTTCCCGCGTGGGTAGATGTACTCCAGCGACGACCGGTAGGACGGCCTGATCTGCAACAGGCGGGTTCCGGGCGCGACGATGCGAACGGTGCGGGCGTAGCAGGTGTCGGTGGAGGCACGGCGGTCGGCAACAATCTCAAGAGGATCGTTCACCTGCAACGCTCCGGCGAAAACGCGCTGGCCCTCTCGCTCCATATACGTCTTGTTGTCGAGGGCGCAGTGGACCGTTTTGCCTTCGGCGTTGGTCAGTGAGATGGCTGTCGCCGAGATTTGGAGCAGACGGCCCCGCAGGATTCCCGGCCGAACCGGATCCTGCGCGGTCAGCGGCACCGTCGCGGCGATCACGAAAATGAGCAGAAAGAAGCGCAAGGCAGGCGGCACTCCCCGATCCGCGGTGAACCTATATTAGCGATTTTTGGGAGCCGCCGCAGGTAGGATGCTAGGATCGAGGAATCAGCTACACTTCTGGATCAGTTCTGTTGTCGTCACCCTTAACAGCGAAGATCAGTCATGACGAGGCCGCGGGCGCGTGGTTTCTTCACTCCGGAATTCAGGAGCCGCAGGGGGGCGCAGCCCGCTACTATCGCGCCGACCTGGAGCGTAACCTCCGCGTTTCCACAGAGATCACCGGCTACAGCGTAAGCGCCCTGGTGTGGCTCTACGGGCGCAGCGGCAACGCCGGGTATCTGGATGCGGCGACACAGGCCTCGGCCTTCCTGGTCGACCACGCCTGGATGGAATCGCCGGGAATCTGGCCCTATGAGTACCCGGACGACGGCTCGGCCGAATCTCTGGCCTACTTCTTCGACACCGGCATCATTATTCGTGGTCTGCTTGCGCTCTGGCGGGTCACAGGCGATCAGAAATGGCTCGACGCTGCGGTGCGTGGCGGTCAGTCGTTCGCGCATTTCCGCTCGGGCGACGTGTTCCACCCAATCCTGCGACTGCCTTCGTGCGAGGCTCTGCCTTACACGGCGCAGTGGTCGCGCGGGCCGGGCTGCTATCAGCTGAAATCGGCGATGGCGTTTCGGGATCTGGCGGCCGTGACGGGGCGGGCAGACTTCCGTGAGTCGTGGGAGCAGGCGCTGCGCTGGTCTCTGGATCATGCGGACGAGTTCCTTCCGGCGGAGACCCCGTCGAAGACGATGGACAGGCTGCACGCCTACAGCTATTTCCTGGAGGCGATCCTGCAGGAGCCAGAGCGTGCGGAAGTCCGCGATGCCCTCCGCACCGGTATCGAGCGCGTCTCGGCATTCCTTCGCAGTATCCGGGATGACTTTGAGCGCTCCGACGTGAACGGACAGTTGCTGCGGGTCCGCATACTGGCCGATGCAGCCGGGGTTGTCGAGCTCGATTTAGCGGAGGCCACCGAAGAAGCCGCACGCATTCCGCTGTTTCAGACCGCGGCTGACGCGGGGAAACGATTTGCCGGCGGCTATTGCTTCGGACGTCGCGACGGCCAGTTGATTCCGCACAGCAATCCTGTGTCGACGGCGTTCTGTTTGCAGGCGCTCGATATGTGGAGCGACTACCAGGCCGGACACAAGCTCGACGCGAGTTCCGTGATCTAAAGTGAGCCGCCCGGTCAAGGTAGCCTTCGCATCGTGCGCGCCGGACCGGGTCGATGCTTTCGTACTTAAATTTTCACAGATCGCCCCGGAAGCTGAGCTTTTCGTGGTGTCCGAGTTTCCTCCGCCTGCTGGCCGGTGGATTCCGTACCGCATTGGGCGGTCGTGGGACGACAATGTCGCGCGGATTGAGTCAGCGCTGCAGGGCCGGCCCATCGCGTACAGCGCCATTGTGCTGGAGCCGAAGTCGACCTACGCCCGGCTGCGCTGGATGAGCTGGCGGTTCGCCCCCTTCCGAACTCTGTTCTACAACCACAACCTCGACCACTACATGCTGCGGCCCCGTGGACTGCCCGCCCTGGCGAGGCATGTCTGGTGGCGGCTCCGCGAGCACCTGGTGTTCCAGACACACCCTGGTGGCGACCTCTACACCTGGTTGTGGCGACTGCGGCACCCGTCCCAGATGCGGCGTCCGCTGGCGTTCGCGGCGGCCCGGATCGCGGGGCGGCTGGCGGCCCGGCGCAAGCAGATCCGGGTGGCTCCCGTGCAGAACGAACCCATTTTGCCTGCCGGGATGAGCGTCGTCATCCCGTCGCGAAACGGCCAGCCCCTGCTGGAGCGGCTGCTGCCCCACATTGGAGGCGTCTCGGAAGTGATTGTGGTCGACAACGGGTCAGACGACGGCACCGAAGCGTGGCTCCGCGCGAAGTATCCGCAGGTTCGTGTGGAGGTCAGCCGGGAGCCGCTTTCGTTCGCGCGAGCCGTCAATCGTGGCATTCGCGCGGCCCAGTTCTCGCACACCCTGCTGTTGAACAATGACATGGTGCCCGAGCCAGGTTTTTTCGCGGCGCTCGGGAACGCCTTCAGCGCGATCCCGGGTTTGTTTTGCGCCACGGCGCAGATCTTCTTCCCCGAAGGCCGTCGGCGCGAGGAAACGGGTAAGGCTGTGATGCGGCCGCCTGCACGCCACAGGACCACCACCGAGTTCCCCGTCCATTGCATCGAACCCATTCCGGGCGAGGACCTGACGTGGGTGATCTATGGGAGCGGCGGCTGCTCGCTGTACGACACACGGAAACTCCGGCTGCTGGGCGGCCTTGGCGAGGTGTTCGCGCCGGCCTACGTGGAGGACCTCGACATCTGCGTGCGAGCCTGGCAGCGCGGTTGGTCGAGCGTGTTCGTGGCCGGCGCGCGCACTTTGCACGACCACCGGACCACCACGTCGCGCTATTACTCCGAGGACGAACTGGCCCGGGTCCTGGAACGGAATTACCTGCGATTTTTGGCACGGTCGGTCAGCAGTCCAGCGCTGTTTCGGCGCATGTGGTCCGATGCCCTGGTGCGCCTGAACCTGAAGGCCGCCCTGGAGCACGATCGCGCGGCGGAAGATGTCCTGGTGGAAGCCTGGCATGTGGGCCGCTGGCTGGAGCCTTCGTACGATACGCCGCAGCATGAGGAGCTGATCTTCGCGCTGGGCGCGGGCGACGTGGCGGTGTTTCCTGGGCGGGCGGCTCGCACCGGCCGCGTGGTGGCGGTGGCCAGCTGCTACTCGCCCTTCCCGCTGTCACACGGTGGGGCGGTTCGAATGTACAACCTGATGCGGCGCGCGGCGGCCGACTTCACTCAGGTGCTGCTGCTGTTTGTCGACGAACTGCGGACGCCGCCGCCCGAACTGCTCGACATCTGCGCGGAGATCGTGCAGGTGCGGCGCGTGGGAACGCACGCCCACGTGGACCGGGGACGGCCCGACGCGGTGGACGACTTCGACTCCCCGGCGTTTCGCGCGGCGCTCCAGGAGACGGTCCGCAAATGGAACCCGGAGATCGTGCAGCTGGAGTTCACGCAGATGGCGCAGTATGCCGCCGACTGCGGCCGGGCGCGCACGGTGCTGGTGGAACACGATGTCACTGTCGACCTCTACCGCCAGCTGCTTTCTCGCGACGAGCGAGACTACGACCTGCGGCAACAGCTGGAGCGTTGGGTTCGTTTTGAAAAAGCCGCGTGGCGGGACGTGGACTGCGTGGTCACGATGTCGGAGAAAGACCGGCGGTCGATTGAGGGTGCCCGGCTGGTGGAGACGCTTGCGAACGGCGTCGATCTGGAGCGGTTCCAGCCTTCAGAGGAAGCGCCGGAGCCGGGCCGTATTCTGTTCATCGGCTCCTTCAATCACCTGCCGAACCTGCTGGCGCTCGACTTCTTCCTGCGGGAAATTTGGGTTCGTTTGGCGGAAGCCAGGCCGACCCTGCACGTGATCGCCGGCTCGCGCCACCAGTTCTATTTCGAGCGCTGGCGGGACCGGCTCAGTTTCAGGCTGGATCAACCCGGTCTGGAGATCGAGGATTTCGTCTCCGACGTACGGCCGGCCTACCGCCGGGCGAGCGTGGTGATGGCGCCGTTGCTGGCTTCGGCCGGGACGAATATCAAGATCATGGAAGCGATGGCGATGGGCAAGGCCATTGTCAGCACGCCGGGCGGAGTGAACGGGTTAGACGAACTGCGCCCAGGTCACGATGTGCTGGTGGAATCGGACCCCGGGGCATTTGCCGCCGCCATCACAGCCGTTTTGACGGATCAGAACCGCCGCGACACACTGGGGCGCAACGCCCGGGCTACGGCGGAGCGCGTCTACAACTGGGACGCCATTGCGGAAAAACAGCGGGAGTTGTACAGAAAACTACTGGCGATTAAATCGTAAATCCGACCTGCCAGAGCATATACCCGACAGCCTGCCGCAGAAACAGCCGGGTTTCTCTCCAACCCTTCAATTCATCCCGCCGCGGCGACCCGTACACGTCGAGCCCGCGAAATTCCAGCATCTTTTTGACTCGAAATATGTGGTAGGCGTCACTCACCACAATGCAGGATTTCAGGTTGGTGCGGCGCATCATTTCGGCGGCAATGATGGTGCTTTGCCACGTGCTGGAGCCTTCCGATTCCACCATGATGGCTTCCGACGGCACGCCCTGCCGGACCAGGTAGTTGCGCGCGACCTCGCCTTCGGTGTAAACAGGATCGCCGCCGGCTCCGCCGGTGGTTAGAATTCGGGGCGCGAGTTTGCGCTTCCACAGCTGGAACGCGTGATCGATTCGCGCCCGCAACACGGGAGATGGTTTGCCTCGATATTCGGCCGCGCCCATAATGATGATCACGTCCGCACGGCGAGCTTCGTCAATCGTCGACTGCTTGTGAATCTGGACGGTAATCCACCCCAGATACATCGCCACCGCAAGGACCGGGACCAACAGCGCGCGCCAGAGGAGCCTGAGCATGTGCGCTATGATTCTGACTGCTGCTTACTCAGCATACGATGTTCCCTCGCCGGACGCACACGTCGGCGGCAACCCGCCTCACCAGTACGAAAAATCCTCTGCTTCGGGAAATACGCAGGGCAGTGGAACGGGGTTCCCTGACCTCGGACGGCCTCTGTGTGGCTGAAGGCTTCCACCTGATGGAGGAGGCGCTGCGCAGTCCCTGTGAAGTGGAGGCGGTGATCGCGTCCGACACAGCCGCACCACGCATGCAGGGCGATTTCATATCGGTTCCGGACGATATCTTCTCAGTCATCGCTTCCACAGAAACCACACAGGGCGTGCTGACACTGGTTCGGCCGCCGGAGGCTTCGCTTGACGCGATGTTTGCGGGGGTGGCGCTGCTGCTGGTGCTGGACGGCGTTCAGGATCCTGGTAATGCTGGCACTCTGCTTCGCGCAGCCGAGGCGTTCGGCGCTTCCGGCGTGCTGGTGGCGAAAGGGACTGTGAATCCGTGGAATCCGAAAGCGTTGCGTGCCTCGGCCGGCTCGGCGTTCCGGGTTCCGGTGCTTCGTGACGCCACGCCGGAGATGCTGGAGGGCCGCGGGGCGCGCGTCTGGGCGACGCTGCCGCACGGCTCAGCGGAGACGAACCCGGATTTTTCGATGGCGACGGTGCTGATTATTGGCAGCGAAGCCAGGGGCGTGAGCCGCGAGTGGGCTGCTGTCGCCGAGGCGCTGACTATCCCGACTAGCGGCGTGGAGTCGCTGAACGCGGCGATGGCGGGCACCATCCTGTTGTATGAGGCCTCGCGGCAGAGGCGCGCATGAGTCTGTTCGGCGACACTCCGTTGTTTGAGACGCCGGACGCTGGCCGTCCCCTGGCCGAGCGCATGCGCCCGGAGACGCTGGAAGAATACGCCGGGCAGACGCACCTGCTGGCGCCGGGCAAGCCATTGCGGCTGCAGATCGAACGGGACCAGCTCTCGTCGATGGTGCTGTGGGGACCGCCGGGTGTGGGTAAGACGACGCTGGCTCGCCTGATTGCGAAACAAACCCGGGCTGACTTTGTGCCGTTCAGCGCGGTGATGGGCGGCATGAAGGAAATCAAAGCGGTCATGCTGGACGCTGAGCGGAATCGGAGAGCGGGTCGGCGAACCCTTGTCTTCGTGGATGAAATCCACCGGTTCAACAAGGCGCAGCAGGACGCGTTCCTCCCGTTCGTCGAGAAGGGTGACATCACCCTGATCGGCGCGACCACGGAGAATCCGTCGTTCGAAGTGATTCCGGCGCTGTTGTCGAGGTCGAAGGTGTACCGGCTGGCGGCGTTGACCGCCGACGAGATTGTGGCGTTGCTGAATCGCGCTCTCGGGGATCCAGTTCGCGGCCTGGGTGCGAAGAACCTGAGCGCCAGCCCCGACGCGCTGGAGCAGCTTGCGGTGTATTGCGGCGGGGACGCGCGCCAGGCGTACAACCTGCTGGAATTGCTCGCCGCCGCGGCACCGGCGTCGGGCGAGATCACAGAGCAGTTGCTGACCGAGTCGCTGGGCCAGAAAACGCTGCTGTACGACAAGAGCGGCGAAGAGCACTTCAACCTCATCTCGGCGCTGCACAAATCGGTCCGGTCGAGCGATGTGGATGCCGCCTTGTACTGGCTGGGTCGCATGATGGAATCGGGCGAGGACCGAATGTACCTGGCTCGGCGGCTGATGCGAATGGCGATTGAGGAGATCGGACTGGCGGATCCGAGAGCGCTGGAGCAGGCGGTCGCGGTGAAGGAGTGCGTCCACTTTCTGGGAATCCCAGAGGGCGATCAGGCGCTGGTGCAACTGACCATTTATCTGGCAGCTGCGCCGAAATCCGACGCCGCATATCGGGCGGCGAACGCGGTTTCCGAAGAGATTCGAACCAGCCGGCCCTACCCGGTGCCCTTTCACTTGCGGAACGCACCGACGCGTGCCATGAAGGAGTGGGGGTACGGATCGGGCTACAAGCATGCCCATCAGTACCAGGACGCGGTTTCCGGAATGGAGTGCCTCCCTGACGAGTTAAGTGGTAAGGTGTTTTACGAACCACTCTCCAGGGGAGTGGAGGAACGGATCCGTGTTCGGCTGAATGAGATACGTCAACTCAGGGAGTCTCAGAAGCAGGCCGCAGGGGGCGAAGAAGGGGGAGGTTCGTCTACTTAGACGGGTTCTATCCCCCAGGTAGTAAGAATAGTTGCCTATTGCACTGAATGTGCAACTGGGTCATGCTATTGAGAGGACAAGGTTTATTCATGTTCGATTCCCAGTCAACAGCCAGCCGTACGAGTGGAGGAGTGGAGCGCCGGTCGGCCGACCGGTTCCCGATCGAGCGCGAGGTGCGGTACCGCATCCTGAGCAAACGTTCGAACGGTGAGGCGGAAGAGGGTGTTGGTACCACCGTCAACATCAGCAGCAACGGCGTATTGTTCACTACGGATCAGAACCTGCTGCCGGGTAAGCGGCTGGAACTCTCCATCAGCTGGCCGGCGGAACTCGACAATCGGTGTCAGTTGAAGCTGGTGGCCAAGGGTCGGGTGGCACGGCTGGAGCAAGGACGTGCCGCGGTAGAAATTCAGCAGTACGAGTTTCGGACCGCGGGTCGCAAGACCGGACCGGCACCCACGGATCAGACGAAGCGCGCGAACGCCTGATTCACAATCAGCGCGCTGAGATACGCCACGGCGGACATGTACCCGAACTGAATCACGGGCCACTTCCACCCGCCCGTTTCCCGGCGCACGACGGCGATCGTTGAGAAACACTGCATCGCGAATGCGAAGAAGACCAGGAGCGCGAATGCGCCACCAGGCGTGAGATCCTTCTTCAGTGCAGCCTGCAAATCACCCGACTGCGAGCTGCCGTCCATCCCGTAAATCGTTCCGAGCGTACCCACGATCACCTCGCGTGCTGCCAGCGATGTAATCAGGCCCACGCCGATCTTCCAGTTGAAGCCAAGCGGCTGAATCAGCGGCTCGACCGCCTTACCCACCTGGCCGACATAGCTTTGCTCAATGGGTGGCGGTGCGCCGTCCTTCAATGGGAGGCTGGCCAGTGCCCACAGGACTACCGCGACTCCGAGAATGACCGTACCGGCGCGGTGCAGGAAAACGCGGCCCCGATCATACAACCTAAGCCCAAGGGATCGGAACGTGGGCCAGCGGTAGGGGGGCATTTCCAGCACGAAGGCGTTCGGCTCGGCTTTCAGCACCGACGACTGGAGCAGGTGCGCGGTCAGGAACGCGGCCAGGAATCCGAGCGCGTACAGCCCGAGCATCGCCAGTGCCCGCATTCCGAGCACAGCGCCGAGCACGGGCCGGTCCGGAATGAATGCGGCGATCAGCAGCGCATAAACCGGGAGTCGCGCCGAGCATGTCATAAAGGGCGCGATCAGGATGGTGGCAATGCGGTCCCGCTTGTTCTCAATGGTACGGGTTGCGAGAATGGCGGGAACCGCGCAGGCGTACGCCGAGAGCAGTGGAATGAACGACTTGCCCTGCAGGCCGACCCGCCGCATGGTGCGGTCGGCAATGAGAGCCGCGCGGGCGAGGTAGCCCGAGTCCTCGAGGATGCCGATGAAGAGGAACAGCAGCAGGATCTGCGGCAGGAACACGATGACGCTGCCGACGCCGCTCCAGATGCCGTCCACCACCAGAGACTTCAGCAGGCTGTTGGAAATCGCCCCGCCGATGAGACCGCCGGACCAGGTGACCAGGTTCTCAATGCCTTCCATCATGGGCTGTGCGCCGGTGAAGATGCTCTGGAACACGGCAACCACCACCGCAACGAAGACGAGTGGACCCCAGACAGGATGGAGGAAGACAGAATCGAGCCGTCGGGTCCAGATGGGCGGCGCGGGCGCCTGATACTGGGCCTGAGCTCCCACGCGCGATGCCCACTGCCGGCACTTCGGCACGTCCTGGAGTATAGGCAGTTGCATCAACGGCTTTGGCCTGACCGCCGCGGAGGAGCCCTCGAGAAAATGGAATACTTTGTCGACGCCGTCCCCGTCGGCGGCGCTGATGAGTGCCACCGGGGCGCCCAGTTCGAGCGACAACGCCCCTGCGTCGATGTTTCCGCCACGCCTGCGAAGGTCGTCGGCCATGTTCAGGACGATCAGAGTCGGCAGTCCCAGTTGCAGTATGGGAGCAGCGAGGGCCAGGTGGCGGCCAAGGTTGGTGGAGTCCAGAATCAGGAGCACGGCGTCAGGCCGCGGCACACCCTGCATGCGTCCGGTGAGGACATCGCAGGATACCTGCTCGTCTTCCGACCGTGGAACCAGACTGTAAATTCCCGGCAGGTCGATCAGTATGACTTCGCGGTGGCCGGAGATGGCCGCCTTGCCGACGTGCTGTTCCACGGTGACGCCGGGGAAGTTCGCGACCTTTTGGCGAAGGCCCGTAAGTCGATTGTAGAGAGTAGTTTTGCCGCAGTTCGGAGGTCCGACGAGGGCGACGGTGTGGCGAGTCTTAACCTCAGGCGGCGGAATCGCCGCTGCCACTGAGCATCCGTGGCAGTCCGACATGAATCACCTACCGCCGAACCATGACGTGGTCTGCCGTTTCGCGGCGCAGGGCAATCTCGGTTCCGTCGATGCGGAAAACGCGAGGGTCGCCGCCAGGAGCGCTGCGCGCCGCCTCCACGGTGGATCCGGGCAGGAAACCCAGTTCCATCAGGCGGTGGGCCATGTCGTCAGGCAAGTCAATGTCATCAATAACGGCCGTCTCACCCTGACGCAACTCAGCCAGCTTCATAAGCGGCCGTGTCGGGAGGGGAGGCGGGCAGGCAGCCGCCGCGCTGCCGCTGTTGAAATTGAGTTGCATCTCAAGACCAGTATGAACCCGCTGATTTCGCTGTGTCAATGGTGACTGGTTTAGCTGATGTTTTTCGGGTTGAAAAAGAAACGAGGAAAAGGCCTCCAGGGATGTTAAAATCGGCTCCGGTGGCAGACACCGCGCTGAAGGCCACTTATTCCAGAGCAGAAGTTCGGCGCATGCTGTCTTTGACAGAGCGTCAACTTCGTCAGTGGGAGCGTCACGACCTCATTGGGTCCGAGCAGACGTTTTCGCTCAGAGACCTTATTGCGCTCCGAACCCTCCAGAAACTGCAATTAGACAAGATCTCCCCTACACGCATCCGGCTGGCACTGGCGGCGCTTCGGGAACGGCTGCACGAAGTGGCCGACCCTCTCCGTGAACTGAAGGTCATCGCCGACGGACGGCGCATTCGCGTCGAGGTGGCGGGGCAGCACATGGAGGCGGTCTCGGGCCAGTTGTTGTTCAACTTCGACAACACCGAGTTGCGCCGCCTGCTGGCCTTTCCGGGCGCCAGGGAGAAGGGCAAGAGCGAGCGCAACAAGCGTGAAGAAGCCGAGCACTGGTTCCAGAGCGGCCTCGGGTTTGAGCGTTCGGGGGCGAAGAAGGACGCGGTGCAGGCCTATGAGAAGGCCGTTGAGCTGGACCCGCATTCCGCCGGAGCGTGGGTGAACCTGGGAACAATCTACTTCCACGAGCGTCAGTTCGCCAGGGCGGAAAGTTACTACAGGCGTGCCATCGAGGCGGACAGCACGTACGCACTGGCGCATTTCAATCTGGGCAACCTGTTTGACGAGCGCGGCGACTACGACCGGGCCCTGGAGTTCTATCGGAATGCGGTCGAACTCAACCCGAAGTACGGCGATGCGCACTACAACCTGGCATTGCTGTACCAGGGAGGCGGGCAGACGATGGAAGCTGTACGGCACTGGAAGCTGTACCTGCGGCTGGATCCGGGGAGCTCATGGGCGGCGATCGCACGGAGGGAACTGGACAAACTCCGGCGCTCGGCCCTGGTTCGGACTCCGGCGTCGAAGCGCTCCAGTGGGAACCGGGCGCTGGACTAGGGTAGTGTGATGTCGCGGCTACTGACTGACGGTTGGGCATGGCGGTCCTGGGAGACCGCCGCAGGCCTGGGGGCCTGGCCCCCATGGCTTACCAGGGTGGAGGCAATGGCCGTGCGAGATGGCGGTCGATGCGAGTCGCAAGCACATCGAAGAGGGCAAGGTGCAGCACCTTCTCTACCGCCTTCCAGTTCTCTTTAGTCACAGACAACGGGGAGGCGGAACGAACGGAACCGAATGTGAGCAATGCTTCGTAACGTCGAAATGTGACCAGAATTGCTCCGGCGCCACCCTGAGCGACATCGTACGAGTCCTCGCGACAGTACTTAACCCGAGCCTCCTCCGTCGAACAGAATGAGTCGAAAGCGGCACGCCTGCCGTTTTGTCCGGCGTAAGCGGACCATGCGTCGACGCCGCCGGCGTCGGCTTCGCGGCCGAGTACAATTCGATACAAGTCGTGCGCAAACTGGCGGTTATCGTGAGCCGCAAGGACGTACTCGGGCGAGGCAAGCAGCTCCTCGATTACAGTAAGCCGCGACGCGCCTCGGTGCAGCCGGTAGAGAAACTCGCGCCGGCCCTCTTCGTCAAGCGGCCTGCGGAGGGCGGTCTTCCAGAGGCTGTGAAGAAACTCGTCATCCAAAAGCTGCTTGTCGGGTAACGCCTGTTTAGTATCTGGGATAGTGTTCTCCCTTGCGAGTATTTATCGAGTGTAATTCAGCAGGTAATAATCTTTGTATTCACCGGTCATCACGCGGCGAATCCATTCCGGATTGTCCTGATACCAGCGTACGGTTTCAGCGAGACCTCGCTCAAATGGAACCAGCGGTTGCCAGCCGGTTTCGCGTTCGATCTTCTCGCTGGACAACGCATATCGGCGGTCGTGACCGGGCCGGTCCTTTACAGTGACCATCAGCGACTCCGGCTTGCCGGTGATCTCAAGTATCTTGCGAACCACATCGAGGTTGGGCAGTGACCGGCTGCCACCGATGTTGTAGACCTCTCCGAGGCGCCCTTTCCGCAGCACGGACAGAATCGCCCGGCAGTGATCCTCAACGTAAAGCCAGTCGCGAATCTGCATCCCGTCCCCGTAAATCGGCAGGGATTTGTCCTCAAGCGCATTGGCGATCATGAGAGGAATCAGCTTCTCGGGAAACTGATACGGACCATAATTGTTGGAGGCGCGCGTCACCACCACGGGGCAACGGAAGGTCCTGAAATACGAGAGCGCCAGCAGGTCCGAGCCCGCCTTCGAAGCCGAGTAGGGACTGCTGGGCAGCAGCGGGTACTCTTCATCGGCATCGTGCGGGTCCGCAATACTGCCGTAGACCTCGTCGGTTGAGACGTGGATGTAACGGGGAACCTTGAGGGTTCGAACCGCTTCCAGCAGTGTGAAGGTGCCGCGAAGATTTGTCTCAAAAACAGGCGCCGGGCTGAGAATACTCCGGTCGACGTGGGATTCGGCTGCAAAGTGGACGATGGCGTCCGGCGAGGTCTCCGAAATCAGACGATTCACCAGGTCGGCGTCACAGATGTCGCCCTGTACAAATCGATACGCGGGATGATCGGCAACCGCGGCCAGGTTATCCAGATTGCCTGCGTACGTCAGTTTGTCGAGGACGGTTATCCCGGCACCGGGTTCCGGGCTTTCCGGCCCGAGCAGTAATCTTACGAAAGCGGAACCAATGAATCCCGCGCCGCCGGTAACAATCAACCTCATTTGTGTTGCAACTCCCAGTCGTAAGCGATCTTCGGATCGTTGTGTGGGATCCGTCCCTCGTCCTTCGGGTTATATACCCGGTTAGTGACGTAGACCAGCATCGCGTTGTTCTGACCGACTACTTTGTATCCGTGGCCCACACCGGGCGGGATCAGAATCTGCCAGGGTCGAAGGGCACCCACATACATCGTGTTCTTCTCGCCGAAACCAGGTGAACCAGGGCGAAGGTCGACCAGCGCCACCTGGAGCATTCCTTGTGCCGGAACCCAGAAATCGGTCTGCTCCAGATGGAAATGAAACGCTTTAATCGTGTTCGGATAACTGAGCGCGGCCGATACCTGGGTAGTGGCTGGATCGAAAGAGCCGGCCATTCCCTTTCCCATGCGGAGGACTTCCAGAAAATAACCGCGGTCGTCTGGCCAGAGAGAGTAAGGAGTTACCTGAACGCCCTCGATCAACTTCGGCGAATCGGGAGACAGGATGACGGTGCCGATGCCTGCCTGGCATTCCGGAATGTCGATCCCTGCCAGGGCGGGAGCGGGAGCGGCCATCAAGAACCTGCACCCATACCGGGGGCCGCCGCGGCGGCCTTCTGCGCCTTGTCCGCAACCAGGTTTGCCGCGCGGAGTAAGGATTCGAAGGTGCCCGCATCGGTCCACCAGCCGTCCAGGAACGAGAACTGCATCGTGCCTTCGCGGATGAATGCATTGTTTACGTCGGTGATTTCCAGTTCCCCACGATTGGATGGCACCAGCGTGCGAATTTTGGAAAACACGCTGCTGTCGAACATATAGATACCGGTGACAGCGTAATTCGATTTCGGAGCTTTCGGCTTCTCTTCAATGCCGACAATGCGGTCGCCAGCGAGTTCGGCCACGCCAAACCGCTCCGCGTCGTGCACTTCCTTCAACAGGATGCGGGCGCCGACCTCCTGTTCGCGAAACGCGTCGACAGCCCCACGAATAGAGCCCTCAATGATGTTGTCGCCAAGGATTACACAAACCGGTCCGTCTCCGGCGAAGCGTTCCGCCAAAATAAGGGCGTCGGCGATGCCTCCCTCGCCTTCCTGGTAGGTGTAGCTGAGATGAGCGCCAAAGCGCTTCCCATTGGCCAGCAGACGAAGGAAATCACCGGAGTTTTTGCCACCGGTCACCAGCATGATCTCCTCGATCCCCGCTGTGGTCAGCGTCTCGATGGGGTAGCAGATCATCGGTTTGTCGTAAACCGGAAGCAGGTGTTTATTGGTGATCTTGGTTAGTGGGAACAGTCTGCTGCCTGTTCCTCCGGCGAGGATAACGCCTTTCATACTCTCTCCATTAGGGGTGTTTCGATTGTACAACGGAAGCGCCGGAAAACCCGAGCGTTAAGCGGTTTCCCCGTGCCCCGGCTGGAACCGTCCGTCGATCTGAGCTCTCCAGTGGGTGTCCAGCTTATTCGGCAGATCCGACCCGGCGGAGCGCGCCCAGGTCACGTCCAGCAAGCGAATCCCCAGTTCGGCCAGACGCGCGGAGAGAGAGAATTCATTTAGAATCGCAATGGCCTTTGCCTCGAAGTAGGGCAGTGTTTCCGGATTCAAATCGAACCGCGAATGCCATGCGACTCCCTGTCCTGTGCCCGGCCCGGTGAGCCAGCCTGTAATGTAGCCCTGCAGCTTGTGGTCGACCGGACTGTGCGCAAGGAATGGAGCTTGCGGGTTGCCGGCAAAAATCTCCGCCGGTGCGGTGACCGTGTGCAGATGCCCGAGTTTTCGCGCATCTTCTGCTCGCACGACAAAGAACGACGTCCGTATCCAGTGCTGGGCGGTCCGGCCGAACGCCGTCACGGCCTCGTTGTAACTGTCCAGATGTCCCAGTGCGACTGGGTAAGTTACAAGGCGCTGCAACAGTCCGGTTGAGAAGTGTTGAAGAAACTCAATGTAAAGCTGGTCGAAGGCATCTGTGGCGAAGAGTATCCAGTCGGGCGGGCCGCCCACGGCTTCCGACCATTCCAGCGCCTTCTGCCAGCCTGAAAACTCCCACGACGAGTTATCGCCGCCAATCGCAGTCACGCCTTCGTCCGTTAAGTACTCGCAATAGTCCGGGGGCAGCGCATTGTCCACGAGAACGGTCCAGATCTGTGCTTCGGAGAATCGGATGGAAAGCAGGGAGCGGAAGCGCGCCAGCGCCCCAGGATAACGCTCAGACCCATAGCGCAGAAATAGCGCGGTGATTCGGACAGGCGGCGTCGCGGGGTTTTCCGCAGTCTGCACCAGATCATGGCCCGGGGGAACCCATGGCGATGGTTGTCGACCTTCCGACTGGCCGTACGCCAGGTAGTGAATCAGTGGGTCAAGCCCACCAGCTTTCACGTCGGGATAGCGCAGGGAATACCACCTGGGGCAGAACTCCTTTTCCAGTCGAGCCGCCGACGCGCCGTCGCGCACAAACCCGCGCAGGGGAACAATCCCTGGGACAAGCAGCAGCCGCGCGGCCACCGACTTTCCGGCGATACGGCGGACCAGCAATGACAGGCGGCGAAGCAATGAGATGGTCAATTTTCGGGGCGGGGCCGGATCATGGGAATAATCACCGGCACGATACAATGCCTGAGGATACTATAAATCCTCAAATATCCGCGCGTGAGTCAATGGCATTGAACAATCTCGCCGATACGCTGAACCGCATTGGAGAAAGGCTGGAGAACGCCCTGCTCGGCCCGCCTCCCGACCAGGAGCACTGGGCCGATGCCGAGGCATTGCTGGCGCTCGACGGTGAGGAATTCGTGGCCGCGGCCTACCGCCTCCTTCTGGGACGGCAGGTGGAACCGGAAGGCCTTGCGTTCCATGCGGGGCGTCTGGCGGCTGGTGAGTTGACGAAGGTGCAATGGCTGCTGGCGCTGTCGAACACTCCGGAGGCAAGGGCTGCGAAGCCTGTCCTGCTTGGCTGGAGTGCGCTGCCTCCCGACTCGGCGTCGATGACGGACGGTGCCTGGGTGGCGGCCCTCTGTGTCCATCTGCATGGTGAGGAACCGCATCCCGATTCACTGATTCGCTGGGTGTCGCTGCTGGAAGCCGGCGCCGTCACCCGCGGCCAGGTGCGCCAGTATTTGTCACTTTGCGGGAGCCCTGCCAATGCACTGCCGGGGTCTGCCATCCCGGGTGAACTCAGCCGAATCCGCCGTACCACGTCCGACATGAAGCGTCAGTTGCAATGGCATGAGCAGGCCCTCCACTGGCTGCACCGGTCCCAATGAGACGTGGACGGAAACCGCAGGTCCTGATCCTGAATGACTACCCGGTCGACCGCGTAGAAGGAGGAGGAGCGCAACGCATCCGGAGTCTGTACGAGGCAATGGCGGATCGCTTCGAACTGCACCTGCTTTGTTTGACCGACGGCGCCCATCTCAAAGAGACCAGCCTTGCCCCCGGGTTCCGGCAGACAGCTGTTCCAAAGACCGGCCGCCACCGCAAAACCCAGTCGCTGACGGTACCGCTTTCCGCCTACTCGGTTGAAGACGTAATTTCGCTGATTTGGTGCGCCATGAATGACGAGCTTCGGCACATGTTTCGACGTCTTGCCGACGAGGCTGATGTTCTGATTTTTGAGCATGTATACATGGCTCCCCTGCGAGTTGCTGCGTCGCGCGAGATTCCGGTGGTCTACTCGGCGCAAAATGTGGAGTACCTGCTGAAGTCGCAGTTACTGCGGGGTCATCCATTTGAGGCAGACCTGCTTGAGGGAATCGATGCAGCCGAGGCCGACCTGCTGGAATCCGCCGCCGGAGTTGTCGCAGTTTCCGATGAAGACGCGGCGTATTTCCGTGAGCGCACGAAAAACCCGGTGACTGTCGTGGGAAATGGTGTGGATTCCGCTCAGTTTCTGGCTGTGGACCGCCGTGCAAAGGCGACCGTGCCCGAAGTGGTGTTCATCGGCAGCTGCCACCCGCCGAACGTCGAGGCGATGGGGTTCATTCTTTCCCAGCTGGCTCCGCGCTGTCCGGGTGTTTTGTTTCGCGTGATTGGGTCCGTTTCGCATGGTCTCAGGTCGGACGAGGTTCCCGGGAACGTAGAAATAACGGGCGTGATTTCCAGCGAAAGAAAGTCCGAAATGTTGCGTCGAGCCACCGCGGCGGTCAATCCCATGTTCAGCGGAAGCGGCTCCAACCTGAAGCTGGCCGAGTATTTTGCAGCTTCGCTGCCGGTGGTTTCCACTCCCTTCGGCGCCCGTGGTTATGCCGTAACCGACGGCATCCACCTGCGGATTGCCGGGGGCGAAGCGTTCGCCGACGCGCTGCAATCGTTGCTGCAATCGCCTGAAGAACAGGCGTCGCTGTCCGCGTCGGGAAGGGCACTCGCGGAGCGGGACCTTTGCTGGACGTCGCTCAGTAAGCGCTACGCCGATTTGATCGAGCGTCTCACTGGAGGCTCGAATTGAACCTGCGGCGACTCAAAGACGTTCTGCTGGAAGAAGGCGCTTCTTTCATTCAGAGACTGCACTGGCGCGTGAGGGACAGAGCTCCCAGCGAGTACGAGATGTCCTATTTCCTCGAGCAACTGTTGCTTCGGGGACAGAGCAAAGAAGAACTGGCCCGGTTCGTGCTGAGCCACCTCCCGACGCCCGCCGTGGCGGCGCAGCGTGCGCCGGAGCCAATCGATGCGGACATGACTGCCTGCCACGCGGGAGCACTTCTGGCATGGGACGGCAGCGACTTCGCCGTCAACCTTTGGCGATGCATCCTGAAGCGCGAACCGTCGCCGGAAGAACTGGCGCGGGCGCTCGACGTGACTGCATCCGGATCACTGGGCAAATTTCGCCTGATGTTGCAGACCGCGCAGTCGGCCGACGCACGTGCGACGGTGGCTGGCCTCGACGCAGTACCTGTGGCGCCATCGGTCGGCACTGCCGGGGAGTTGCTGAAGCTGGAAGGCGAGGCATTTGTGCTGGCCTTGTATGGCGGCGTTCTGGGCCGGGAGCCCTCCGCGGCCGAGATGCGATCCGCGTATTCCGAGACACGAATCGACTTTCTGCTGCGGCTCTCTGAGCAATCGGGCGCACGGCAGCTCCCGGGGCTCGACGGGCTGCGGGCCTCGCGAGCAAAGCAGTCGGGCCTGGGCGGCTGGCTGGAGTCGCTGCGCTCGATCCCGCGAATGGCGCGGGAAATAGAGGCTCTGCACTGGCGGTGTTCCGCGGCGGAGCACCGGGCGCTGCACATGGAACTGCTGGCCGCACACCTGCAGAGCCGGCTCGCAGAAACTGAGGACGAGCTGCTTCGGCTTGAGGCGCGGAGCGAGCGACTGGCACTCGGCCCGCAACGTGGCGGGGACACATGATGGGCCGGCTTGCCGCGAGCCTGCACCAGTTTCTGTTTCGGGCAGACTCCGCAAAGCGAGACGCCTGGCAACTGCTTCGCTCCAGTGGTCTGTTCGATGAAGCATGGTACCGGCAGCGGTGTCCTGACGTCGACACGGCTGGATTCGACCCTCTGATTCACTACCTGGAATTTGGTGCGTCGGAGGGCCGGTCTCCCAACCCGCTGTTCGACGCCGAGTGGTATCGAGTTCGGGTTGCGGAACTCGGACAGAATGAGGCTCCGCTTCTGCATTTCGCGCGTGAAGGCTGGCGGCGCGGCTACCAGCCCCATCCGCTGTTCGACATGGTGTACTACAGGGAATTGCACCCCGGGGCCGTTGCGCCAGACCGTAACCCTCTGGAACATTTCCTGCGAGAAGGCGAGCCACAAGGGTTCGACCCTCACCCGCTGTTCTGGACCGCCTTTTACCGGTCGCGGATTCCAGCCTCGGAAAGCCGGCCGGTCGCTCATTTCCTTTCCGGCAACGGCGACATCAGCCCGCATCCGCTTTTCGATCCCGCCTTCTACAGAAGCACCGCGCCTGTTGAGGGCAACGCGCTGGTGCACTATCTGAGGGCCGGAGCCACCGAGGGTCGCGATCCGCATCCGCTGTTCAGCACTTCGTATTACGCAACTCGCTACCGATCCATGTTGCAGGGCATGAATCCGCTGCAGCACTACGCGAAATTCGGCGGCGTGCTCATGCATCAGCGCCCGCACGTTCTGTTCGACCCGGAATATTATCTGAGCCGCCGTCCGGAAGCGGCTCGCCCGGGTCTGCCATTGCTCATCGATTTCCTGAACGCGGGAGCCGCTGCCGGAGCCGACCCGCACCCCCTGTTTCGCATCGCGTATTACAAAGAGCAGGTCCCGGAACTGGCTGCATCGGGAGTCGATCCGGTTAGCCACTACCTGACCGTTGGCTGGAAGGCTGGCCGATCGCCACATCCACTGTTCGATTCGGCCTGGTACGCCACCAAGCATCCTGAACTCACAGTCAGCCCGCTCGAACATTACCTGCGCCACTGCTTCGAGCCCGGTTGCGATCCCAGTCCTCGCTTCCACACCTCTGAGTATCTGGCCACGTCGGGCCCGCTTCGCGCCGGTCAAACCCCGCTCGAGCATTATCTGGAACACCACCCGGGCGGCACGGGCGAGATCCCTGGCAGTGCGCACTTGGCTGAGTCGAGTAACAGTGCACGCTTCACGTGGAAAGATGTGGCCCGGCAATCGGGCTCAGGCTTCGACGCGTTTGTGGATCTGAGCGAATCTGCACCCGGCGATGCCAGGGCGTGGCTGGCTTCCACAGTCCTTGCAGCCGAGGTCTGCACCGTCGTGGTGCTTTCGTTGTCGACCGTGCCGCCGGTACCCTCGAACTGGCGAATCATTGCCGCTCCGCACAGCGCCGCTGCGGCAGCGAAGTCACTGCGGGAAGCCGCGGTGGCCGGCGTCGACTGGCTGATGTTGCTCGGTTGCTTTGAAGTGCCGGCCTCAAGAGTTGAGGGGCTTCGCGCGGTCCTTGCTGCCGACCCGCTCTTCGGGTCCGTGGCAGCGCGAATCGCCGGCAGCAGTCGCCAGCACGTTCGAGGGCTTGCCTTGCACCGGAACCGGAGTATCCCGACTCCCAGCCTTGCGCGCGTGCCGGAGTTCTACATCCTGCCTGAGTACGTCGACGATGTTCTGCTGATTCGCCGCGAACTGGTGTCCGACTTCGTTGCCTCGCCCGAATGGAAGACACCCACAGGCGTCGTGGCGGACCTGCTTTACCGAGCCCGCCGGGTGGGATTCCGCACTTTAGCCGCTAATCGCGTGGTGGTTCCAGGGCTCGATCCACAGAGCCATGCGGCGCGGCTCGGCGTACACGCGGATCTGCGGCGGCTGGAGATGGAACAGCCCGATTTTCTGCGCGCCCGTCAGGAGACGGAGCGTCTGCCCCTGCATACTCGCGAAACACTCCTCACGGCTCCACCTCGCAGTCTGCTGGTGGACGCGCGGGGCATGGCGGCGGGGTATAACGGGACCAGCGAACTGATAACGGGTCTGCTCGACGGAATGTACGCGGTCAACCGGGAGTGGAAAATCACGGTGCTGGTGAACCCCGGCGTCGATGCATTCCACGGGCTCTCTGCGCGCTATCCCGACTTCGCGATTACGGCCGCGCGCGATCCCGGCATACACGAGCTTTCCTTCTCCGCCTCTCAGCCCTGGTATCCCGACACGCTGCGGGAGGCGCACCGGCGATCCCTTACCAATGTGTACTTCGTCTACGACACCATTGCGTGGGACGTGCTGTATCCGGCACCGGAGCAACTCACTGACACGCTGCAAAGACTCGCGCGCACGGCCGACGGGCTGGTGTACTTGTCCCACTTCACGCAGCAGCGCTTCGAGACGCGGTTCCCGCGGGCTCGGGCGACCCGGGCGCACATTTGCCGCCCCTCGATGTCGCCCGATGAGTACGTCGACGAAACGCTGGCCACACGTGACGAGGGGTACCTGCTGGTGGCCGGGAATGAGTACGATCACAAGGCTGTCGAGCCCACGGTTCATGCGCTCCGCAAGGCATTCCCCGACAGGAAGATACGTGTCACCGGGCCCGTGAGAGATGGTGGCTTGCACGTCACGGGACTCCCGATTGGCGACGTTCCGCAGAGGCTGATCGACAGTTTCTATGCCGGTGCGAGAGCGGTGATCTTTCCGTCGTACTACGAAGGCTTTGGGTTCCCGATGGTGCGTGGGCTTAGTTATGGCAAGCCGGTGCTGGTCCGGGAGTCGGCTCTGGCCGATGAAATCGCGGCGCTGTACCGTGGTCCCGGAACGCTGCTAAAGTTTCGGACGCAACAGGAACTGGTGGAACAGGTGGCCGCCATTTTGCAAAACGAACCCAGACCGGGAACGACTTTCCCGGGCGAACTGTCCGGCCGGGGCTGGCGCGAAAGTGCGTCTGGGCTCCTGGCGTGGCTCCGTGAGATAGCGGACACCACTCCAAACCCGTGCCATTGGGAGGATCGCGAGACTGGTGTGTAAACGGCCGCGTTGTAAACTTGAGGTTTCCCACGTTTGGAGAATCAGATGATCCAGCCTGCTCAGAAAACCATGGGCGGGGCAAGGCGTGGAGGTCCGTCGTACAGGGCCAACAACTGTAGTACGATGAGAGTTCAAATGAATCCTGTGGGGAAAGAAGCTGCGGCCTGTGCGATACGTGTCATTATTCCGTTCTACAGAACTCCAAAGCTCGTAGCTCCTCTTTTCCGCTCGCTTCTAAATTGTGCATCCGAACTCAATGAACTCGGCTGCACTGTTGTGGCCGTAAACGACTCGGTCGACGACGCGCCGATGGGAAAGCTGCTGCGCCAGTACGTGGCGGAGCTTAACAGCAAAACTCCCTGCATTCTTCAAACGAACGAGGTGAATCTCGGTTTCGTAAAGACGATGAATGCGAGCATGCGCGGTGCAATTTCAGATGGTTGCGACGTTCTGCTGCTAAACTCCGACACTGTGGTCTTTCCCGGCGCGTTTCGTGAGATGGTCCGGGTATCGCAGCTGGACTCGATGATTGCGTTCGTGAGTCCGCGGTCGAACAATGCCACGATCTGCACATTTCCCCCGCTTCCGGAAATCCCTCTGGCAGGCCCCGAGTATTCGCACCAGGTATTTTCGGAACTGCGGGAATATCTGCCCGACTTTCACTATGTTCCCACCGCGGTGGGATTTTGTTTGTGGATCCGGCGAACGGTTTTAAAAGAAATTGGGCTTTTTGACGAAGAGTACGGGAAGGGCTACAACGAAGAGAACGATCTGATGATGCGGGCGAACCGGCTTGGCTACAGAGCCGTGCTGGCGAACTGGGCGTTTGTCCATCATCTGGGAGAGCAGTCGTTTTCCGCCAGCGATGTTCCCAAGGTGATTCACGACACCCGGAATTCGGCACTGCTGGCGAGCCGGTATCCCGAGTATCTGGAGCATGTACAGGCGTGGTTTTCGGGTCCGCTGTATGAGGCTGAGCGGCTGGTTTCGGGATTTCTCACCGATGCCGAGGGCCGCATGGATATCGTGTTCGACTGCACGCAGTTCGGGAAGTATCACAATGGGACATTCAACGCGGCTCGCCGAGTAATCGAGGAGGCTGCCAGAACGTGGACGGACCGGTTTAACATCTTTGTAATTGCGAACTCGGAGGCTGCGACATTCCACGAGTTTCATACGATTCCCGGAGTGATGGTCGTTCCGCCCGACACAAACCAGGTATTTGCGGCCGCGTTTCGGTTTGGCCAGCCGTTTTCGCGGGATGCGATATTACGGATGAGCCGCATCGCTCCCGTAAATGTGTACGCGATGCTGGATACGATTGCGTGGGACTGCCTGTACCTGAACCGCGATGGGCTCGATGAGTTGTGGCGCACCGTTGCGCAGTACGCAGACGGGCTGCTGTATATCAGTGATTTCAATCAAGATCAGTTCCGCCATCGTTTCGACATACGGCAGGGCATGCCCGAGCAAGTGGCTATCTTTCGCTCGATCCTGCGGAATATATGTTTCCGGTCCGGCATTCCGATGCTCCTGGCTCCTATTACCTGGTTGTCGGAAATGCGTTTGCGCACAAGTATGTTGCACCGACCGTTGCGCAGCTGAAGACGGCTTTCCCGCGTACTCGCATCGTCGCTGTTGGCCTTGACAAAGAGATGGGTAAGACAGTGACCGGCTATCGCAGCGGCGAACTGGACACGGAGCGTCTGGCGACGATTTTCGCTCATGCGAAAGCGGTAATTTTCCCTTCTACCTATGAAGGGTTCGGCATTCCGACGATGGAAGCGCTGGCGAGCCCCAAGGTTGTGTTTGTCCGCGACACGCCACTGAACCGTGCGATCCGGAGCAAGCTGGGTGACACGCCGAACATCGTCCTTTACGACTGCACAGAGCGCCTGACGGAACTGCTGAGGGATCCACAAGCGGTGGTGTGGCAAGAAATGCCGGCAGCGCGTCGGCTGTATTCGTGGGCAGAGCATACGGCGGATGTGCGGAATCTGATCGAGGCGGCGCTGGCGGCGTTTTCGTGGCGGCGGACGCTGTTGCCACGGCTGCAATATCTCGACCATGTGAAGCGTGCGAGTACGCGGGTAGCGGTTTCCGACAAAGACGCACAGAACGCCGTACTGGAATGCGCACGGCTGGATGTGCCGAATTCGATCCTGGCGAAGGATGCGGTCGAGCAGTTTCTACGACGGCATGCTGAAGAGATACAGTCCCGTATGGAAGAGATGGTAGCGCGCCTTGCGCAGGTGAGCCGGGCAGATGCACACAGCAGTGAGCGCCAGGAAGCGGGGCGGCGGGTAGCTGAGCTGAATTCGCAGATTGCGACGCTGGGGACGGCCCTTGCCGATCGCGAGACGCGCATTCGCGAGTTGACGAATTCGATGTCGTGGAGCATTACCGCTCCACTGCGAAACATGGCCAGACACTTTATGAAAGGCCCCGGGCAATAAAGGACGCGAGTGGAAACCATGGCGGCCTCAGTGCGAATGTTCATCGACGAACCCAGTAATAATGTTGTCCGGCATCCGGTGTTCAAGGTTAGGGGCTGGTTTGCATACAATAGTGAAGCTTTGCCGAAAATCACGCTGCACACGACGTACAAACAGATTTCAATGGACTCGGTTCCGCGACCGGATGTAAGTGCGGCAATTGCCGACCGGCATGTGACAGGATTCTCGACCGACATTCTACTGGGCGAGCATCTGGCGGCCGTCAAGGACTGCTGTCTGCGGCTGTACGTGTGCTGCGACGGCAATGTGGCCGGCTGCCTGACGCTTAGGCTGGATCCGGGTGTTGCGGCGACGTCGCTGGAGCAGTTGTTTTTTTCTTAAGACCACCAGGAGAAACAGGATCATGCCTTTCATACCGCCACCAGACTTTTAGTCTGCGACATTAGATCCAGACGGCTAAATATGGGTAGACTGGTAACAATGGACCTCGACGAGTTCTACGACGCGATTCTTAGTCAGACCCAAGGCAAGTGGGTTGATTTTGAAGGGCTTGTTGCCTCTGCCTACCGCGCTGTCCTCTCTCCGGGCGACACCGCGCTGGATATTGGCGCTCATAAAGGCTCACACACCTTTCAGATGCTCGAGTCCGTCGCTCCGTCTGGCCGGGTCATCGCTTTTGAAGCCGCTCCCATGATGGTCTCGGAAATCCACTCCACCCTCGACCTTTATTACAGCCAGCTCAGACCGCTGTTGACGCTTCACAATTGCGCAGTCCTGGACAGAGCAGGCAATGCAACCTTTTTCTTCACACCAAATACTCCAGGTCTCTCGAGCCTCCGAAATCGAGGGGACGTGGGTGCCGGATCAGTTCAGCCTTTCGAGGTTCAAATTAGGACGGTCGATGAGATCGTTGGTGAAAGCGACAACATCAGGTTTATCAAGTGCGATATCGAAGGAGCCGAATACCATGCATTTTTGGGAGCACGAAACACTATAGCTCGATGCCGGCCTGTGGTGTGTTTCGAGCATAATTGGACTGGTCCGAAACATTTCGGCTACCAGCCTGTCGATTTCTCCCAGTTCTGGGAAGGTCTTGACTACGCTGTGTTCGACCTGTTTGGCAATCCGCAGCCTCCGTCCTGGCCAGCGACTGCCCGAATCTGGGATTTCCTTGCCGCTCCGCGAGAGTACGATGTTTCTCATGTTTTCCAGGCCGCAGCGGAAAGGTTATATCCGGGAGTTCGTTATCCAATCCCAAGTTCCCGGCAAGGAGAGACCGGCTCGGCTTAGGGTTCCTCTAACGGACAACGATCCTCATCTTCTGTGATTCGCAGTAAGACCGCCGGTCAACTGAAACAACACTGAGAATGCCTGAGCAACATCGTATAGAGGGAGACGGTCGTCTGTTGAGAAAGCACGCCCATCAATAGCGACTTCGATTGCCGATCCGGCATTCCTGGCGGCCGGGTTGACGGCCCATCCGGCCAAGCTCAGGTCCGATTCGAGGGGCACAATTACCTCGGGCTGTGGTTGGCCTAAGCCTAAGTATGCGGTCGCGTTCCGACAAATGCTGGATGCTGAGCCTAACGTCGAGCGAATTCGCGGTGGAGCCTTATGCGAAGGCTCGAGGCGTATCGCAGCTGATTTATAAGGGCCTTCGCGGCACGCCCACTGCGATGAATTCGTCGGGCGAATCTCCCTGGTCACGCACCGTAATTGCGACCTTCAGTCCGTCGATGGCCGGAAGATCGATGCGCCAGACACTCCAGGTTTGCAGCGGCGCAGGAGGGCGAAGTGAGCAAAGAATCGCTCCCGTTTCAACGTCCCTGACCTCGACAGAAAGCCGGTCGGTTTTGGCGCCGGTGACCAGTGGCAGACCTATGCCGGTCAAGCCCCTTGCTTCGAAGGCGGCAAATTCCAGAACGCCCGTGGTGGACGCCGGTCCGGCGCTGGAGAAGACGGCTTTCAGCCAGGCAGGGCGCGGGGGCAGGCCCTCAGTGTCCCGGCGGAAGGCACCCTGAGTCCTGGCATTGATGGCCGCGACAGCTTTGCCCACTTTCTCCAGCGGCCACGAAGTGTAAATCTCGCCTGCCATCGAGTTTCCGAGAAGACAGGCCGAACGGCCTCCAAGGAGACCGAAGGCCCACAATCTTTCGCCATGATTCCCGGGCACATAAACCTTGTATCCCACGAACTCAGACCGGATTTCGGGCTCCGCGCTGCGCACATCGCCCCGTGAGATCGCTGTCTTCCCATAGCCTCGTACGATGCCTTGCTCGTCGATGACGACGATCGCTTTGGGAACTCTTTTGCCCTGAATATCCCAGGCCCAGCCCTGCACGAAATGGCCTGACATGAGGGACGACTGAGTTCCGCCTACAGCGTCAACGTGTCCGTAACAGCGGCCCTCGCGATCCCAGGGCTTAAGCGGAGGAGCGGCTGAGGTCACCGTGTCGATCTCATCTTCGGTTTCGGAAACAAGCGGCTGGCTCGGCCCCGGATTGGAGAGCTGGTCGATAATCTTCTGTTCCTCGGCAAGGCGAAGTGCCTTTTTCGATCCAGGCAGGGGATCGGGTACGTCGAACAACGTGGCTGCGGGTCTTCCTGTGGCGACGAGTTGCGGTTCTCCGAATGGTCCGAGGCCGTGCGTTCGCATTTCGAGCAAAGGCCGGAACAAGTACCGGGGGGAATGGTACACCCCGCTCCATGCCGCGTCGTCGTAGACTCCGGCCAGCATGGAGCTAGTGGCGTCGGCACTGCCTGCCCGGACGTCACGCGCGTAGCGGGCGCGAGGCAGTTGTCCGGTGACAAAGACGAGCAGGACAATGCTCAGCATGACCCAGCGTCGGCGCGCACCTTGCAGCGGGTCGGCGAACCGGTCTCCCGTTATGTACAGCGCGGCGAGGCAGGCCCAGTAGATCAGAGCGGGGGTTGCGTAACGCGTAACAAGCGCGGCGGAGGTGCTGAAATTAATACGGCCCAACGCAGTGAGGAAGGCCGATCCTGTGATAAACAACAGGACGTGCAGCAGCACAATTTCGCCTCCCCGCTGAGGCGTCTTGCGTTTTGACAAGGTGTCGACTGCATACCAGCCGCCGATACTCAGGCCCGCGCAACCGGCGACGGCGCTAAACAGCACCCGGTACTGCTCGGTGCCAACGGCGAACAGCAGCATGGTGTTGTGGAACAGTTCATCGACAGGGGAACCAATGTAGGTGACGGCGAATCCGAAAACTTTGAAGAACTGCGTGATCGAATCCGCCGGGTCGGCGTGATGAGGCGGTCGAACGTAGCCGCTCATGTAGGTGGTGAAGAAAAAGACGGCCAGACACATCAGAAATGCGACTCGCAACCGGGACAGGCCGAGGAAAATACCGAGAGGTATGAGCACCAGCCAGATCAGCAGACCGCTGGCAAGGGAGTACGTGGCAGCAGCGCCGAACAGCACCACAGCGGCCATCCAGAGGTAAGCGCGAACCGGCGTGGTCGCGCGTGAGGCGGCGAACAAACAGGCAAAGGACCAGACTCCGCCTGTGAACGCAAGCAAGAATCCGATCTGGAAAGTCCAGGTGAGATTGTCAAACTGCTGTGCGGAGAACAAGACGCACAGCAAAATCCCGAACAGGAACAGCGTGTGGGACAAGGTAAGCCGGATGCGCACTACTGCAAGGCGACAAATTACAACAGACGTGGCTAACAGGAAGATGAGATTGCAGACCATCAGCCACGTACCGCTCGCCCGGAACCAGTGGTGGTCGGCGAGCAGGAAAAGGCGAAGCGCCGCGATCCGATGCTCATTGTGCTGGGAAAACAGAAATTTCAGGGGTTCCCGCGCGAACTCACTGGTGGTGCGCCAGTAGTCCCAGGTGTCCGCCATCGGCATCGACGGAGTCCCGAGGAATGCGACCGCCGCGGCAACCACAATGCTGAAGATACCGGCGAGGACTGCAATGGAGGCGATTACGAGTTCGGTACTCGAGCCGACGCCAGCGGACAATCCCGAGAAATTTAGCTCGAGAGCGGGAAGAGTGGGCAGGCTGAATCGGGACGTTGAAGGCGCCACGCTGGACGTGATTCCTGGCCTGCGCCGCCCTTCATCGGGAGGAGGCAATGTAGCTGGTCCGGCTGCAGAATCCGCCAAGAGATCTCCTTAGAATCCGAGCGTTCGTCTGACCTCATCGCCACCCTCTGTCATCCAGCGGGCGATGTCGGACATCGTCGTCACGGCGTCTCTCTTCGGCGCCCACCCGCGCACCGCCCGGATCGCCGCTGTGTCCGTCAGGTAGATTCGCACATCCGCTGTACGGTCCGAGTCGCTGGCGGTCACGGCTGGAGTGTTCCCGGTGATCTGGCGGCAGAGTTCCGTGGTCTCCAGCAGGGAGACGCTGTTTTCCCGACCGCCGCCGGCATTCCAGCAGCGTCCCTGGTAGCTGTCGAAGTTCCGAAGCTGATCGATCAGCAGGTCGCAAAAATCGTCGATGTGCAGGAAGTCGCGAACCTGTTTTCCGGTTCCGCCGAACCCGATATACCTGAGCGGCCGCTGGTACAGGTGGCTTGCGACCCAGAATGCGATCACGCCCTGATCGGACTTACCCCATTGTCCGGGCCCCGTCAGTACACCGAAACGGTTGATCAGAAAACGAAAGCCATAGGCGTCCGCGAACTCTTCCACCATCAGTTCACTGGCCAGTTTCGTCATTCCGTACAGCGACTTTGGTCCGTTGAGCGGAAACGATTCGCTGACGCCTGCTGGCGAAGCGCCAGTAACGGGCTGATCGGTGGTGAGTTCGAAGCGGGTCGGCTCTTCGGTGTACGTGAGGCTGTTCAGCAGCCCATACGGATAGACCCGGCTGGTTGACAGGAACAGGAAGTCCGAGCCCCACTGGCGAGCCATGTCGAGACAGTGAAAGCAGCCTGTGAGGTTCGTGTTGACGAGATAGTCCGGCGAACCGCCGTAACCAGCCTGGGCAGAAGGTTCGGCCGAGCATTCGATTAGCAGATCCGGTCTGGAAGTCACCGCTTCGAGATCGCCGCGGCTTCGGATATCGCCATGAACGAACTCGATTCCGTGGCGCTTCAGCAGTTCCACATTGCGTTCGGAACCGCGGCGTTTCAGATTATCGAGGGCGGTGACGGAGACGTCCGGGAACTCCTGCTTCAGCCGTACGCAAAGCGCAGAGCCCGCAAAGCCTGCACCGCCGGTTACGAGGATCCGTCTATGCATGATGGACGGCGGAGCGGCAAGTGATCATGCGGTGACAACAGCTTGTTTGAGTTGCCGCTCGAGGATTTCCGAGAAGATCCGTTCCAGGCTGTATTCGAGTTTCCATTTCGGATAATGCGAATGAATTTTAGAAAGATCTGAGATATAGCAGATATGATCGCCGATTCGGTTCTGGTCGGTCAGCGAGTATTCGAGCGGATATCCCAGGCCCTTCAGAATGTCGATCGTTTCCAGGATGGACACGCTGTTCGCGCGGCCGCCACCGAGGTTGTATACCTCGCCGCACCGTGGGTTCGCGATGAACTCAAGGAACAGCGAGGCGACGTCATTGCAGTGAATCTGATCGCGAACCTGCTTGCCTTTGTAGCCGTGAATCGTGTAGGGCTGCCCGTGCACCGCGCAGCGCACGATGTAGGCGAGGTAGCCGTGGAGGGCAACCGCGGCGTGCTGCGGTCCGGTGAGGCAGCCACCACGGAAAACGCCAACCGGCATATTGAAATACCGGCCAAATTCCTGACAGACAATATCGGCAGCTACTTTGGAAGCACCGAACAGTGAGTGGAGGCACTGGTCGATGGACATGGTTTCATCGACGCCGTCACGGTCGGTGTAATCGTAGCGCTTTTCTTTCTCTTCGAGCGGCAGGTAATTCGGCCGGTCGCCATACACTTTATTGGTGCTGGTGAACAGAAATGGCGACTCTTTGCAGAAGTCGCGGGCTGCCACGAGCATGTTGAAGGTACCCGTCGCGTTGACGTCGAAATCCTCGTAGGGGATCGATGCTGCGCGGTCGTGTGACGGCTGGGCAGCGGTGTGAATGACAGCGTCCGGGCGTTCGGCTTCGAAAAGGTCACGCACGGCTTGCCGGTCACGAATGTCGACACGGAAATGCCGGTAGGAAGGAACGTCGCGACCGAGGGCGCTGACGTTGGCCTCAGTGGAACCGCCGGCTCCAAAGAACTGCTCCCTCATGTTGTTGTCAGTGCCTGCCACTGACCATCCGTGCTCCGCAAACGTGCGAACACACGCCGAACCGATGAGCCCGCCAGAGCCCGAAACAAGTACTTTCATTCTGAACTGACCACCTTTAAAGGGTTAGATTAGCACACGCGCGCGAGGCTAACCAGCATTGAGCCCGGTGTTAACCGGGGCCACGGGCTCGGAAACGGGCGTTGACGCGGGCTGCTGTTTTTCGTAATCACCGCGGCTGAAGTACTTTTCGAGCCAGCAATAAAGTGCGATGAACAAATACCGACTGCCCATCTCTTTTAGCTTGAGTTTCGAGACACCGCTGCGCCGATTTCGCCAGGTAATCGGCATCGTCGTCCACGTATAGCCTCGAACGATCGTCTTGAGGGGGAGTTCTACGGTCAGATTAAAGTGAGGAGACAGGAACGGCCGGCAGCCATCGAGAGTTCTGGTTCGGTAGGCCTTAAAAGCGTTGGTGAAATCGTTCAGCGGCACACGAAACAGCATGCGCAGGAAGAAGTTCGCCATTCGATTCAGATACAACTTGTGCAGGGGATAGTCGATAACGCCACCACCGCGCTGGAACCGGGAGCCAAACACGGCATCATACCCCTCATTCAGCAAATTCCAGTACCTGACAGCGTCGCGCGGATCGTCCGATTCGTCGGCCATCATGACGATGATCGCGTCCCCTTTGGCCTGGTTGATGCCGTAAATTACGGCACGTCCGAAGCCGTGGAGGCCTTTGTTCTGAACCGGTCGAAGAGTTGGAATTCGGGCTGACTCGTTTTGAAGAATTTCCCACGTCGAATCGGTGCTGCCGTCGTCTACAACGATAATTTCGTGTGGTACACCCTGGAGCTGGAATTCGACGAAAAGGTGCTCGACCGTACCGGCGACGCAACCCTCTTCGTTGTGTGCGGGGATCACGACGGACAGCGTTTGCAGCGTATCGGGAACACGCCGCGCTTCTAAGCTGGCAGAATCGGCTTGCATTGATGCAGCGGTATTTTAAGTGTAACAGCTTCGGCGCACCAGGTAACGGCGCTCTGAGCGACTACCGTCCGATGGACGTGAGCCGGCGTAGCTCCTGATCCCGATCCAACACGAGGCGCTGCGCATCGGCCAGAGCGGTTGCGTACAGCTCCGCTTCAGTCCGATAGTCCACCGCGACCCGGGAAGCCTGCTCGAATGCCGCCTGCAGCTTTTGAACTTCCGCATCACGCTCAACAACGAGCGACTGAACCTGCTCAAGCGCCCTCGCGTGAATCTCAAGCTCCGCGCGACACTGTACGGCAACGGCCGTGGCCTGCTCCAGAGCTTGTGTAACGTTTTGAAGGTCCTGTTGACGCTCGGCGAAGAGGGATTGTGCTTCGGCCAGCGCTTTGGAATAAGCTTCAAGCTCGCTTTGCGCCCGAATTGCGACGCCCGAGGCCTGGCTGAATGCCTGATCCAGCTTTCGTACCTCTGCATCGCGGGCAGCGACAAGGGCCTGTGCGTCAGCGAGAGCTCGTGCGTATCGCTCCATCTCGGTGCGGTTGGTTTCCGCAATTTGCTCTGCCTGCTTAAACGCAGCGTCGAGCTTTCGAACCATTTCGTCGCGTTCCGCCACCAGCGCCTGAGCATCACCGAACGCTGCTGCGTACCGTTTCATTTCTGCGCGGTTGGAATCCGCGACTTCCGATGCCTGCGCCAGGGCGGCGCTGAGCTTTCGAATCTCCTCGTCCCGGGTAGCCACCAGAGCCTGCGCTTCCGCCAGAGCCCTGGCGAAACCCTTCACTTCAGCCTGAGCCTTAACCGCGATCTCGGATGCCGAGTGAAAAGCGGTGCTTAGTTTTTGCACTTCCGTGTCGCCAGCGGCAACCAAGCCCTGCGCGTGCGCCAGTGCTGCCGCGGTGGCCTCCATTTCTGTCCGGTTGGCTGTAGCGAGCCGTGATGCTTCATCGAACGCCGCGGTGAGCTTCAGAACTTCCTGCTCGCGCTCGCCGACAAGCTGCTGTGCCTGTGCCAGAGCCGCGGCGTACCGTTCCATTTCAGCCTGATTTGTCCGGGCCAAAGTCGATGCCTGCTTATATGCCGCA
>JAWXCM010000180.1:0-3129 GCA_034408745.1 Bryobacteraceae bacterium
CCAGGATCGCATTGATCTCGGTGTTGAGCCGGTTCAATAATCGAGCCGGGCACGCAGGCTTCGGCGACGGCGGGAGGTCGTGCAGTCAGCGAGCGCTTTGTTCGTGCAAAAAACCGGCAGAGGACGGTTGAGATCGCCCACATCCAGTTCCAACTTGGCATCCGGCGCGACAACTTGTGACAAGAAGGTGCGGCCACGACGGGTTAGTCAGGGCGTATCTGGGCAGCCTTGATGACCTTTGAGAACAACGCAAGTTCCTTGCGGATGATCGCATTGAACTGCTCGGGTGTGCTGCCCACCACGTATGCGCCCTGATCGGAAAATTTCTCTCTAATCTCTGGCCGCTCGACCAGTTTGACCAGATCAGCATGGATCTTGTTGATGGTCTCTCGTGGCGTCTGAGCTGGCGCGAGCACTCCGGTCCACGCTGTGAATTCGTAGCCGGGGACTGTTTCCGAGATGGCCGGGACATCGGGCAGTGCGGGCGTGCGCTTGAGTGACGAGGTTCCCAGCGCGCGGACCTTCCCAGACTTGATCAGCGGCAGGGAGGCGATGATGTTGTTGAGATTGAGTTCAACTTGCCCGGCGAGCAGATCGATCATGGCGGGAGCTCCGCCTTTATACGGAATGTGTGTCAGCTGCGTGCCGGTGTTGAATTGGAACACTTCCAGTGCGATGTGCTGGAGATTGCCGATGCCCCCGGATGAATACTTTAGTTTTCCCGGATGGGCTTTCGCCAGCTGAATGAGCTCTTTCACTGATCTCACCGGGAGCGACGGGTGTGCCACGAGAATGAGCGGCGAGGTTAGCAGGAAGGTGACTGGAGCGAGATCTTTGTCGATGTCGTAAGCCAGTTTCGGATAGAGCACGGGATTGATCGTGACAGCGGCCGAGTTCGTCACCAGCAGCGTGTGTCCGTCAGCTGGCGCGCGCGCTACCAGCTCGGCGGCGAGACTGCCTGTGACGCCTGGACGGTTATCAACGACGACGGGTTTCCCCCACGTTTCAGTGAGTCCGGGTGTCAGCATGCGCGCGACGACGTCTGTCGTGCCGCCAGCGGAAAAGCCTACGATAATGCGGACCGGGCGCGCCGGATAACCTTGCGCGAGGCATTCGCCTGTAGTAGACGCCATGAAGGCAAGCAATGCTGTCCGTAGGGCGCAATTTATGCTGTTCATGCTTCTCTTCTCCTCGCTGTGTGGTTGTTTCTGCTCTAAATGTTGGACTTAGACTGTGCCAGGGCCAGCGATTCCGGGATATTTGTCGAATAAGGTTTCGTCGATTGTAATTCCGAGCCCGGGCGCGTCGCCAGGGTCGATGTACCCGTCGACGACGCGTGGCCCTTGCGCTACCAACTCGTCCCGGAACGGATTGATCGGCGACAGATCCGCCTCGTAGATCAGTCCGTTGGGAGTTGCGCACAGCAGGTGCACGCACGCCGCCCCGTCGATCATCGTCGATGAGATGTGCGGTGCATAAAAGCGCCGGTACGCCGACGCCATGTCGGCGATTTTCTTCGACTCAGTGATACCGCCACATTTGCACGGGTCTGGCTGGATGATGCTCACCGCACCGGTTTCCAGCAGTTGCCGGGCCTGGAAGCGCAGGTAGTGGTTCTCTCCGCCTGCGATAGGGATCGATGCTTTCCCATTAAAGTGCGCGTAATCGGCAACCGCGTCCGGCGGAAAGGGTTCCTCCAGCCAGAAAAGACCGCACTCCTCAAGCGCGGGGAGCGCGCGCTGAAGATCCAGGATCGTGTAACGGGTATTCACGTCGGCCATGATGTCGATGTCCGATCCTAATGCTCGGCGCACTGCTTGCACGCGGGCGACATCCTTTGCCACGGATTCTCCCAACCGGAGTTTCATGGCCGTATAACCCAGCGCCGCGTAGCGCTGGGCTTCTTCCACGATCGCTTCCACAGGCTTGAAGCCGAAGGATGTGCCGCCGACATACGCACGGATTTTTTTCCGGCTGCCGCCGAGCAGCTGGTAGACGGGAACCCCGAGCGATTTGCCGCGTGCATCCCATACGGCCATGTCGAGGCCGCTCAGCGCGGCGTAAAGGCTGGCGCCAGGGCCGTGAATTTGGGCCTGTTTCTCGTAGATGAGTTGCCACAGGTCTTCAACGGCCATCACCTCATGCCCGCGCGCCAGAGGAGCGAGGTTCTGCTCGACCAGTGCGGCGACGAGTGTAGGCGAGAGGGCATCATGCGCTTGACCGTATCCCCTGGTTCCATCTTCTAGCGTAACGCGTACGACGACCGCGTCTTTCTTTACTGGCTGTCCCACGCCCCTGCGGGGCATGTCCTTGAGGGGGATGGACAGGGGAATGGCTTTGACTTCCGTGATCTTCATGGGCTCTCCAGTGTATGGGCCGTTGCGGACAGGTCAGTCGGCCCGCGCCCCCGAACGCTTGACGATTTCCGCCCAGCGTTTGGTTTCGCGGGTGATCAGTTCGGCAAACTGCTCGGGCGTGCCGCCCGCGGTTTCGTAGCCGATCTTGCCGATGCGTTCCTTGAAGTCCGGGGTGGCGAGGATCTGGTTGATCTCCGCGTTGAGCTTGTTCACCAGGGGGCGCGGGAATCCGCTGGGTACGATGATGCCGTTCCAGGACACCACCTCGTAGCCGGGCACGCCTGCTTCGGCAATGGTCGGCAGTTCGGGCGCCCCAGGGGAACGCTTTGCGCCGGTCGTCGCCAGTCCCCGGACGCGACCCGCGCGCACGTGCGGCAGGATGGACGCCGATCCGTCGGCCATGACCTGGATCTGGCCGGCGATGAGTTCGGTGACTGCCTGCTGGGTGCTTTTGTAGGGCACGTGCACGAGCTGGGTGCCGGTCATGTAGGCAAACAGCTCCATGCCCACGTGGTGCGTGGTGCCCACGCCGCCGGAACCGTAGAACACCTTGCCGGGGTTGGCCTTGGCGTAGTCGATCAGTTCCTTCACCGACTTGACCGGCAGGGTGGGCGATACCGCGAGCAGGTTGGTGACGAAGGAAATCTGGATGACTTTCTGGAGATCCTTGTCCACGTCGTAGGGCAGGGACTTCAGCAGGCTACGGTTGATGGCGAGCGTCAGGATGTTGCCCTGGCCGATGGTGTAGCCGTCCGGCGCCGCCTTGGCGATC
>JAWXCM010000181.1:0-43314 GCA_034408745.1 Bryobacteraceae bacterium
GAATTTGGTGGCTCGGATTTTGGGGGTTGGGTGAGTTTCGCTTTCGCTTTAGCTTTTAGCGGGAGCGGTAGAGGCGCCAGGCTTCGAGGATGTCCTTGCCTTTGAAACGGATGGTGCGGTCGTCGAGGACCTCGGCTCCTGTGCGGCTTTCGGCGTCGATGGCGAGGGAGTTTCTGGTGGTGTACTCGATTTGCAGGGTGACTGGGGTTTTGATTGTGTAGGGTTTGATTGTTGCGATTTTGGCGATGCTTTTTCGGGCGGCTTCGCGGATCAGGTTGCGGGCTGAGGGCGCGGAGAGGCTGATGCAGGTGTGGCGGCCGATTCCTTCCTTTACTACGGCCAGTTCGATGTCGGGGACGATCTCGCGGATTTCGTTGGCGGCGGCCTGGTCGCCACTGAGCATGATGACGGGTGTTCCGAAGTGTCCGGCCATGGCGGCTATGACGTCGATCTCGCCGACGGGCTTTCCGTTTAGGAGCATGTTCTGGATGCCGAGCGAGCTGTAGCTGTGGGCCATGATGCCGCCTCGGATATTGGCTTTGCTGTGCTGGCCGACGTAGGCTACGGCGGCGAAGCGGCGGTCCATTAGCATGGTCGGGCCGAGGGCTCCCATGAGGAGTTTGGCCTTTGGGTGGATGGTTAGGGTGGAGAGGGTTTGGCTGCCGTCGTGTCCGTCCCAGACGAGGACTTCGTCGGCGCCTCCGGCGAGGAAGCCCTCTACTGCGGCGTTGATTTCGCCGGTTAGGAGCTGGCGCATCTCGGTGTCTTTGGGGTCGGTTTGATCCTGGCGGCAGACTCCTCCTACTCCTTCGGCGTCGGTGATTAGGAATATGGTTTTGGTTTGGGCGGAGAGGGTCGCGGTGTAGATGAGTAGGGTTAGCCAGCGCATTTGTTTAGGCTAGCAAGCTTGTTTGGCGGACGTGGGCGTCCGCCGCAGCTCTGGGGAGCTGCCCCCCTTTGCTGCAGTTTGGTGGTGGTGCGTTTTTGTGGTGGTTCAGTTTGGTGGGTGGTGCAGTTTGGTGGTGGTGCAGTTTGGTGGGTGGTGCAGTTTGGTGGTGGTGCAGTTTGGTGGTGGTGCAGTTTGGTGGTGGTGCAGTTTGGTGGTGGTCCAGTTTGGTGGGGCTCCACTGGGCTGCTCTGGTTTATTTAGCCCAGGCGGGCCTGTAGGCTTCTTAGGGCTCGGATGGCCTCCTGGGCTACTTCTACGTCGGAGTCTTTGGTCAGGGCGTCTAAGGCGGCTAGAGATTGCTTGTCGCCGGATACGGCGAGTACTCTGGCGATTCCTATCTTTTCGTCGCGCACTCCGGTTTTCAGGTATGCGTAGAGGGCGTTTCTTACTGGGGCTTCGCGGGCTAGCTCGGTGAGGTAGGGGCGGGCTACGTCTCGGTAGCTTCGGGATGTCAGGGAGTTGACCAGGTAGGTTAGGGGGGAGAGCTCCGAGGTCTCGGTGCGACCCAGTGCCACCAGGGCGAAGGCCGCTGCGAGGCGGGGGGCCATCTTCTTTTCGGAATTGAAGGTGCGCTCTATTGAGTCCTTTGTGCCGGGGTCCTTGAGGCGGGCGAAGCCTTCGAGGGCGGAGGCCCGGACGCTGTCGCTCTTGTCGGTGAGGCCGTTTTGGTAGAGCACTTTGACGGACGGGTCGGCGATCATGGCGAGGGAGCCGAGGGCTTTGGCGCGCACCTTTTCGGATTTGGAGTTGCCGTAGACGCGCTTGAGATCTGGCACTGCGTCGGTGGTTTTGAGGAGGCCGACGGTTTCGATTGCGGCGACCTGGACGCGCTCGGCGAGATCACCGAGGAGGAACATGATGCGGGGTCCGGCGGAGACGTCGCGGATTTTCTGGATGGCGATGAGGGACTCGAAGATGACGGCGTCGTCTTTGATGCGGAGTGCGTCGAGGAGATCGGGCAATGCGGCCTGGCCTCGGAGGATGCCGAGTGCGCGGGCGGCTCCGGCTCGCGACTCCATGGATGCGCCGCCTTTGACGAGGGGGGCGATGGCCCGGATGACTTCGGGACGGACGGCGACGTAGGGCTCGATGACCTGGGTGTTCTCGCGGTCGAACTGGCGTTTGACGGCGGAGGTGAGGCGCTGGAGGCTGCCGGTGTCGACATAGCCGGGGAGGTAGAAGTTGACGAGGCCGTCGACGGCGCGGGCCTGGACTTCGGGGTCATTGTCGCGGGTGGCCTGAATGAGGGGGTCGACGCTGTGGTGGGTGCCGATGGCGACGATGCTGCGGACGGCCTCGCGGCGCACGTCGATGGTGGCGTCTTTGAGGAGCGGCAGCAGCCTGGGTATGGATTCCGAGCCATTTTTCGCGAGCGCTCGGGCGGCTTTGACCCGGACTTTCGGATCGGGATCGGCAAGATCCTGGGCGGCGGCGCTGAGGCACGCCAGCAGACCGACTGCAAACAATCGACGGTAGGCTCGCATCGTTTCTCCTGAAGAAAGACGCTCCGGGCATCGGGAAAGCCTGAATTATCGGATGTACTCGACCGTCGTCCGGTGCGGGATAATGCCGGCTTCGAAGCCCAGATCGAGCAGCTTCTGCGCGGCCTTTGGAATCACATCGCCAGCGTCGACGGTGTAGTGATTCACATACATTCCAACGAATTTTTCCGCGAGCGGGGTTTCCATATCGCGCGCGAACTGCATGGCGTAATTCAGTGCTTCTTCGTGATTATCGAGTGCGTACTGGATGCTTTCCCGCATAAGGCGGCAGCATTCGGTCTTAATTTCCGGGGTAAGCGAACGCAGGAGCGCGTTGGCTCCGAGGGGCAGCGGGAGGTCGTGCACCTTTTTCCACCAGCGGCCGAGGTCGAGGACGTTGTGGAAGCCGCCCTTGCCGAAGGTAAGCTGCGCTTCGTGGATCACGAGGCCCGCGTCGACGCTGTGGTCGGCGACGGCGTCGGTGATTTTGTCGAAGGGGATGACGACGGGTTCGAAGTCCGGCTCAAAGAGGCTGAGGGCGAGGAACGCGGTGGTCATTTTGCCAGGGATCGCGATGCGCTTCCCTTTGAGGTCCTCGGGAGCCATCGGCTTTGAGGCGATTACCATGGGCCCGTATCCATCGCCGACGCTGGAACCGCTGGCCATGAGCACGTATTTGTCCTGCACGTACGGATAGGCGTGATACGAGATAGCCGTCAGTTCGTACTGGCCTTCGCGGGCCTTGCGATTGAGCGTTTCAATGTCGTCGAGGACGTGGCGGACAGTGACGAGCTTCGACCGGATTTTTCGGGTCGCTAATCCATAAAACATGAAGGCATCATCGGAGTCCGGGCTGTGGGCGCAAACGATTTCCTTCACTTCGGTGGGAATCATAGTTCGGAGACTGAAACAACTATACCAGACGGTTGTTGGCCTCCCTTCTGAGGGGGGAGGGCAAAACGGCGTCGCTGGCGCTGAGTTCCGACGCGGCGTTTCGGGGCGACGGGTCGCGCTACTCGCCGGAGGAGTTGCTGGTGGGCTCGCTGTCGTCGACCGTCCGGAGGGTTGGATGGCGGAGCACCAGGACGGGGCAGGGGAATTTACGCGGGTGATTCTGCGGCCGACGCTCACGCTGGCGGATCCGGGGCGGGGCGGGGAGCTTGCGGCGCTTCATCGTCGCGCGCACGAACTATGTTTCATTGCACGGTCGGTCCATTTCGACGTTTTGGTGGAGCCTGCGTAGACACCTCGTAAAAACGTTGTAAACGCAACTTTAAAACAGGTAGATCGCGGTTACAATCCGGAGTAGTCATGCATACGATCCTGGTGATCGAGGACGACGAGAGCCTGCGGGACACCGTTGGTCTACTCCTTGAGCGAGAGGGATTCCGCCCGATTCTGGTTGCAGACGGCAAAGCGGGGCTCGAAGAAGCGCTTCGTTCCAAACCTTCGCTGATCCTCGTTGATTTACGTTTGCCCGGCATGAGCGGGATGGAAATTTGCCGCGAGGTGCGGGCGGCCCGGCTGCAGATTCCGATTATTGTGCTGAGCGCGCTGGGCGACGAAATCGACAAGGTACTGCTGCTGGAGGTGGGTGCCGACGATTACGTCACCAAGCCGTTTGGCACTCGCGAGTTGCTGGCTCGTATCCGTGCTGTGATGCGCCGTGCGACGCCGGATGCACCTCGGGTGTTCAGTTTCGGTGATGTTCAGGTCAACGTGGAGCGGCGGATTGTGATGCGTGGCGGAAAAGAGATCAAGCTGACTCCGGCGGAGTACAACCTGCTGACGTTCTTTCTTCTCAACGAGGATCGGCCGCTGACGCGGGACGTGCTGCTGAATTCGGTCTGGGGGTATCAGTCGATTCCCAACACGCGGACGGTGGACGCGCATGTGGTTCGGCTGCGGCAGAAGCTGGAACCCAATCCGGAGGCACCGGTTTACTTCCTGACGCTCCACGGGGTGGGGTATCGATTTGTGAGTCTGGCTTAGGTATGCGCACTGTCCTGATTGTGGAAGACGATCCGGTGGTCAGCGAGTCGCTGGAACTTGCTTTGCTGATTCTTCCGGGGATTGCTGTGCGGAGTGTGAGCAGCGTGGAGCAGGCTCGCGACGCATTGTCGACGGACGAGCGGTTCGATGCTGTGATTACCGACGTTCATCTGCCTGGAGAGGACGGACTTTCGCTGGTGGCTTCGATGCTGCGTATGCCGGCGCGATGCAACCTGCCGGTTGTGATTACCACGAGCAGCCGCGAGCCTTCGATTCGCCGGAGGGCTGCGGAAATGGGTGTGAAGGCGTTCCTCGAGAAACCCTGGTCTGCGAAGGAACTTCGGAACACCTTACACTCATTGTTCGATGGCACATGAATGCAGGCGCTTGCTGTGGGCGGGTTTGATTGTGGTGTTGTGCACCCGTCCGCTTGCCGCGGCTGACGCGGTGCTGGATGGCGTGCTCGCGCGTCTGGAGCGGCTGGAAGCGGAGAACGTGAAGCTTCGCGAGGAAGTTACGCAGCTGAAGGCGCGGCTCGACGGGACGGCTGCGGCTCCGGCGTCGGCTCCGGTGGAAGAGCGGCTGGCGGTGGCTGAGCAGCGGATCGAAGAGCAGCAGCAGACGAAGGTGGAATCCGAGCAGCACGTTCCGGTGAAGCTGAAGGGGATGGTGCTTTTCAACGCATACATGAGTGGGCGTAACGGCACGCCCCAGGACTTTCCCACTGTGGCGACTGCCAACCGCGGAGCGGCGGCGATTCGCGGCACGATGCGGAATTCGTCTATAGGCCTGGAAGTTCAGAGCCCGTATCACGTGGCGGGGGCCGAGGCGCGGGGTGAAATTATGCTGGATTTCTACGGCAATTTCGAGGAATTTAGTACACCGCGCATTCGAACGGGCTTTGTCGACCTGCAGTGGCCGTCGACGGGTTTGCGTTTTGGTATCGAAAAGCCGATTGTTGCTCCGCGGAATCCGTCGTCGCTGGCTCAGTTTATTTATCCGGCGTTGTGGGGGACGGGCAATTTGTGGCTGTGGCAGCCGCAGGTTCGGGTGGAGCAGAAGTTCCATTTCGGGGGCAACGATTTACGAGTTCAGGCGGGACTTCTCCAGACCAACGACCAGCGCGCGCTGAACCCTGCGTCGCCGATTGTGTTGCAGCCTCGTCCGGCGTGGGAGGGGCGGATCGCGTGGTCGCGCAAGAGGGACGACGATCATGCCGTCGAGTTTGCGCCGGGGTTTCATTACAGCCGCACGCTGGTACAGGGGACGTCGCTGCCATCGCAGCTGGTGACGGCGGACTGGCGCATTGCTCCGGCGCGGGCGTGGGAAATTACCGGCGCTATGTTTACGGGTCGCAACGCGGGCCCGATTGGCGGCATTCGGCAGGGAATCGTGGCTGTTCCGGCGGGTGGATTCCGGTCGGTTGGGACGACGGGTGGGTGGAGTCAGCTGATGTACCGTCCGGTGGACCGGCTGCGATTCCATGCGATGGCCGGGACGCAGGACGACCGCAGCCGCGATTTGAATCGTGGCAATATCAACCGCAATTTCTCATGGATTCTGAACAGCATGTACCAGCTTGGGCCGAATGTGGTTGTCGGGCTCGAGATGCAGCAGATTCGGACGGATTATCTGGGGCTGCCGACGAGGGTGTTGAATCGCTATGATCTGGCGCTCGGTTATATTTTTTAGCGCGGTTTCGGTGTTTGGCATCGGGGCCGCGACGTTATCCGGCACGGTGCGGCTGAGCGAATCGAGGGAGAAGTCCGTTCAGCGGGACCGCGATTTTTCGGGGGTCGTGGTGTGGCTGGAGCCGGTATCGGGCCGTGCGCCGGACCCTCAGGGGCCGCTCAAGGCGACCATGGTCCAGAAGAATAAGAAGTTTAGGCCGCACGTACTGACTGTCCGGCGCGGGACTTATATCGACTTTCCGAATAATGACCCGATATTTCACAACGCATTTTCGAATTTCAGCGGGCAGGTATTCGACGTGGGGCTGTACAAGCCGGGGAGTTCGCGGAGTGTGCTGTTTAACCGCGCCGGCGTGGTGCGCGTCTTCTGCAATATTCACTCGGCGATGAGCGCGGTAATTGTGGTGGTGGAGTCTCCGTGGTACACGACAACTGGCGCCGACGGATTCTTCCGACTGGCTGGCGTTCCCGCAGGCGAGTACCGGCTGAAAATGTTCCACGAGCGGGCGTTGCTGTCGCAACTGGCTCAGCAGGAGCGGGTGGTCACAGTGGGGGCTGAAGGCACGTCGGGGATACAGCTCACGATTTCTGAGAGCGGCTTCCTGCCGACTCCTCATACCGACAAGCATGGCAAGCCGTATTCGGCTTCCGACGACAGCTACCGGGTTTTGAAATGAAACGACTTCCGCTGCTCTGGCGAGTGTTTCTGTCCACCTCATTATTCACAACGCTTCTGTTTGTGTTGATCGGCTACATTGTGCAGTCGCACTCGTCGCGCACGACGTCGCTGATGCTGGCCGAGGAGCTGCAGTCGAGCTTTCGCGCTTATGAATCATTGTGGAAGTCGCGGTCTGAGCAGCTTGCCTCGATCAGCCGTGTGATCAGCGGCATGCCGGATGTGCGGGCGGCGTTCGGCACAGGGGACGGCGCTACGATTCGCGACACGGCGGGTGAGCTGTGGGCTCGCGTTTCGCAGGCGGATGCGGCGTTTTTCGTTACGGATCCGGAGGGGAATATTATTGCGTCGCTGAGCAACTCGGCGCCTGTGGGGACGCGGCGCGTGGAGGCGGTGACCCGGGTGGTGAGCCGGTTTCCGCAGCAGAGTTCGGGGTTCACATTTCTTGGTGAGCATCTGCACCAGGTGGTAATTACGCCGGTTTATGTGGAATCGAGCCGGGGGCCCGCACTGATTAATGTCCTGGTAGCCGGCTTTCCGATTAATGACGATCTTGCGCGGAGTCTTCGTGAATTAACGGGCGGCAGCGACACGGTCTTCACGGCCTCGGGGCGGGTGATCGGGTCGACGCTGGACGCTGAGGCTTCGAAGAGGCTGGCGGCTGTTCCGATCCGGCGGAATCAGCTGGAGGAAGCCAAGTCGGGTGCCGAGACGTGGTCCGTGCTGGCCACGGCGCTCAACGATGTGACGGGTGAGGCGATGGGGGAATTGCGCATTTTGCGGCCGATTACCAGCGCGTCCCAACGAATCGCCGACCTGCGGATTGAGATTGCGTGGGTGTGGGCGGCGGCGATGTTGTTTGCGCTGGCCGTGACGTTTATGGCGGCGCATAAATTGCTGGCGCCGCTGAAATTGCTCGACATTGGTGCGCGTGAGGTGGCGCGGGGCAATTACGCGCACCAGGTACCGCTGGACGGAGACGATGAGATCGGCAATCTGGGTCGCACGTTTAATGCGATGTCGGCGTCACTGCGACAGAGCAGGGAAGATTTAATCCGGCAGGAGCGGATTAACACTCTGGGCCGGATTGCGAGCTCAGTGGTGCATGATTTGCGGAATCCGCTGGCTGCCATTTACAGCGGCGCGGAGCTGCTGGTGGATTCCGAGGGACTGCCTCCGGCGCATACGAAGCGGCTGGCTTCGAATATTTACCGGGCTTCGCGGCAGGTCCTGACGCAGCTCGACGACTTGCTCGCCCTGACTCGGGGGAACACTCCGGCTTCGGAGAGCTGCCGTCTGGTGGAAATTCTGGAGGACGCGTGGGCAGGATGCGTGACGCAGGCGGAGCAATCCGGGGTGACGATGAATATTCGCGGCGACAAGGATGTGGAGGTGACGTTGTCGCGGCCGCGGATTGAGCGAGTGTTTGGGAATCTGTTTGCCAATGCGATTCAGGCGATGCCGCATGGCGGGCGGGTGGATGTAGAAGTCGACACGCGTCAGAATGCCGCGGTGATTCGCGTGAAGGATACGGGCCCGGGTGTTCCGGCGCAGATTCGGAACACCTTATTTCAACCGTTCACAACGCTGGGCAAGTCGAATGGTCTGGGTTTGGGGCTCGCGCTTTCCCGGCAGACGGTGCTGGAACACGGGGGAGATTTGTCGCTGGCTGAGTCCGATGGTGGCGCGTGTTTTGAACTGAGCATCCCTCTGGTGGCCGAGGCGGTTAAGGGTTAATGGGCCGCTGATCCCTGGTAGGAAGAAGCCCTGCGGGGACCAGGGAAATTTCTGGAGTTGTCGGCGCCAGGATAGGTTGTTAGGGACATCATGCCTACTTTTTCTCGCCGATCGCTTCTGGCCGGGAGTGCCGCCGCGCCCGTGTTGTTGCAGGGGCAGTCGAAGCGGCCCAATTTTCTGTTTTTGCTTTCGGACGATCAAACCTGGTCCGACCTGGGTTGCATGGGGAACAGCGCCGTACGGACGCCGCACCTGGACCGGCTGGCGGCGCGTGGTGCCCGGCTGACGCACTGCTTTGTGACATCGCCGCAGTGCAGCCCGAACCGGTCGTCGATATTTACGGGGTGCTCGCCGCACACGACTGGGACTTCGAGGCTGCACACCCCGATGCCGGAGTGGGAGCCGAGTATTCTGGAGCCGCTGAAGGCCGCTGGGTATTTCACGGGGTGTTATCGAAAGCATCATCAGGGGCTGCCGTTTCAGCGCCGATTCGATTTTTACGGAAATACCTCGGAGAAATTCGAGACGTTTTTCGACCGGCTTCCCGCGGACAGGCCATTCTGGCTGCAGATGGGATTTACGGACCCGCACCGGCCGTATAAGCCGGGCGGGTTTTCACCGCCGCACGATCCGGCGAGCGTTCGGGTGCCGGAATATTTGCCGGACGCACCGGAGATTCGGCAGGATATCGCGCATTATTACGACTTTATTTCGCGAATGGATGCGGACTGCGGGAAAGTGCTCGAGATTCTGGAGAAGCGAGGACTTGCGGAGAATACTTTCGTAATTATGAGCGGCGATAATGGTATGCCGTTTCCGCGAGCCAAGGGCACTTGTTACGATCCGGGAATTCGCGTGCCGATGATTGCCGCGTGGCCGGGCCGTATCAGGCAGGGGGGCACGCATTCGGACCTGGTGGCGCATGTCGACCTGGCGCCTACCTGGCTGGAAGCGGCCGGTTTGCCTGTCCCTGAGAAGATGCAGGGGCGGAGTCTGCTGCCTCTGTTGACTGGTTCTGGCGCGTATACGAAGCGGGCTGAGGTGTTCAGCGAGCGGAACTGGCACGATAACTTCGATCCGATCCGCAGTGTTCGGACGGAGCGGTACAAGCTGATTTTGAATGCGACACCGCATTTTCCTTACCGGCCGGCGTTCGATCTGGCGGATTCGCCGAGCTGGGCCGTGATACAGCGGCTGGGACGGCAGGGCAAGATCTCAGGCGCTCATCTGCGGATGCTGGAACCGAATCGGCCGATGATTGAGTTGTACGATTTGCAGGCGGATCCCAACGAGTTTACGAATCTGGCCACCAGTGCGGCTCATGCGCCGGTGCTGGCGGATTTGATGCGCCGGTTGTCGGTGTGGATGGAGGGGACGAACGACTTTCTTCCACCGCCTCGTAATGGGGTGGTGGCGCTTTGAAACAATGGTTAGCTAACACGAATAAGGCCATGCGCCGCCTGGTATTTCCCTATTCTTTCGCCGTTGTCTTGCTGCTGCACTGCGGGATGCCGCATGTTGGCCTGGCGCAGGCGAACTGGGGTGCGCTGCAGGGCGTCGTCAGCGACCTGACTGGCGGGGTGATTCCCGGGGCGCAGGTCGGAGTGGAAGGCGGGTCGCTTCCGCGCGGCATCTCGGCCGCGACCGATGCGTTCGGCCGTTATTCATTTCCCTCTGTGGCGGTGGGGCGGTATACGGTCACCGTCTCAGCTCCTGGTTTTCACACGCTGCGATACCACAATCTCGACATACGGCTGGGCGGCGTATCGACGTTCAATGCGCGGATGGCGCTGGGCGCGGTGACGGACAGCGTGGAAGTGAACGACTCGCTGCAGGCTCTGGACACTACGTCTTTGCGAACGATCACGCATATCACGGCCAGCGAGTTCGACAACCTGGCTCGAGGGCGGAACTTCCACACGCTGCTGATGATGGCGCCTGGCGTTCGGCATGAAGCGCGCAGCGGCGCGTCGGGCGTTGGTGGATTCACGGTGGATGGCGCGAGCGGATCCGAAAACACGTATTACATCGACGGCGTGGAAGTGAGCGACGTGCTGAGTGGCGCATTGCGGCAGCAGTATTCGGTGCCGTTCGAGTTTGTGAAAGCCGTTCAGGTGCAGAGCGGTGGATTCGAAGCGGAGTTCGGAGGCGCGACGGGCGGCGCGGTGAGTGTGGCCACCAGGTCGGGCACCAATCAGTTTCATGGTGAGGCCACGGCGCACATCTTTTCCGGTCTGTTCAATGCGGGCGACCGGGGCTACTGGCAGCGCTCGGCAGGAAACGCAAATCTGGCGGAATATCTTCTGCCGAAAAAAGACGATTACCGGGTCCTTTATCCTGGAATTAGTTTAGGCGGGCCGGTTCTGCGCAACCGCATCTTTGGGTTTCTGAGCTACATGCCGGAGTTTGATCGTACCTCGCGGACGATCGACTATGCAGACGGGACTCGCAATTTCCGCAATCAGAAGACGCGACAGTATCTGCTGAACCGGCTGGACGCCTCACTATCGAGCAAGCTGCAGTTGAGCGCCTCATGGGTGTGGTCGCCAGTGCTCAGCGACGGGGCGCTGCCAGTTCGCGACGCCCGCATGGTTCTGCCCGCTAATTTTTCGAATTACCGGGAATTTGTTCCGGCGCAGACGCTGAGCGTTTCGGGTACGTACAGCCCGGCTTCGCGGACTGTGATCACGTCGCGGTTTGGCTATAAATACTCGAACGGCCGGTCGAATGCCTATGGGGTTAGCCAGTCGCCGATGGTGAATTACCGCACGCCGACGGCGGCGGCTCCGGGCGTTCCCGATGAACTGGCGGGTGTGGCGGGATTCGCTACCACGTCGGGGAGCTTCCTGGTAGACCGGGATATTACGACGCGTACCAGCTTCATGCTGGACGCCAGTCATGTCACGAACATTTTCGGTCAACAGCACATCTTTAAGGCTGGATATCAGGTAAATCGGATATTTAACGATGTCTCAGACGGCTATGCGAACGGCCGATTCGACGTGTTCTGGGGCGAGACATTCAGCCGCGCCAATGTTGTGGGTCAGCGGGGGCGCTACGGGTATTACATCTGGGAGGACGGCCCACGGACGCTGAGCCGGGCTTCGGGCAGGAATCACGCCTTGTATTTGCAGGACACGTGGCGCGCGCTGCCGACTTTGACAGTGAATGCGGGTGTGCGCATCGAGCGCGAGTTGCTTCCGCCGTACGCTCCGGAGTATCAGGGCATTGCGATTTCCAATCCGGTGGAGTTCGGGTGGGGCGATAAGGTGGCTCCACGGCTCGGCGCCTCCTGGGATGTTCGCGGGGATGGCAGGTGGAAGCTGAGCGGCAGTACGGGACTTTTCTATGACCTGATGAAGTACAGCCTGGCGCGTGCCGCTTTTGGCGGCGTGCGCTGGCTCAGTCATGCGTACGCTCTGGACGATCCGAATGTACTGGGGCTGAGTTTGAAGAATCCTGGAGCGCTGGGGACTCCGCTGATGTCGTGGGACAACCGGGCGATGCCGATTAACCAGGAGGGGAAATGGGAAGGAATCGATCCGAATTTACGCCCATTTACCTCGCGGGAGATGTCGCTGACCCTGGACCGGCGGCTGACGTCGAGGCTGAATTTGTCGGTGCGGTATGTCAGGAAAGATCTGTTGCGGACGGTAGAAGACATCGGTGTTCTGGACGCGAATCAGAACGAGGTCTACCTCATCGGCAATCCTGGTTTCGGGCTGACGCGGACGGCGGGCTCGGCGTATGGGGGCAAGACGCCCGACGGTAAGGAATGGCTGGTTCCGGAGGCGAAGCGCAGGTACGATGCGCTGGAGGTGCGGGTGCAGGGCGACGTGCGCCGGGTGAATGTTTTGGCCTCGTACACAATGAGCCGGCTTTGGGGGAATTTCGCGGGTCTGGCGAACTCGGATGAAGCGGGACGGATGGACCCGGGGATCTCGCGGTCTTTTGATTTGCCCACCTATTACTTTGATTCCACGGGGTCGCAACGCAATGTGTTTGGCCGGCTGGCAACGGACAGGCCGCACGTTTTCAAGCTGTTCGCCTGGCGGGAGCTGGCGTTTGGGGCGAAGGGAACTACGGCGATTGGGCTGACGCAGCAGGCGATGTCGGGGGGGCTGGACTCCACGACGGTGACGTATCTGACTGCGCCGACGTTCCCCAACGGACGCGGGGATATGGGCCGGCTGCCTGTGATGACGCAGAGCGATTTGAACCTGACCCACACGGTTCGAATTCGAGAGCGGATGTCGATGAAGTTTGAGGCGACGGCGATGAATGTGCTGAACCAGGCGGCGGTAACGTCGCGGGCGACGCAGATCAACCGGGCGGGAAATATCTCCAGTTCACAACTTCCGTGGGACCAGTTTTTCGGCAAATGGGATGTAAATCAGTTTGTTTTCCCGGGCTCGCGCACACCTGCGTATAACCCGATTTACGGCCTGCCTGGCGCGGATCCGGCTGATGGCGGTGTGATGTGGCATTCCGGCAAGTCGGATTATTCGAGTTCGTATCTGGCACAGAATCCGCAGTTCGGGGCCTATCAGGGGCCGCGCACAGTGCGGCTCGGCGTGCGTCTGATATTCTGAGGTTGCTCATGAAAATGCGATGGTTTTGGGCTGCGACGCTGGTGTGCGCCGCGGGTTTGTCAGGTGCCGACCTGACGTTCGGCACGGTTCAGACGGGAAAAGGAAAACCTGCTCCTCTGGTATGGGAAGAGCGCGGCGCGGGCCTCTGGCATGTGATGCGCGACGGGACGTTGACGGGCGCCAGGGAAGTAACGCAGACCGGACCGAAGAAGAAGTTCATCCCGGAGCAGCGAGCTTTCAACGACTGGATGAATCAGCAGGCGTGGGTCTACACGAAAGCCGAGTACGGCGACTGCGATCTGGAGTTCGAGTACTGGTTGCGCGCGGAAGGCAACAGCGGAATCGCGCTGTGGGATACGAGCCGGGGTGAGGGCGGGATCGGCGCCAGTCCGGATTATAAGAAAACTCCGTCGAAAGTCGCGTACGAAATACAGCTAAATAATGTGTATCCCGATCCGAATCCGAGCGGAAGTATTTACGGAATTCAGAAGGCCACCGTGGGCGCACAGAAGGACAACGAGTGGAATACGATCCGGCTGGAGGCTCGCGCAGGGCACCTGAAGGTGTTCATTAACGGGACGCTGGTGGCGGAACACGATACGTTGCCCGACCGTCCGAAAAAAGGGCCGATCGGGCTGCAACTGCACGACCAGTTCAGCGTCATGATGATGCGGAACCTGAAGTTAACCGGTCGCTAAAGCCGGTTGATGAGACTGGCTACGTAGCCCGCTCCGAAGCCGTTGTCGATGTTGACCACCGTGACGTTGCTGGCGCAGGAGTTGAGCATTCCGAGGAGTGCGGCGAGGCCGCCGAAGCTGGCTCCGTAACCGATGCTGGTGGGCACAGCGATCACCGGGCAGGACACGAGTCCACCGACTGCGCTGGGCAGGGCGCCCTCCATGCCGGCGCACACCACGATGACGCGGGCCTCGGTGAGGCGCTCGCGATTACTCATGAGCCGGTGAATGCCGGCGACGCCGATGTCGTGGATCTGGAAGCAGTCGTTGCCCATGATCTCCGCTGTGCAGAACGCTTCTTCAGCGACGAACAGGTCACTGGTGCCGGCGCAGACCACTGCGAGTTTTCCCTTTCCGTGTACTGTTTTGTCGCGCCAGACGCGGAGTACTTGCGAGAGGGGGAAATATTCGGCGTCCGGGAACAGAGCCGTGAGCGCGTCAGCGGCTGCCCGCTCGGCGCGGGTGATGAGCACGTTGCCGGAGCGGTCGAGGAGATGGGACGCTATGGCGACGATCTGCTCAGGCGTTTTGCCTTTTCCGAAGACCACTTCCGGCATGCCGCAGCGAATGGCCCGATGGTGGTCCACCTTGGCGAACCCAAGGTCTTCGAACGGAAGGTGACGCACACGCTCGAGCGCCTGATCGACGGCGACGGAGCCTGACTGGACGTCTTCAAACAACTTGCGTAGGTTCTGCTGATCCATTGTGATTTTCTAAAAACGAAGAATTTCGCCGAGGCGAATGCCGTGCTTCCTGCCATACCCGCCAGGTACTTCGATGACGATTGAGGCGTCAACGGTGCCACCATAACTGGGGCAGGTGGACGCCTGTCCCGGACAAGGGGGCGTGTTTTCCGAAATTTCCAACACTTTGCCACGCCGGTCGAGCCAGACGATATCGAGTGGAACCTTCACCGAATACATCCAGTAGGGCTGGCGACTCGGCCTTTCATGCACGAACATCAGGGCGCGGCCTTCGGGCAGACTCTCACGGAACATCATGCCGCGGGCCATGTCGCCGGTCTTTGTCAGCACCTCGGCAGTAACGGCGGTGCCGTCGGGCAGCGTAACGGGCCGGGTATGGAAGTCTTCGAGCGAAGCTGACTTCTCGCCGCCGCAGGAGATCAGGCTGATGCAGAGGCCAATGAGGAGGAGGGTTTGCCGCATGGGAAAATAGAGCTTCTTCCTATTGTGCGACATCTTGTGCGACATCGAAAGGGTTGAGGTCTTCATTGGCTTCGGGATTTTTTGGCAAGCTGCGACTGACGCTGGACATGATCCGGTTTGAGCACTCTGTGTTCGCGCTTCCGTTTGCGCTTACGGGAGCGATGCTGGCGTTCCGCGAAGACAGTTTCGCGACTGCCGGGCTGGGCGTGAAGCTGTTCTGGATTGTGGTGGCGATGGTGGGGGCACGGTCGGCTGCGATGGCGTTTAACCGGCTTGTGGACTCCGATGTGGACGCCCGGAATCCGCGCACCGCGGGGCGGCATCTGCCTGCAGGGTTGCTCAGCCGCACGTTCGCGTGGGCGTTCGTGCTGGCCGCCGCGGGGGTGTTCTTTGTTGCCGCGGCGATGCTGAACCGGCTGTGTCTGCAACTGGCGCCATTGGCTTTGGGTATCGTACTCATCTATTCGTTTACCAAGCGATTCACGTCGTTTTCGCACGTGGTGCTGGGGTTCTGCCTCGGCATTGCTCCGGCGGCCGCATGGATTGCGGTTCGCGGGTCGCTGGACGTCCGCATTCTCTGGCTGACCGCGGCGGTGACGCTGTGGACGGCGGGCTTCGACATCATTTACGCCTGTCAGGATTACGAGTTCGACAGCAGTCACATGGGGTTGTTCAGCATTCCAAAGAGGCTCGGGCTGGCGGGTGCTCTGTGGGTGGCGCGGGCGTTCCATGTCGGCATGCTGGTGTGTCTCTGGATGCTGGCCACGAGCTTCGGACTGCAGTGGCTGAGCCTGGCGGGCGGAGGGGCGGTGGCCGCGCTGCTGCTGTGGGAGCACAGTCTGGTTCGCGCCGACGATTTCTCTCGCGTAAATGCAGCCTTTTTCACGGCGAATGGCTATGTCAGCGTGCTATTCTTCGTTTTCTGGACCGCTGACATCTTCCTGCACTGGAACGGCATCTGAATAGAAGAACTATGGAACTTAAGCCCATTATTGACGACCGCCGGCTGCTGCCGATTCTTGCGAAGGTCGAGAAGCAGGAACGGCTAAGTTTTGAGGACGGCGTCACGCTGTTTCGGACGGGCGATCTGCTGGCGGTTGGCTACATGGCCAACCTGGTTCGAGAGCGCCTTCACGGCAACGTGACCTGGTACAACGTGAACCGGCACATCAACCCCACGGATGTTTGCGTGGCGAGTTGCCGACTGTGCGCGTTCGGCAAGAAGGCTCGCGACCCGAAGGCGTACACGATGTCTCTGGAGCAGGTCTGGGAGACGGCGGGGCGCGGCTATGCCGAGGCGGTGACGGAGTTCCACATTGTGGGCGGGCTGCATCCGGAGTTGTCGCTGGACTGGTTCTGCGAGATGCTGCGCGGTCTGAAGGAGCGCTACCCCGACGTGCACCTGAAGGCGTTCACGATGGTGGAGATCGCGTTTCTGGCACGGCGCGCGAAGATTTCGATTCGAGAGGCGCTGCAGAAGCTGATCGATGCCGGGGTGGACTCGCTGCCTGGCGGCGGGGCGGAGATTTTCGACGAGGGTGTGCGGCGCATCATCTGCGATCACAAGATCGACGGCAGCGAGTGGCTGGAAACGGCTCGGCTGGCGCACAAGATGGGGTTGAAGTCGAACTGCACGATGTTGTACGGGCATATTGAATCGGAAGAGGACCGCGTCGACCACATGGTGAAGTTGCGCGAGGTCCAGGACGATACGGGCGGCTTCCAGACGTTCATTCCGCTGGCGTTCCATCCCGACAACACCTCACTGCAACACATTGGGAAGACTACGGGCTTCGACGACATTAAGACTATTGCTGTGTCGCGGCTGATGCTCGACAATATTCCGCATATCAAGGCGTACTGGATCATGATGACGGAGCGGATCGCGCAGGTGGCGCAGCGGTTCGGGGCCGACGATATCGACGGCACGGTGGTGGAGGAAAAGATCTACCACGATGCCGGCGCTACCACGAGTCAGGCGATGCGCCGGGGGGAACTGCTCCAGCTGATTCGCAGGGCTGGGCGCGAGCCGCGGGAGCGCGATACGCTGTACCGGCCTGTGCAGCGCACCGAGTCGGCTTTCGCGATTCTGGTCTAAGCGGACCGGCGGCGCCGGGCGAGGAATGCCAGGGCGGCCAGTGGCACCGCGAGGAGTGTCGACGGTTCCGGAGTGCTGTTCACATCGTTGGTCATCTCATTCTCGCTGACGGCGTGGTCGTAGATGCGGACGTCGGAGAGCTTGCCGCTGAAGTACTCCCCGTAGGAGTTGAACTGACTGCCCAGGCGAGTATCGTCGCCGCCGGGTGTGGTGGTGAAGGTCGCGTGCGTCTGTTTCAACACGCCGTCGATATAGAAGCGGGCTTCGGTGGTGTCCATCACGAGCGCGTACTGGTGAAAATTCGCGTCCTGAATGAAGTCCTCCGGAACAGATCCCCAGGCGTCGCTAAGCCGCATGCCAGTGGTGCCCTGCGTACCCATGAAGAAGCCCGGTCCACCGGAAGTACCCTGAGAGATCAACTCCTGAATGCCGGAAATGCTGGTGGACTGCGCTTTGAGAACTACTGACCATATGCCGCTGGTGGGGACGATGTGGCTGCCGAACTGGACGTAGTCGTCGGTACCGTCGAGGGTGAGAACGCCGGCTGACGCGGAGGCGCCATTCAGAAGGGTGCCGTCGGCGGTGCCGGCCTGATCGTTCACATTGCCCTGAAAGTTGTAGTAGTGGACGAGTCCCGCCTGAGCGGCAATGCTGAGAAGCAAAAACAGTAAGACAGTGCGCATAGTTTTAACTGCTAAGTATTGCTATGCGCACCTCATCAGGTCACGTTTTATTTATAGTTTAATTTCCCAGCCTTTTCTGAAGGCGGGCTTTACGTACTTGTTGGCTTCGGCGCTGTTGGTGAAACGGGTGTTCCTGGTGTCCCAGTCGAGCTTGCCGCCTACGCGCATGGCGATGACGCCGAGGAGCATCCATTCGGCGTAGAGGCCGGAGATGCTGAAGTCGGAACAGGACATCTCTCCGCCTTTGCAGGCCCGGATCCAGTCGGTCATGTGACCGGGGGAGCGGGTTAGTAGCTGGGCGGGGAGTCGATAGTCCTTCCAGCGGGCGGCGGGGAGGAGGTGGACGCCTTCACCGCGCTCGACTGTAGCGAGCAGGCCCTTGCTTCCGACGAATACTGCGCCGTTGCCGGTGAGGATGCCGGGACGGCTGGGGACGCGCTCGGGGCCGTAGACTGCAACTCCAGCTCCGCCTGCTCCGGTTCGTGGGCGAGGTGCGCCGCCAGCCGGGGGGCGACCCGGACCGCCTCGTGCGCCGACGGTGCCGCGGCCTTTGTCGCCGAGATTATTGGAAGAAGGCAGGATTACTTCGGTTTCCATGCCGGGCACGCGCCATGCTTCGGGGTCGTCGGGGCGGGCCGAATCGTGCCAGAACACCTTCACGGGCGGCATGCCACCGCGGGCGGGGAAGTCGAAGCGCACGACGGCACGGTCGGGCAGGGTGAGGTCACTCTTGTTGGCGACGGTGACCAGTTCGACGGAGGTCGGCGCGCCGAGCTGGAGGGCGAGGTTGACGGGGCCCATGGTGTGGATGCCCCAGTTGCCGATCTGTCCGGTGCCGAAATCCCAGAATCCGCGCCAGTTATAGGGGGCATATTCGACGGCAAAGGGTCGCATGGCCGCGCCGCCGAGCCACAGATCGTAGTTGATGGTCGACGGAGCGGACGATTCTTTGGGCGCCTGTTTCAGGCCGGTTGGGTGCGTGCCTGGCGAGGCTGACACGTGAACCTCAGTGACGTCGCCGATCTCGCCCGACCATATGATTTCCGCCGTGGTGCGGATGCTTTCGTGGGAATATCCCTGATTTCCCATCTGGGTGGCGACTTTGTATTTCTTTGCCGCGTCCTGCAGGAGACGGGACTCCCAGGGCGTGCGGGTCAGGGGCTTTTCGACGTAGACGTGAATGCCGCGCTGCATGCAGGCCATTGCTACCGTGGCGTGCATATGGTCGGGGATGCCGATGGTGCAGGCCTCGATATTCTTACCTTCTTTATCGAGCATTTCCCGGAAATCTTTGAATTTCGGTTGTTTGTCGAAGCGTTTGAAGTTGGCGGCGGCGCGGTCTTCATCGACGTCGCACAGGGCGACGATGTTCTCCGTCTGGGCTGCCTGGTTGAGGATCTGTCCGCCCTGCCCGCCGCACCCGACCGCGGCTACGTTGAGTTTGTTGTAGAAGGGCTTGTAGCCGAGAGCCTTAAGGGAGGCTACGGAACCGTAGCCGGCTGAGGGAACCGCTCCAGCAAGGAGCGATCCGAAGAAGAAATAGCGCCGAGACAAACCTGCATCTGACATTCTGACCACATTCTATATCGGACCGGTGCGATCCGGCGTATGCGGAAGGAAAGGAGTGGGATAATTGGCGGGAAGGACATCCCTCGCATGAATCGCAGGACTTTTCTCTATACGGGCGCGGCCGCGCTGGCCCCGTTCTCCTCGCTCATCGGCGCCGCTGCCGACCCCAACAAGTTCTACTTCGCCGTTATCGCGGACTCGCACATTATCGACGAGTTCTACAAGGGGCCGGAGAACAGCCCGGAGGATACCGAATCGATCTTACGGTCGGCTGAGCGGCTGACGGCGGCGCGCGACGCTCTTAACGCGCTGACTCCGGCGATGGACCGGGTGTTCCTTGTGGGCGATTATTTCCACGATTATCCGTCGACCGATCTGGATTTCTATTTTAAGAATAAGACCAGGATCGATCGTGCAAAAGAATTAACGGATGGATTTCGGATGCCCGTTCACGTGGGTTTCGGGAATCACGATTACGCGGTCCCGAAGATGTCCCGAGAGAACGCTCACGAGCTGTTTCGGCGGAAGCTGCATGTGGAGCCGTACTACGCGGTGAATCACAAGGACTGGAAATTCATTCACGTGAATAACTTCCTTGGCACTACGTGGGAAGCGGGGCACGCTTTGTATGACAAGAGGGTCGGCAGCCTTGGGCTGAAACAGCTGGAGTGGCTGGAGGGAGAGCTGGCGCAACAGAAGCCGACGTTTGTGTTCGTGCACTTTCCACTGCAGGCGGTGTCGAGCACGGAGCGGGCCGATTTCGGACTGCACTCGCTGCTGCGCAAGCATCGCGACACGGTACAGCGGGTGGTGTCGGGGCATGTGCACCGCTGGATCGATTTCGGCGAGAAATTCGGACCGAAACATATGGCCATGGCGGCGACTCGGTATGACGAGGATGCGTACCTGATTGTGGAGGTCGACCGGAAAGCGGGGACACACCGGCTGCTCAATCTGGACCTGGTGGAATGGAACACGCACTACAGCAAACCGTTCCATTTCTAAGAATATGCAGGCTTTTATAGTCCGGCCATTCGGCACGAAGGAAGGAATCGACTTCGAGGCTGTGCAGGAGCAGTTGATTGCGCCCGCTCTGGCGCAGGCCGATATCGCGGGCGGCACCACGGGCTGCATCCTGGAAGCGGGGAATATCCGCGAGGATATGTTTCAGCTTTTACTGCTGGCCGACGTGGTGATCGCCGATATTTCGATTCATAATGCGAATGTATTCTACGAGCTCGGGATACGGCATGCGCTGCGGGGCCGGCAAACCTTTCTGCTGCGGGCAAATACACAGTTCGAGGTTCCGTTCGATCTGAAAACGGACAGGTATCTGAGCTACGATCCGGCGAATCCCGCGGCCACTCTTCCCGACCTGGTTCGAGGGCTGCTGGCAACCAAGGCTTCGAACCGGGTGGACAGCCCGGTGTTCCGGTCGCTGCCGCAGTTGCGCGAGCCGGAACGAACGGCGCTGAGTCCGGTACCGCTCGATTATGTTAACGATCTGGAGCTTGCCGCGAGTAAGTCGCAGGGCGGGAAGATGGGTCTGCTGGCTCTGGAAGCGAGTCGATTCCTGTGGGAGGAAAGCGGCCGGCGTGTGGCGGGCAGGGTGCAGTTCCAGTGCCATTTTCTCAAGCCGGCGAAGGAAACGTGGGAGCGCGTCCGTTCGGTGTATCCGCTGGATCTGGAAGCGAACCTGATGCTCGGGACGGTTTACCAGCGACTGGGAGAACTGACGGAATCGGACCAGAGCCTGCGCACGGTGCTGGGAAGCTCGACGGCCGAGCCGAGTCAGAAAGCGGAAGCTTTGGCCCTGCGCGCCCGTAACCAGAAGGCGCGCGGGAACGATGCGTGGGCAGGGAAGGATCTGGCGGGCCGCCGTCTGGCCACGGTGCGCGCGGATTTCTTTTTTGAGGCGCGCAAGCTTTATGCCGAGGCGTTCGAACACGATTTAAATCACAGCTATTCCGGATTAAATGCGCTGAGTTTGTCGGTGCTGCTGCAGGAATTGATTGCTGAGGAGCGCGATGCCTGGCTGGCGGGATTCGACACGGAAGACGAGGCTCGGCTGATTGCGTCGGAGATCTCGCGGAGTCGGGACCGGCTGGAAGAGACTGTGGATTCCTCATTGCTGGCGGGGGAAAAGCGCGGACAGGATGACGGCTGGGCTGCCATTTCGCGCGCTGACTTCCGGTTTCTCACGTCCGCCAGGGACACTGCCGTTGTGGCAGCTTATGAGCGGGCACTGGCGGGTGCGCCGCCGTTCCAGACTGGGGCGGCTCGCGGGCAACTGGAATTGTTCGAATCGCTCGGCGTTCGGGCTGCGCGCGTGGCGGCGTGCCTTGCGGTGTTTCCTCCGAAACCGCCGGATGCCGAACCGCTGCGCCACGCCGTGGTGTTCACGGGTCATCGGATCGACAGGCAAGACCGCGAGAGTCCGCGCTTTCCCGCATCGAAGGAAGCCGCGGTTCGGGCTGCGATACGAAAAGATGTGCTCGATTTGCGGGCTGCCTATCCGGGGCGCATGCTGGGGATCGCGGGAGGAGCAAACGGCGGCGACATCCTGTTCCATGAAGTGTGCGCGGAACTGGGTATTCCGACGCGAGTTTTGCTGACTCTGCCGGAGGGTTTATTTATTCCGGAATCGGTTGCCGATGGCGGAAATGACTGGGTTCGACGGTTTAATGCTCTGATGGAGTCGCATCCGGAGAAAAACGCGGTGCAGGTGTTGTGTCCGGGGAAGGAGTTGCCAGTGTGGATGCGAAACTTGTCCGGTTACGACGTCTGGCAGCGAACCAACATCTGGCTGATGGAAGAGGGGCTCTCCTGCGGGGCGCGAGCGCTTTCGCTGCTCGCGCTGTGGGATGGAAAAGCGGGTGACGGCCCGGGCGGCACAAAAGACCTGGTCGACCTGGCGAGAAAGTACGGCATTCAGGTCACGATTCGGGATCCGGCGAATGTCGGCTGACTATTTCGCGGGCGCAGTTTTCGGCGCTTCGGGCCGGGCGGGACGGGGCGTCGCGACGTAGTCTACCAGCTCGTCGACCGGGCGCTTCGCTGCCCACGAGATGCCGCGGAGCAGGGTCTTTTCAATCTGATAACTGGCGAAATTGGTATAAGTATGGCCCTGCATCCAGACGAACGCTCGGGCCATCTGGCCTCCGTCGACGGGGTGCTCCCAGGTCCACATCTGCGGCACATTCTCACCCTTGTGGGCGCCCGCGCTGCGGGTGGCGGGAATGTCGACTGTGGCGAGCACGTGGATTGCGGGATCGGTTGCCCAGGTGATGGTGAAGAATGCCTCGTCCCAGATGGTGAGGCCCGACATATCTTTCATAATTGGACTGGCTTTATCGGCGATTTTGTAGGTAATGGGCGCTTCCAGCGTGTAATTCACTTCGCCGTGCTTCTTGCCTCCGCCAACCAGTCTGGAAAACCAGACGGGGTCGGGTCCGCAGAGCGCGTCGTGGAGCGATACAAGACCGCCGCCACGTTTCACGAATGCCTCGAGTGCCGCTTTGCTGGCGTCGTCAGCGAAACCCGCGTCTCCCTTATAGATCACTACCACGTCGGTGTTTTGCAGATCGGCGGCGCCGGGTGCGTGGAGCGCGCCGTTGACCACCGCTCCGCGGTCGGTCAGCAGCTTACTCCAGTCGGCGAGAAACTGCGGGTAGTCGTGCTGACCGGTGCTGTGCGTCTTCAAACCTGTCCACAGGAAAACGCGCATTCCTTTGAGGTTCTGACCAGGTATGCGCGGCGCCGCGCCCTGCTGCGCCCACGTATTCGACACCAACAGAAGGAGCGCCGCGGCGCCGAGCATGATCCGATTCATATTCCCCCGATTTATTCCGCAATTGCCAGGACATTACCTGGCGTACGAACATACATTACGCGTTCGGAGAGAGCTGGCGTGGACATGACCGGCTCACCCATTTCATTCATGGCGGCGACAACGAACTTCGGTCCGGCCGTGATTACGAATGTCCTGCCCTCTTCATTGCTCACGTAGATTTTGCCGTCGGCCGCTATGGGGGAGGACGTGAAGGACCCGCCGGTGCCGAGCCGCTCCTCATAAACCTTGCGCCCGGTACGTACTTCGTATGCCTTGAAGATGCCCTGACTTGTGGACGCGTAGACGAAATCGCCGTAGACGACCGGCGTCTGCAGGTAGGATCCGTTGCGCTCTTCGCTCCACACCAGACCACTGCTGACGCGTGAGCCCGCCGCGGGCGTGATGTCGCCGGTGGCCTCGGGGCGGATCGCATACAGCGGGGACTTTTTGCCGTGCGCGTTGGCGACGAAGATCATGCCTTGCGCCATGAACGGCGTCGGTACGGGGATGTCGCCTTCCGACTGCAGGCGCCACAGTTCTTTGCCGGTTTTCAGATCGTAACTGACGATCCAGGGATAGCCGTTGGCGACCACCTGCGTGCGGTCTTTGGTGCGGAACACGCCTGGGGTTGCCCAGCTGCACACCGAGACGTCGGTCCTGGGCACGCGCCAGAGCTCGCGGCCGTCGGCGGCGGCGAAGGCGGCCAGGAAGCTGTCCTTCTTGCTGTCGGACTGGACGATTACGGTGCCATCGAACAGCACGGGGGAGCTGGCGAATCCCCACGAAAGTCGACGGTCGTCGGAGGGCGCCATGTCCATGGTGCCAAGGTCCTTCCGCCACTCCAGCTTGCCGTCGAGCGTGAAGCTATACAGGCCCTCAGAGCCGAAGAACGCTACGACGCGCCTGCCGTCCGTCGCGACTGTGGTGTTGGCGTGTGTGGCCTTGGTATGCCGGCGAGCCCTGGGTGCTCCCTTGTGCGCGGTCTGTTTCCACAGCACTTTGCCGCTTCGCTTGTCGAGGCAGTAGAGGACCCAGTCCTGCTCCACATCGTCATTTGCCGAATCGCCTGCGCCGTACAGGCCGAGCTTCAGCGGCGCGGATCCGGCGCTGGAAATGGCCGTTGTGATGAAGAGCCTGTTGCCGACTATGACGGGACTGGAATGTCCGAGGCCTGGAATCGGGGTCTTCCAGCGGACGTTCGAGGATGTCTCTACATTCCATTTCGAAGGTGCGGCACCTTCGCCGACCCCACTGGCGGCGGGTCCTCTGTAGCTGGGCCAGTCCGCTGCACAAAGGCAGGCGGCGGTCGCGGTCAGCAGTAAGAAGATAACGCGCATAGCTTACGAGTATATGTCCAGACGGGCCTCGGCGGGAACTAATTCGCCCTTTGTTCGCCCTGTTTGGTACGCTGGGAATTGCAGCAGGCGCGGGTGTCGCCATGAAACAGGATTACGTCGAACTCCACGCCAAATCGGCCTTCAGCTTTCTGCGAGGCGCCAGCCAGCCGGAGCAGCTTGTTGAAATCGCGGCGAATCTGGACCAGAGCGGCATTGCGGTTCTGGACCGCGACGGCTTCTACGGGTCTGTGCGTCAGCACCTTGCGGCGAAGAAGCTGGGGCTGAAGGCGCATGTGGGGGCGGAAATCACGTGCACCGATGGCGCTGTTTATCCGCTGCTGTGTGAATCGAGGAGCGGGTACCAGAATCTGTCGCGGCTGATCACGCGGATTAAACTGCGGACCACCAAGGAGGAAGCGACGGAGGGCAAGGCTGCAGCCACACCGGAGGAACTGGCCGAATACTCTGAGGGGCTGGTGTGTCTGGCGGGTGCGGAGGGCGGTCCCACGATGGAATCGGCGGTGTTGATCTATGGTGCGAAACACACGTACGCCGAGTTGAACCGGCATCTTCGACGCGATCAGGAGGCCAGGAATCAGCACAATGTGGAGCTGGCCCGGCGGCTCCAGGTTCCGCTGCTGGCCACCAACGCGCCGACGGCGGCGCTGCCCGAACAGCGGCAGATCCTCGACGTATTCACCTGCATTCGCAACCACACCAGCATTGCGGAAGCTGGCCGTCTGCTGTCGATGAACTCAGAGCGACACCTGAAATCGTCCGCGATAATGGCGAAACGATTCTCCGATTATCCGGAATCGATTATAAATACTTTGGAATTATCGGCACGGCTGGATTATTCCATGGACGGGCTCGGCTACGAATTTCCGGCGTATCCTGTGCCGGATGGCGAGACGATGAACTCCTTTCTGCGTAAGCGCACGTGGGAGGGTGTCGCGAGCCGGTATCGGACTGTGACCGAACGCGTGCGGCAGCAGGTGGAGAAGGAGCTGGAGCTGATTGGCCGGCTCCGTCTGGACGGTTATTTCCTGATTGTCTGGGATATTGTGCGGTTCTGCCAGGCCAACGACATTCTGGCGCAGGGCCGGGGGTCGGCTGCAAACAGCGCGGTGTGCTACTCGCTGGGGATCACGGCGGTGGACCCGGTGGGCATGGAGTTGCTGTTTGAGCGATTCCTGTCGGAAGAGCGCGGCGAGTGGCCCGACATCGACATCGACCTGCCCAGCGGCGCCAGGCGGGAACGCGTGATCCAGCATGTTTATCAGCTGTACGGCAAGCTGGGCGCGGCGATGACGGCGAATGTGATTTGTTACCGGGGGCGGTCGGCTGCCCGCGAGATTGGGAAGGTGCTGGGGTTTGACGAAGAGAGCACGGCGCGGCTTTCTTCCATGGTTCACAGCTGGGAGTGGAAGGATCCTGCGGACACACCGGAGGGCAATTTTGCCCAGGCCGGCTTCGATTTGTCGGACCCGCGGGTGCGCAAGTTCTTTGAATTATACCTGGCGGTACAGGATCTGCCGCGGCATCTGGGACAGCACTCGGGGGGCATGGTGATCTGCCAGGGGCGGCTGGATTCAGTGGTGCCGCTGGAGCCCGCGAGTATGCCCGACCGGGTGGTTGTGCAGTGGGACAAAGACGACTGCGCCGACATGGGCATTCTCAAGATCGATCTGCTGGGGCTCGGGATGATGGCGGTGATCGAAGACACGTTGAAGCTGATCCCTCGGCATTATGGCCATGAGGTGGACCTGGCGCAAATTCCGGCGGGCGACAAGAAGGTTTATCACGCGCTGCAAACCGCCGACACCATTGGCTGGTTTCAGGTGGAGAGCCGCGCTCAGCAGGCGATGCTGCCTCGTGTTAAACCCGAGCATTTCTACGACATTGTGGTGCAGGTGGGCATTATCCGGCCTGGCCCGATTGTTGGCAAGATGGTGAATCCGTACATTCAGCGGCGGCTGGGGCTGCAGAAGCCGGACTACATGCACCCGTCGCTGGAGCCTGTGCTGAAGCGGACGCTGGGGGTGCCTCTGTTCCAGGAGCAACTGCTGCGTATCGCCATGATCGCGGCGGGATTCAGCGGAGGCGCGGCGGAAGAACTGCGGCGTGCGTTTGGGTCGAAGCGCTCAGAGAAGCGGATGCGTGAGGTGGAACTGAAGCTGCGGGCGGGGATGGAGCGCAATGGGATAACGGGCTCGGCGCAGGACGCGATCTGCCACTCGATTACGTCGTTTGCGCTGTACGGATTTCCCGAGTCGCACGCTGCCAGTTTCGCGCTGCTCGCCTATGCCAGCGGGTATCTGAAGTGCCATTATCTGGCGGCGTTCACGGCGGCGATGCTCAACAATCAGCCGATGGGTTTTTACCATCCCGCGTCGCTGGTAAAGGACGCGCAGCGGCACGGGCTTCGGGTGCTGCCGGTGGACATCCAGATTTCGAACTGGCTGTGCACGGTGGACGCGAAGATGAATCTGCGACTCGGCTTCCGATATGTGCGCGGGCTGCGTGAGGAGGCGGGGCAGGGAATCGAGAATGCGCGGGTGGAGGGCGGTCCGTTCGTCAATATTGAAGACCTGATCCGGCGCGTCCCGGCACTGCGCAAGGACGAACTGCGCATGCTGGCGAGGGTGGGAGGTCTGAATACGATCGGCACGCAGAAACGTCGCGACGCGTTGTGGAATGTGGAACGGGCGCGGCGGTCGCCTGGTCCGTTGTTTGCGGGACTGCCCGATGCGGAGCTGCCCTCGCCGCTGTCGCAGATGGATGTAAGAGAGCGGCTGCACGCCGACTTTTTCGGCACGGGGCTGACGGTGGGGCGACACCCGATGTCGTATTACCGGCCGGAGATGAATGAGCGCGGTGTGGTGCCCGCGTCGGCGCTGCCGCACATGCGTGACGGGTCGGTAGTGCGGGTGGCGGGGGCCATCATTGTGCGGCAGCGGCCTGGCACGGCGCATGGCTTCCTGTTTCTTAGTCTGGAAGACGAAACGGGGATTTCGAACATTATTGTGCAGCCCGATATGTATGAGCGGGAGCGCGCGAATCTCACGCAATACCCGTTTGTGATTATCCATGGAGTGTTGCAAAACCTGCAGGGTTCGCTGTCCGTAAAGGCAGGGCGGGTGGAGCCATTCGACGTGAATGCCATTCCGGTGCCGTCGCACGATTTTCATTAACCGCGCAGCGGGTATGATAGTTCCGTGCCCGCTAAATACTACCTGTTGTCAGGCGTCCTGCTGATGTGCGCCGCCTGCAGCAAAGGTCCCGTGCAAAACTCGAGCCAGAAGAAGTTTAACGATACGAAGGACTATCATTCGTACTCGAATCCCGACCAGATCAGGGTGAAGCATATCGCGCTGGATCTGGACGTGCTGTTTGCGGAGAAGAAGCTGAAGGGGAGTGCCACGCTTTCGGTGGAACGCGTTGGATCGAAGGAACCCACGCCGCTGATTCTGGATACGCGCGACCTGTCCATTAGCGCCGCCCAGGTCTCGACGGACGGCTCGAAGTATACCTCCACGCCATTCAAGCTCGGCCCAAAAGATCCGATACTGGGCGCGCCGCTGAGCATTGAAGTGCCGCGAAACGTGAGCCATGTACAGATCACGTATGAGACTTCACCCAACGCGACGGCGCTGCAGTGGCTGACTCCGGCGCAGACCGCGGGCAAGAAGCATCCGTTCCTGTACACGCAGTCGCAGGCGATCCACGCGCGCAGCTGGATCCCCATCCAGGATTCGCCTGGCGTTCGTGTGATGTACTCGGCCACGGTGAATACGCCGAAGGATCTGCTGGCGGTGATGAGCGCGAAGAATGACCGCACGCCGCGCCTGACGGGGCACTACACGTTTAACATGCCGCAGCCGATCCCGCCCTATCTGATCGCGCTGGCTGTCGGCAACCTGGAATACCACTCCATCAGCATGCGGGCCGGCGTGTATGCCGAGCCGTCGGTACTGCCGAAAGCCGCAAAAGAATTCGAAGACATGGACAAGATGATTCGTGCGGCTGAGAATCTCTATGGCCTGTATCAGTGGGAGCAGTACGACGTCCTGATTCTGCCTCCCAGTTTCCCTTACGGTGGCATGGAAAATCCGCGGCTCACGTTCCTGACGCCGACGCTGCTGGCGGGGGACAAGAGCCTGGTTGGGGTCGTGTCGCATGAACTGGCGCATTCCTGGTCGGGCAACCTGGTGACCAACGCGACGTGGCGGGATTTCTGGCTGAACGAAGGCTTCACCACTTACCTGGAGCGGCGCATTCAGGAGGAAGTGTACGGCGCGGAGCGGTCGGAAATGGAAGCGCTGATCGAAAAGCGGCAGCTGGTAGAGGAAATGAAGACCCTGCCGGAACGCGACCAGGTTTTGTATATCGACCTCAAGGGCCGCGATCCGGATGAGGGCTCCACGCAGGTACCTTACGTGAAGGGGATGCTGCTGCTGCGGCGGCTGGAAGAATTGTACGGACGCGAGCGATTCGACGGTTTCCTGCGCGGGTATTTCGGTGAGTTTTCGTTTAAGAGCGTAACCACCGGAGAATTTGCGGATTATTTGAACGAGCATTTGCTGCAAATCGACACGGCGGTTACCGAAAAGCTTGGGCTGGATGAATGGCTGACGAAGCCGGGTCTGCCTGCCGGCACGCCGGAGCCGAAATCCACGGCACTCGATGACGTGGCTGAGCATGCGAAGGGCTGGACATCGGGGAAGAAAACGCTGGCATCCATTGCGACGGGGAAGTGGTCGGCGGCGGAGTGGCAGCATTTCCTGCTGTCGATGCCGCAGACGATGGACAAGAAGCAGATGGCGGAACTGGACAAGGCGTACAACTTCACGAAGAGCGGCAATGCCGAGATCCTGTTTCAGTGGCTTCTGATGTCGATTCGGTCGAAGTACGAGCCGGCTTATCCTGCCCTCGATCATTTTTTGGTGGAAGTGGGGCGCCGCAAGTTTATTCGGCCTTTGTATCAGGAACTGGCGAAAACGCCTGAGGGGATGGCGCGAGCCAAGGCGATTTATGCCATGGCTCGCCCGGGATATCACCCGATTTCGGCGCAGACTATTGACGCTATTGTGAAGTGAGAGATGCGTCCGATGTCGAGGTACGGCTTGTGTTGCGGGTCTGGTGGTGCAAGCACAAGAGACCCGCCGCAGGCCTGGGGGCCTGGCCTGGGGGCCTGCCCCCCTGTTAAGTCTTAAGGCGGCCGAGCGCCTGAAGCTCTCGTGGCGTCAGATGACGCCAGGTGCCGATGGCGAGATCTCCGATCTGGACCGGCCCGACGGCGGTGCGGACCAGTTTGCGGACTCGCCTTCCCACGGCCTCGATCATGCGCCTTACCTGACGGTTGCGCCCCTCCGTGATGGTCACGTCGAGGAAGGTGGAGCTGGCGTTATCGCGAACGCGCGTGACGCGGGCCGGCGCGGTTGGCCCGTCGCTCAACTCGACACCGTCGCGGAGGCGCTGGAGGTCGGCGTCGGTGAGATGCGAGTTGGTTTTCACGAGGTACGTCTTAGGGACCTTGTTTTCGGGGCTCATCACCTGATCGGCGAACTGGTTGTCATTGGTGAGGATGAGCAGTCCGCTGGTATCAAGGTCGAGCCGGCCGACTGGCGACACCCACGTTTCGACATCGCGAATCAGGTCGTAGACGGTTGGTCTGCCGTCGGGGTCGTGGGCGGTGGTGATGTAGCCGGTGGGTTTGTAGAGGAGAAGGTAGACTGGCTCGGCTGCACGAAGCGGCTTGCCGTCGAATTCGATGCGATCGCGGTCGAGGTCGACCCAGTGGTCCGGGGTCTGGATTATTTTGCCGTTAACGGCGACTCGGCCGGCGCCGATCCAGCTTCGAGCCTCGGTGCGCGAACCGAGCCCCGCTTTGGACAGGGCCCGTTCCAGCGTTTTCAGAGGCCGCTTTACCGCCACGCGACTACTTCTCTAAGCGATAAATCGCGAGACCGCTGAGCAATTTCGGATAAAAGTCGGTCGATTTCTGCGGCATACAGCGGCCATTAAATGCGCAGGAGGAGACCTGCTCGACAGTGGTAGCTTCCAGCAGGAACGCATACTGCGCCTTGCCGTCGGCGACCAGGTCGGCCGCCACGTCAATTCCGCGCACATACTTCAGGAACTTCTGCTCGCGCACAGCCTCTGCGTCGATGCCGAGAGCGCCCTCCAGCAGTTCCGAGTGCAGGATCTCCACGTCGAGACCGCCTTCTTCGCGGTCGCGCTCGAGCAGCCAGGCCACCTCGGTTCCCGCGTGCACCACACCGATCCGAATCTTGTCGAGGGCGGGCTGTTCGAACAACTGCGCCAGTGCGTCGACGGTGTCGAATTTGGACAGACTAAACCGGGTTCCGGCCTTTTTGAAGAACGTCTCGGGTTCGAACGAGTCGAGGCCGTTGACCACGCGATGCGTTGCCAGGATTCGCAGACCAGGGGCGGACATGTTGACGAAGGTCATCATGACCCACTTCGCGTCTTCCAGCTCAGGGTGTTCATTGCCGAAGTTGAGCGCGGTCTCGTACCGATGGTGGCCATCGGCGATCATGAGCTTCTTGTCCGCCATCGACTCCCGAATCGCGGCCAGTTTGACTGGATCGTCGATGCGATGGAGCTCGTGCTTTGTACCGTACTCGTCCGTTACGACGACGGCGGGCGCCTGATGGGCGGCTTCGTCGAGCAGGGAATCGACGCGGCACTCGGGATCGGAGTAGATCATGAAGATCTGACCGGCGTGGGCCCGGCTGACTTCGAGGAGCTGGCGCCGGTCCTTCTTCGGGCCGGAGAGCGTCTGTTCATGCCGGTGGACGACTCCGGCGCTGTATTCTTCCACCGCGCCGAGCCCGATGAAGCCTTTGCGCGTCAGCCGCTCACCCGTCTCCGGATGCGTGAATTCCTGGAAATAGGCGTACAGCGACGGCTCGGATTCCTTCGCCACAACTCCGGCGCCGATCCATTCTTCCAGATGTTTTGCGGCGCGGGTATAGACGTTATCCGCGTCGTTGTCGGAATCGAGCCGCTCACCCAGAATCACCCGGACCAGGTTGTACGGGCTTTTGGCCAGGTACGTTTTCTGCATCTCGGGGCTGATTTTGTCGTATGGCTGCGTGGCCAGGTCATCGAGCCGGCCGGCGGACTCGGTGTATCGGTAAGGTTGAAACGGTGAGATTTGTGCCATCGGATGGGAGAAAAGTCCTTTCAGGATAACAGACGGGCCTGATTCGTCAGACCGCGGTGGCTGGTGGAGACGGGACCTTCACGGCTCCTGGGCGCAGGATCAGCCAAAGCCCGGCCATCAGTGTGCCGAGCGAGATCCACTGCGTCAGCGACAGCCCCATGATGAGCGACTGTTCGTGATTGCGCACAAACTCGACCAGAAATCGCACGGTGGAATAGAGCACCATGTAGGTGCCGAGCACCGAACCTTCGCGGTGCGGTTTGTGGATCAGCAGCCAAAGAACGCCGAAAATTGCGAGTTCGGCAAACGACTCGTACAACTGCGTGGGATGCAGGGGCACGCCGAGCGGTACGCCGGTGAGTTCTGTCGCCTGCGGGTTGCGAAACGTGACCGCCCATGGCAGATCGCATTTGTCTCCCCAGCAGCATCCGGCGGCGAAGCAGCCTAGCCGCCCGATTCCGTGTCCGATGGCGAGTCCTGGGGCAAATACGTCAGACGTCCGCAGCCCGGGGAGTCCGTTCGAGCGCATGAACCAGATGGCGACGAGCACCGCCACAATCAGCCCTCCCTGAAACACGCCCGCGGCCATTAGAGTGTCGATGGAAAAGAGCCGGTATTCGCCTGACAGATACTTGCGCCAGTCGAACAGGAACATGAACAGTTTGGCGCCGAGCATGCCGCCGGCCGCGCAGTACAACGCGAGGTCGGTGACCTTCTGCGCATCCAGGCCGTCACGCCGGGCGAGGCGGGTGGTGACCCAGATGGCGACCAGAAACGCCGTCGCGACCAGGACGCCGTAGGTGGGCAGAAAGAAAGTCCCGGTATCAATGAGTTTTGGCAGCATTCGACTCCTGTTTGCGGGACAGCCACATATCCAGAATTAGCAGAGCGGCGCCGACGCTGATGGCGCTGTCGGCTACGTTGAAGGCGGCGAATCGCCAGTCACCCCGGTAGAACTCGAGGAAGTCGGTCACCTGGCCGAACAGCACACGGTCATAGATGTTGCCCAGCGCTCCGCCGAATACCAGAGACAGGCCCGCGATGGTCGGGACGGACGCGCTAAAGCCCGCCCTGCCGGGCCGCAGCAACGCCCAGGCGATGAAGGCGAGCACTGCCAGGGACACCCCGATCAGCAGGACGGCTCGCAGGGGATGGTTGCTGTCGGCGAACATGCCGAACGCGGCTCCCGGATTCTTCGTATGCACAATATCGAAGAATCCGGGAATTACCTGAAAACTCGAGTACAATTCCACGTTCGACTCGATCCAGACCTTGGTAATTCGGTCGAGCGCGAACACGGCCGTGGCGATCAGGAGCGGGATTCCGCGCGACATCACGAGCCGTGAATTTCGTGCACAGACGCGGCGCAACTGGCGCACACCGTGGGACAGGCCGGGTCATTGCCAACGTCGCTGGTGTACTTCCAGCAGCGCTCGCATTTTTCGCCAGCCGCGCGGCCGACACGGACGGCAAGTTCGCCGGAACCGGAATTTTCCAGATCCACCTGAGACACGATGAACAGACTGGGAAGCTCTGGCGCGTAGCGTTCGAGAAGCGGCAGCAGATCGCCGTTCGCGGCCAGGTGCACACGGGCTTCGAGGGGAGCGCCGATGAACTTCTCCTGGCGGCGGACCTCGAGTTCCTTCAGCACGGCGTCGCGAACCTCCATCAGCTTCGCCCAGTCGGCCGACTTTGCGCGAGCCGATTCAGGGAGCCCTTCGGTCAGCTCTTCCGCTGTCGGGAAGTAAGCAAGGTGGACGCTGTCGGGCTCACTGGAGCAGAGTCGCATGTGGCTCCAGACCTCGTCCGCGGTGAAGCTGAGAATGGGCGCAAGCAGACGGATCAATGCGTGGTTGATGCGGTACAGCGTGGTCTGCGCACTGCGCCGCGCCCGCGAATTCGGTGCCGCGGTGTAGAGCCGGTCCTTCGAAATGTCGAAATAAACCGAGCTTAACTGAATGGCAATAAAATCGTAAACCGCGCGATATACCTTATGAAATGCGTATTCGGCGTACCATGCGTTGCACTTTGTTATCAGGTCCGCGGTTTCGAGCAGGATCCACTGGTCCACGTCGAGCATCTGTTCGCCGGGAAGCGCGCTTGAGACGGGGTCGAAATCGTACAGATTGCCGAGAGCGTAGCGGAACGTGTTGCGCATCTTGCGATACGCCTCGGTGAGCCGCTGCATGATGGTGTCGGACAGCCGGACATCTTCGTTGTATTCGACCGATGCCACCCACAGGCGGAGGACGTCGGCGCCCACTTGTTTGATGATCTTGTCGGGCTCGATGACATTGCCCACGGACTTGGACATGGCACGACCCTCGCCGTCCAGCGTCCAGCCGTTGGTCAGGCATTCGCGATAGGGGGCCTGGCCTCGGAGGCCGACGCCGATCAGCAGGGAACTGTGGAACCAGCCGCGATACTGATCGCCGCCCTCGAGGTACATGTCTGACGGCCAGGGCAGTTCGGGATCATGGCCGAGCACCGCCATGTGGCTGGACCCGGAGTCGAACCAAACGTCGAGAATGTCGCCTTCCTTGGTGAAGTTGCCGCAGCCGCATTTCGCGCAGGTTGTACCGGGCGGGATCAGCTCCTCGGGCGTACGTTCATACCAGACGTCGGCCGAGTGTTCCTCAAACAGGTCCACGACGGCGTCGAGTATCTTGCGGTCGGTGAGCGGCTCGCGACAGTCGTTACAATAGAACACGACGATTGGCACGCCCCAGACGCGCTGGCGCGAGATGCACCAGTCGGGACGGTCCCGAATCATGTTGTAGATGCGTTCTTCGCCCCATGTGGGCAGCCACTTGACGTTGCGGACGGCGTTCAGCGCGTTCTGCCGAAGATCGTTGCGGTCCATGCCGATGAACCACTGTTCCGTTGCCCGGAAAATGGTCGGCTTGTGACAGCGCCAGCAGTGCGGGTAGGAGTGATCCACGTTGCGCGTGGCCAGCAGTGCGCCATGCTGCTTCAGGATCTCGATAACCAGCGGATTGGCCTGCCAGACGGTTTTGCCGATCAGCTCTTCGGGCAGCACTCCATCGGCGCCCTCGGCGTGCCAGAAGCGGCCCGCTGCGTCGACGGGGCAGTATGTCGGGATGCCGTACTTCATGCCGGCGACGTAATCTTCGTGTCCGTGGCCTGGCGCCGTGTGTACCGCGCCCGTGCCGGCTTCCAGCGTCACGTGGTCGGCGAGAATGCCTTTCGAATCGCGCTCAAGGAAGGGATGGCGGAAGACCGCGCCCTCCAGTTTGCGGCCGGGGAATGAAGCGAGGATGTTCTCCCATTCCCAGCCAATCGCGTCGGTACAGGCCTGCAGCAGTTCCCGGGCGACGATGTACACATCGCGGCCGACCTCCACCGCGACGTACTCGAAATTCGGGTTGTAGGCGATGGCCATGTTGGCCGGGATGGTCCATGGCGTAGTGGTCCAGATCAGGCCGTACACCTTGCGCCACGCGAGTGCCGGGTCGATGTTGGCCGCGTCGGAGGTGAGTTCGAAGCGCACGTGGATGGACGGGCTGGAGTGGTTCTCATACTCCACTTCGGCCTCGGCCAGCGCGGTGCGGTCATTGATGCACCAGTTCACGGGCTTCAGGCCCTTGTATACGTAGCCTTTGTCGAGGAAGTCGACAAAATTACGCGCGATGACGGCCTGATACTTCGGCGCCATCGTGAGGTACGGGTTGTCCCAGCGGCCGAGAATGCCGAGGCGGATGAAGTCTTTCTTCTGGAGCTCGACGTATTTTGCGGCGTACTTGCGGCACTCCTTTCGGATCTGCGCCGGGGTCATGTGCGCTTTTTTCGAACCAAGCTCGGTGTCGACCTTGATCTCGATGGGCAGGCCGTGGCAGTCCCAGCCGGGAACGTAGGGCGCGTCGAAGCCGGCCATGGTCTTTGTTTTTACGACAAAGTCCTTGAGCGACTTGTTGAAGGCGTGTCCCAGGTGGATGTTGCCGTTGGCGTAGGGAGGGCCGTCGTGGAGGACGTATTTCGGGCGGCCGGCGCGGCTCGCGCGAATTCGGCCATAGAGGTCCGACGCGGTCCACTTTTCCAGCAGTCGCGGTTCAAGCTGCGGCAGGTTTCCCTTCATGGGGAAATCTGTTTTAGGCAGATTGACCGTCTTTTTGAGGTCGAATTCGGGGCCTTCCATGAGCTGTAACTCCCATAGTAACAGGCAGGTGCGGGCGGAAATGCGTCTTGTGATCCTTACCCGCCGCAGGGGTATGTACATCCAGGGAAAAAGGGTGTATAGATGAATTACGGATGCGTTACAGTTTGGATGCATTCGGGTAACAGGAGGACGCGGTGCGACTCAGACGGGCAGCTGGACTGGCAGCACTGGTGATGACGGCGGGGTTTGGGCTCTCAGCGAGTTCGAGCGCCGAGCGCGACCTGCAGGATCAGGTGATGCGCTCACAACTCCGGGCTTACGAACAGCAGCGCAAAAATACGGAGGAGGCATTTCGCCGCGATTTCGAGTTAAAGTTCAACCGCGTGGTCAAAGCTGCCCAGGAGTTCTCAAGGGCTTACAACGAGCAGAAAGGCATGACGTGGCCGCAAGACAAGGCCGAGGCTCTGAGTAAGGCGATGGCCGACCTCCAGAAACAGCAGCAGTTTCGGAGCGTGTCGGCGCGGCGTTAGTTTTGAAAGCCGCGGGCCGGCCGCGATAGGATAACCGGCAATGACATCTCGCCGCGAATTTCTCGCCAGCCTGGCTGCCGCCGGCCTCGGAGCCAGCGCCGCCACGCCGCAGCGCCCGAACATTGTGATGGTGTCGGTCGACGATATGAACGACTGGGTTGGCTGCCTGGGCGGCTACGAAGGCGTGAAGACCCCGAATATCGACCGCCTGGCGAAACGGGGCGTCCTGTTTCGCAACGCTCACGCCGCCTCTCCGCTGTGCAACCCGTCGCGGACGGCTTTGTTTACCGGGCTTCGGCCGTCGACCTCCGGCGTCTATGACAACGAGCAGTGGTGGCGGCCGGCGCTGCCTGATGTCGAGACGATCCCGCAGTACTTCCGCAAGCACGGCTACACGGCAGTCGGAGCGGGGAAGATCCTGCATCACAACGCGGGCTTCAATCCGCCCGACCAGTGGGACGATTTTCAACTGCAGGAGTTCGACGACCCGTGGTATCGGCGTCCGGAGTGGTACCCGTGGAACAAGAAGGTGCCAAACCCCGCCGGGCATCCGTACAACGGCATTAAGAACATCCAGGGCGAGTTCGACTGGGGCGTGCTCCCGAAGCCTGAAGAAGCCTACGGCGACATGAAGGCGGTTGAGTACGGACGCCGCTTCCTCAGTCAGAAGCACGACAAGCCATTTCTGCTGTGTGTCGGTCTGTGGCACCCGCACATCCCGATGTTCGCGCCTCAGAAGTATTTCGACCTCTATAAGGACCGTGACATCCGGCTCCCCATCAACCCGGAGGACGATTTCGAGGACATCCCGGAGGCCGGACGCCGGATGGCGGCGGCGAGGCGGGAGGAACACGACACCATCGTGAAAGAAGGGAAGTGGAAGGACGCGATCCACGCTTATCTGGCCAGTATTTCGTTTGCCGATCACATGGTGGGCATGATGCTGGACGCAGTGGACAGGAGCGCCTACGCGAAGAACACGATCTTCGTTTTCTGGTCGGACAACGGGTGGCACCTTGGCGAGAAGATCCACTGGCACAAGTCGACCTTATGGCAGAGGGCGACGCACATTCCGTGGATTTTCGCGGGGCCTGGGATGAAGGCCGCGGGAACGCCGCGCAACCAGGCGGTCACGTTGATGGATATGTACCCGACGCTGGTCGATTATGCGGGTCTCCCGAAGAATCCGGCGAATGAGGGAATCACGCTGCGGGACCTGCTGGAGGACCCGAAAGCGAAGCGTGGGCCCGTGGTCATCGACTTCATGAAGGGCAATCACGCGGTCCGGGACGAACGGTTCCGCTATATCCGCTATCACGATGGCAGCGAAGAACTGTACGACGAGCTAAACGATCCGCAGGACTTTCACAACCTCGCCTCGAAGCCCGAGCACGCGGCGCGGAAAGCGGAGTTCGCGAAACTGATTCCGAAGAAGGTCGCTGAGCCCGTTCCGGCGCGGTCGGCGTACGATTTCGACTTCGCGACGCACACGTGGAAGCGAAAATAACCGATCGGTTCACGGATATCACATCCGGGTTAGTGGAATTGTACTAATCCGGCCTGATCTTCTAATTTTACAATAACTTACGTTCTGGCACTCCCCTGGCACTTCGCATGCACTATCTCTTCGCGTTGGCTGACCGAAAAGGAGATAAGGACCATGAGACGCAACCTGATTCACTTTGCTTTGATGGCCGGAGTACTGGCCGTCACGGGTACCGCAGCGTTCGCACAAAACCTGCAGGCGAACATTCCGTTCGACTTCCAGGTGTCCGGCAAGACTCTCCCGGCTGGGCAGTATTCCCTGAACAGGCTCACGATGTACACGGGCGCGGGCTGGACTCTGCGGCACTTCGGCGGCAGGGAGGCGGCGATGGCCATCAGCACAAGCGGTGGCGTACCGCGTCCGGAAACGCATAACAAGCCGGGTGCATTAACGTTCAAATGCGTCGGTGCTGCCTGCGCTCTGCAGTCGCTGTATGCGCCTGGCGCGGTCTCAGGCTACGCCTTCCGAGCTGAGCCGCGCAATGTCGACCCGAAGGTCCAGGTGGCCACGATTCGCGTGGTTCGCGCCGACTGATCTCGGCTGCCTGGGGCCGCCGGCACTGGCCGGTGGTCCCGGGTATGTTTGCGTCGCTGCGTGGCTGCTTCAAAAAGGAGTAGAATCAGAAGCTAATGAAGGGCCTGTTTGCTCTAACTGGGATTTTTGCCGCAACGCTGCTGATCGCTGGCACGGTCGGAGAGAAGTATACCCCCGCCGAGCGACGACACTGGTCGTTCCGCGAACGCGTGCGCACGGAGCCGCCTAAGTTCGCCGATGCCGCGGCGAAGGGCTGGGTTCGCGGGCCGATTGACGCGTTTATCCTCGACAAACTGCGCAAAGAGGGACTACAGCCCGCGCCCGCGGCCGACCGGGTCGCGCTGATCCGTCGGGTGACGTTCGATTTAACGGGTCTGCCGCCAACGCCTGCTGAAGTGGACGCATTCCTCAAAGATTTGTCGCCGACTGCGTACGAGAAGCTGGTCGACCGGCTGCTGGCGAGTCCCGCATATGGCGAGCGCTGGGCGACTCACTGGCTGGACGTGGTCCGTTTTGCCGAGAGCGACGGCTTTGAGTACGACACCCACCGCCGCGATGCGTGGCGCTACCGCGACTACGTGATCAAGGCGTTCAACGACGACAAGCCGTACGACCAGTTCGTCCGCGAGCAACTGGCGGGCGATGAGATGGACCCTAAGAACGAAGAGCTGCGGATCGCCTCCGGGTTCAACCGTCTGGGCCCACTGCGAAAGAACGCTGGTAATCAGGAAGTCGCCAGCAGCCGCAATGAAGTGCTGACGGAGATGACGAACGTGGTGGGATCCGGACTGCTCGGCGTGACGCTGGGGTGCGCGCGCTGCCACGACCACAAGTTCGATCCGATTCGACACACCGACTACTACCGCATGCAGGCTTTCTTCGCGGGCACGCATCCGAATGACGTCCCGCTGGCCAGTGAGGCGGAACAGGCGGCGTGGAAGACAAAGAACGAGGCGCACGGCAAAGAAATGGCCGCCATGAAGAAGGCCATGAAGGGCCTTGCGGGCGACGGTTTGAAGTCGATGGAGCAGAAGCTGGCCGACCTGGAGGACAAGGCTCCGGAGCCGCTCCCGAGCCTCTACGCGGTGGAGACGGACCGCGCCAAAGCGTCGCCGGTTCATGTGCTGGCGCGCGGCGACCACCAGAACAAAGGTCAGGCGGTAGGAATGCGGACGCTGGGCGTGCTGTTGCCTGAAGATGCGCCGGAACTGTCGGTGGAAAAGCCGAGGACGGCGCTGGCCGAATGGATCACGGCGGCGGGGAATCCGCTGACCGCGCGGGTGGCGGTCAACCGAATGTGGAACTACCACTTCGGTCGCGGCATCGTCGCCACGCCCAACGATTTCGGGCGCATGGGAGTCAGGCCGACGCATCCCGAACTGCTGGATTATCTGGCGAATCGCTTTGTGGAGGGCGGCTGGAAGTGGAAGCCGCTGCATCGCGAGATCCTGCTCAGCAGCACGTACCGACAGGGTTCGCGCAACCCGGTCTCGGCGAAGGTGGCCGAGGAAAAGGACCCGGAGAACAAGCTGCTCTGGAAGTTCACGCGACGTCGCCTGGAAGCCGAGGAAATTCGAGACGCGATGCTTACGGTGGCTGGGCGGCTCAACCGGAAGGTCGGCGGCCCGAGCATCATTGTGCCGGTCGACAAAGAGCTGCTGACGCTGCTGTACAAGCCTTCGCAGTGGGCGGTGACGCAGGATGCCACGGAGCACAACCGGCGCAGCGTGTACCTGCTGGCTAAGCGCAATCTGCGGCTGCCCTTTATGGAAGTGTTCGACGCGCCGGATGCGCAGATCAGTTGCGCGCGCAGGGAATCGAGCACGCATGCCCCGCAGGCGCTGGAACTGCTGAACGGGGACTTGTCGAACCGGCTGTCGCTGGATTTGACGGAGCGTCTGCAGACCGAAGGCGGATCAGACAAGTTGAAGCAAATCGACCTGGCGTACCGGATCGCCACGGGCCGGCCGCCGACGGTGAAGCAGCGGCAGATGGCGCTGGAGTTCCTGCGCACCCAGCCGCTGCGCGAGTTCGCTCTGGCGGTCCTGAATCTGAATCAGTTTTTGTACGTGGAGTGAGACAGCCGATGCCACTTGAACATTCTCGACCGACTCGGAATCGACGTGAGTTTCTGTGCGACGCTTTCTGCGGTTTCGGCGCTCTGGCGTACACGCAGATGCTGCACGCGGCGGAGGCGCGTAATAACCCGCTGGCGGCGAAGCAGCCGCATATTCCAGCGAAGGCGAAGTCGGTGATTTTTCTCTTCATGGCGGGCGGGCCGAGCCATCTGGAGACCTTCGACCCCAAGCCGCTGCTGAACAAACTGCACGGCCAGAAGCGGCCTGCCGAGTTCGGGGAAGCGAAGTACCAGTTCGTCACCAACGAAGCGAAGATTCTTGGCAGCAAGCGCACGTTCGCGAAGTATGGAAAATCGGGAATCGATGTCAGCGATCTGTTGCCGCACACGGCTTCGGTGATCGATGAACTGGCGGTGATTCGCTCCGTGCATGCCGATATGGTGGTGCACTCGGCGGCACAGTACCAGCTGATGACGGGTCGAATCATTCCTGGTTTCCCGAGCATGGGCGCGTGGGTCCTGTACGGGCTGGGCGCAGAGACGGAATCGCTGCCGGCGTATGTGGTGCTTCCCGACCCGAAGGGCGCTCTGGAGGCGGGTCAGCCGATGTACTCGAACGGCTTTCTCCCTGCGGTGTATCAGCCGACGATGCTGCGTCCGGGGAGCAAGCCGGTGCTCAACCTCGACTTGCCGGATGGCATCACGCTCGACCAGCGGCGGAAGACGCTCGGGCTGATCCGCGGGTTGAACGAGGCGGCGATGGAGGGCAGGGATTCGGAGTTCGAAGCGCGCATCAGCTCCTACGATCTCGCGTTTCGGATGCAGACCGAAGCGCCAGCGGTGTTCGACATATCGAAGGAGTCCGAGGCGACGCGGGAGATGTACGGGATCGGCAAGGAGCCCACGGACGACTATGGACGCCGGTGTCTGCTGGCTCGGCGGATGGTGGAGAAGGGTGTGCGATTCGTGTGCGTGGTGGCGGGCGGTGGACCCGGCAACATGCAGTGGGATGCGCACGACGATATCGAGGAGAACCATGTGCGGATGGCAGCGCACTCCGACCAGCCTGTCGCGGCTCTGATCAAGGACCTGAAGCAGCGCGGACTGCTGGATTCGACGCTGGTGGTTTGGGGTGGGGAGTTTGGGCGGTCGCCGGAAGCGCAGGGCGGGAAGGGGCGCGATCATCACAACCTCGGCTTCTCCATGTGGATGGCCGGGGGCGGTGTGAAGGGTGGCCAGGTGATCGGGGCTACCGATGCCATCGGGCTGCGAGCGGTGGAGAGCCCGTACCACTTCCGCGACGTACACACCACGATTCTGCACCAGCTGGGGCTGAACCAGGACGCGCTGAGCTTCATGCATCAGGGCCGGCGGGAACGGCTCACCGAAGTGCAGGGCACGGTGATTAAAGAAATTCTGTAGCCGCCGCTATTTCAGGTGGGCGACAAAGCGAAGGCGCATGTAGTCGGCAGTCCATCGACCCTGGGAATCGCAGAGAACGGGCCGGAGTAACTCGGCGGCTTCGGCCAGCAGTGCCGGATCCGTCCCGGCGCGGAATGTGGCGAGCCAGTCGACCATCTCTCCGGGCAACGGAGTCGGCCGGGGGATCAGGGCGATGTAGTCGACGTGGAAGCCTGCGGTGCGGAGCAAGTCACCGTATTCATCCGGGGTAGGGAAGTACCACACTCTCGGCAGTGTCAGCCCGTGTAGCTGATGGACTGCGAGCAGCGCGGTTTGAATGGCCGCGACACAACCGTGTCCGCCGAACTCGGCGACAAATCGGCCGCCGGGCTTCAGGGCACGAGCCACGCCGGCAATCACGCGGTCCGGTTCCAGCATCCAGTGCAGTGCGGCGTTGGAGAACACGGCGTCGAACTCCGCCTCGAACCGCAGCTGGTGTCCGTTGCCAAGCCGCGCGTCGATCCCGCGCGCCCGTGCCGCCTCGACGAAGGATTGTGACGAATCGAAGCCAGTTACGGTGGCGCCCGCGACCGCAATCTTCTCCGTCAGTACACCGTCTCCGCAACCCAGGTCGAGCACACTCTCCCCAGGCCGCGGGGCCAGCAGATCCAGCACCACAGATCCGTAGTCGGACACGAATCGGGCATTGCGTTCGTAGGTATCGGCGCTCCACATTTGGCTCATGTTCTAAACCGCCACCGTGGCTACAGGCTGAGGCCGCAGACCCGCCTGTCGCAGACAACGGTCGATCCACAATTTGGTGAGCTTCTCCTGCACGCTGTTCTGCGACAACCGCGTTCGCAGCACACTGAAATCGACCCGGTCCAGCGACTGGTCCTGATTGAAGCAGGAGAACACCACCACCTCTTTGCCTGTGACCGGGTCCTTGTGCGACTGGAGGCACTGCGCACAAATCTCCTTCATCATGCACTGCATGGGCGAGTTGATACTGCCGATGGCATGATGCCCGGGCTTGAGGAACGGCTTCAGGACGCCATGCCGCGCTTTGGCGACGGCGTTCATCATTCCGTCCGAGCCGATGGCTATCAGGCGGTCGACCGTATCGAGCGCAATCACGGGCTCGCCGAGTTCGCCCGAACCGTAGTTCACGATTGCCTGGACAATGTTGCCGACAAACGAGCGGTCCTGCGGACGTCCTGGCGCGAAGCCCGGAGCCTCGTCGCAGCACCAGATCACCACGTCGGCCGCGGCTTCGATCTCATCGATCTTGTAGCGGTCGATCACCTTTTTATAGCCCGCAAAGTACACCACGCGCGAGCCCTTTTCCCGGATGACGCCGGCGCGAATCGCCTCGGC
>JAWXCM010000182.1:0-2821 GCA_034408745.1 Bryobacteraceae bacterium
ATCGCCCTGGCCTCGCAGTACGTTGCCTACCCTCTCCTGACTCACGCTCAGGTCGCGCTGCCAGACGGCGTTGGACGGATCGGCCTGCGCCAGCCGTTGACTCACCTGCAGCATCTCGCGGTAGGCCACCAGCGCTGCCGCCAGATCGCCCTGGTCTCGCAGTACGTTTCCAACATTGTTGTGACTCACGCTCAGGTCGCGCTGCCAGTCCGCGTTGGACGGATCGGCCTGCGCCAGCCGTTGACTCACCTGCAGCGACTCGCGGTAGGCCACCAGCGCGCCCGCCAGATCGCCCTGGTCTCGCAGTACGTTGCCTAGTTTGTCGCTCAGCACGGATCGTTCTCGAAGCCAGTGCGGCTGGTTCGCCTTCTCCGGCGGAAAACGCTCGAACCAGCCGGCAACCGCGTCCAGCACAAGTCTCGTTGGACCGAGTCGGCCCAGGTCATTGAAGCGCTCGGCAAAGTCGTACAGCCCCGCATTCGAGAGTGGTTCCCAGAGACTCTGGTCATCGTCGGCACGCAACAAAGCAGCGACGTGCTCCAGATCGCGCGTCATCGAGGGCAAACGGACACCAGCATCGTCGAGTGCCAAATTCGCTTCGAGACGACTATGAAGCCAACGGCCCAAACGCGTCCGAACTTCAGGGTTCGAACCGGTCTCCTTTCGGGCAAAAAGATACCCGAGAACGTGTGAAAACTCCCACTGTTCCTCCGCTGTGACTCTCAGCAGACTCCGTTGGACCAGCGCCTTCACTGCCTGTTGCGCCGCCCGAGTCCCGCCCTCGCTGGAATCGACCAGGGCGGCAACAACAGCGGCAAGCGGGAAGGGCGCTCGGGCGAGCAGGCCCGCTGCGGCCAACGCTGTCTGCTGGTCGTGGTTCAGCCCGCTAACGCTGCGCGCGAAAAGCCACTCCAAAGTATGTTCGGCGCGCCTTGGATCGCTCAGGCCTGGAAGTTCCGCCGCCACCCATTCCTCGATAAGCCGTTTCGGATCGTCGTCGCCGCGAGCCAGCAGGTTACCCGCCCAGGTGAGCGCCAATGGATGTCCATCGAGCAACTCCAGTACACGTGCTCGTGCTGTCCCCGTCACCCGGCCTTTCGTGAGCGAATCAAACAACCGCGCGGCCTCGTCGGGCTGCAATGCCGCATCAAGTGCAACGCTTTCTGTCGCCAAAGCCTGGGTCGTCAGGCGGGTCAGCAGCAGCCAGCGGTTCTGTGGCGGCAGAAGATCCAGGAACTCGCGGGTCAGATCCAGACGGCCATCCCGACCGTCGGCGTCTTCTCCCCCTTCAATTACAATGAGCACGCGGCGTGACTGGCACGCGGCAATCGCACGGTCCCTCGCTGGCTTGCGGTCGAGGAACGTGGGTCCGCGGAGTTTATCCGCCAGAGTGCCCCAGACCCTCTCCGCGGCTGCGTCGAGTGCATAGAAATCCAGGAACACGATACCGTCGGGGAACGGACTTGTTGCGAGCGATTGTGGACTGTCGCCGGCCACCGCAGTCAGGGCCTTCGCAGCGAGTGCGGTCTTGCCCAGCCCGGCAGCACCCGTAATCGCGGTGTTCCATCCGGACCGCAGGCGTCGGATCGCCTCTTCGAGTTCCGCGTCTCGTCCAAAAAACTCCTCCGCGCCGGGTGGCAGTTCGTGTGGGATCGGCACATCGCCGGTCCGCGGCACCTCCTTGGCGGGCGCAAGATCCGGAGCCATCGCCTGCGCCGCGCCCGACAGGCAGTGGCGAACAAGTCCCCGCGCTGCTCCGCATACCTGAGCCTCACGTTGCCGAGGCTTCGCAATCGAAATGTGATCTTCATCAAGCCCAACCGGATCGGAACCGGTGCCCGAGCGGGCCGAAGTCGGATTGACGATAGTCACGGCGCCTTTGACACCGCGAAGCTCAAAATAGGAAGCCGTGCGGATGCCTGCTTCGGTCGCATGACGCCCATACCAGTCGAACAGGTCCCGCAGATGCGCGTCGTGGGCACGCAGGTCCTGGATTGTGACCGTCGCTCCAAAGACCGTTCGGAATGCGTCGGCGGGAGTTGCGAGGTCCGCTCCTGCATGAGGTGTTGCCAGGAACAGAACACTCCGCGTGCTGAGAAAGACTTTCCTTAGCGGCGTATCGTGTGCATCGGAAGATTTCCGAAGGATTTGCTTGACAACCAGGCCGCCGAGGCTGTGACCGACGAACAGGATTGGACGGTCCCCGATACCCCGCTGCACCATCAGGTCGAGTACCTCATGGGCGCGGTCGGGAAGCGCCATTCCGTACCCGGCGTCGCGAAAACGGGGGGAGAACCAGCCTTTGACTCTCGCCCACTTTGTGGGACTCGCGGCGTACCCAAGTGACCACACGTCTGCTTCTGGAAATTCCTCGCTGAGCCAGTGAGGCCATGAGGTAGAGTCATCCACGCCATGACGCCACGTCCCGAAGGCGTCACCGCCAAGACCATGAACAAAGATCACATCGAGTTTTCGCGCCACCGTCCCCACCGCGGAGATACGATGCAATGTGCTCAAAATGAAGAACCCTTCGGGCTAAAATATACCATCACTCGCCCGACATTCTCCCGCCTCATATCCAGGACGTTGATTTTAATTTGCGACTCTATTTGCTTTATAATCAACAAAACCAGGCCAAAATCCCGAAAATCCGCCGCCCTCCATGCCAAACTCTGTGTCGAGGAGAGCAGCAACCATGACTCGAACCGAAGCAGCCAGAACCAACGGAGCCCTGTCACACGGCCCCGTCACACCCGCCGGAAAAGCGGTGTCCTCCCGCAACGCCATCAAGCACGGCCTCACCGCCGCCGAAATCGTAGTC
>JAWXCM010000183.1:0-2894 GCA_034408745.1 Bryobacteraceae bacterium
CAGAACTGGAACTTCCCTGTGGCGGCCAACCCGAACAACGGCAAGAGTCCGCTGCTGGATCCATTCCCGGTTCGGGCGGACGGCTCGCGCTTTGACGTTCCCACCGGCAACGCTCTCGGCCTGATGGCGAAGGCCGGCCGCGGGTTTGGATTCACCGACTTTAATCAGCCGCACCCGCGGCAGCAGCGCTGGCAGCTCGGCCTGCAGCGCCAGGTCGGTAAATCGTGGGTGGTGGAAGCGGGATATGCCGGGTCGTACTCGGACAAGATCTCCATCGGCATGAAGCAGGACTATCTGCCCGAGCAGTATTGGGCATCCGGCACAACCCGCAACGATGCCATCGCCAACAACCTCAACGCCAACGTGACCAATCCGTTCCTGCTGCGCAACTTCGCTTCCCTGCAGCAGACCAGTCCGCTGATTTACCAGGACATCAGCACCAACGGATTTTTCACCTCCCCCACCATTCGCAAGCACCAGTTGCTGCGGGAGTTCCCGCAGAACAACAACGGCCTCACCAACAACACCGTGCCTGTGTCTTACACGCGCAGCGACGAGTTCCAGCTTCAGGTAACCAAGCGCTTCTCGCAGGGCTTCAACTTGAACGCGGGCTACACGGCGATGAACCTGCGCGAGGCTGACTTCTTCTACTACGAGTGGGATCGCACGCCTACGGAACGTCCGTCCAATGACGGCCGTCCGCATCGCATCGTCGCCAGCAGCATTTTCGAGCTTCCGTTCGGCAAGGGCAAGCGTTTCCTCAACAGCGCGGGCCGGCTGACCAACACGGCCATCGGCGGCTGGCAGCTCAGCGCGACGTATGAGTATCAGCCTGGCCCGCTCCTCGACTGGGGCGCCACCACGTTCTACTACGGCAGCGACCAGGCCAACATCGCCAATGTGAGCAACAGGACCTACGATACGTGGTTCAACACCGCGGATTTTGAAGGTACCGCCGCCAGGGGCGCCAACAGCTTCCACCGCCGGGTTTTCCCGACACGTATCGAAGGCATCCGCCGCGATATGACCAACCAGTGGAACGCCAACGTGTCCAAGAATATCGTCATCACCGAACGGGCGAAGATGCAGCTTCGCCTGGACGCGCTGAACCTGACGAACCGCTCGCAGATGGCTTCGCCGAGCACGGATACGTTCTCGGGTAACTTCGGCCGGGTGACTGCCCAGACCGCGGCAACCAACCGCTGGATTCAGGTGCAGGCTCGTCTGACTTTTTAGTCTGGTTGTCTGGCCCGGTTCGTTGCCGTTGGGCGAACCGGGCCTTTGTCGTCTAAAGCAGCATCGATTCCACACGGTGCGCCTGCACCATCCCGTCGCAACCCGACCACGCAAACACCGTAAACCGCCCGTCCTGTGACGCGACCAGAGCGATGGCGTCGGGCTGATCCTGCACGAACTGGGCGGCCGACATGTGCCGTGTTCCGCCAATCTCGCCCGGATGCATGATTACGGGACGGTTCCCGATGACGGGTTCCGTTACCAGGAGCTGCTGCACCTGGGGCTGACCGTCGCGTCGCGTGATCTTTGCACCGAATGCCAGCACGTCATAGTTCTCTGAGATCAATGTCGCGCCATCCACCATTGTCAGTCCCGCGATGGTCTGAATCGTCCGGTCCAGCGATCTCGCCCAGTCTCGCGCCTCACGCTGCTGCTCATTCATGCCCATTAACGACGCGATCTTTGCAAACGGCGGCGACACGGAATAAGCTACGGGCAGCACGATCGACTCGCGCCAGGTCTGATTGCGCGCCGGCACCAGCAGCAGCGATCCACCCCGGCCGTGCTGCCGCATGGATGCCGCAAGGTCGACGAGGATGCCACCCGAATCGCCGGTCTGCGTGAGGTCGAATCGCAGCAGCGCGAGGAGGTCGGCGGGACAGTTGGGCGCCATCGGCGCATCGTGGTCGAGGATGCGGATGCGGTTGCCCTCAAGGACCGCGAGGTTCGCGTATTTCGCCGCATCGATACGGCTGTGCTTCACCACAATCAGCCCAGGAGCCACTACTTCGATCACCAGGCTAAGCGGCGGTACCGTTCGGGAAACGCCCCAGATGCAGTACCCGCTGGCGGTATCGTCGCGCCAGACGCCGAGGTGCAGTCCTGGCCGCTCGACTGCCGGAGCGAGTTTGGTCAGCGCGGGCGCAGTAAGGGGAATGCTGCCCGCGAACAACAGTGCCGTGCCCTCGGAAGGTGGCATGAATGCCAGCGACACACGAGGCGTGTTGAGCTCCTCGCGCAACAGACTGGCCCAGAACGCTAGGTCGATCAGCGATTCCAGGTCCGTTACAGCGGGCCGCGCCGCGGCAAGCTCGGGCGGATGTTCGACAAAATGGTAGACGACCGCTTCGGCGACGATGCGGGCTGCGGGATAGCCTGTCAGCATGCTTTAGTTTTCGGCTCCGGGCGCGGGCCTGGGCCCTTCCTGCCAGGGATGATGCGATGGCGCATGGCGTCGCACACGGATGTTGCGAAACTCCACCGGCGCAACGGTTCGCATGAAGGCGAGTCTATCAGCCGCGCCGGTTGTACAGTGAGGAGAAATGGACGATATTCATATCGGGTCGCTTTTTAACGCCATCCTGTTTGCCTCGACCGGGCTGCTGCTGTTTGCGGCTGCCTTCCTGGTAGTGCAGAAGGTCTCACCAATCGACATCTGGAAGGAGATCGCCGAAGGCAACGTTGCGCTCGCCGTGGTCCTGGCCGGCATCGCCGTCGCGATCGGAATGATTATCTCCTCAGCGGTCCACTAAGGCAGTGTTAGCAAATAACATTGTCGCCGCGTAGGCGAATCCCGTAATTCCATTCGCCGTGGAATGGGTCGCGCCGGAGATTGATTTCCTTCATTGCCGAGTCGGAGACCCTGGCGCCGGCCGGAC
>JAWXCM010000184.1:0-52470 GCA_034408745.1 Bryobacteraceae bacterium
GCTGCCGGCGCCGGCAGCACCACCATCACGGTCACGGGAACGGGTATCACGCAGGCGAGTTGGGTGGAGGTCAACGAAATCCGTGTGACTTCGACCTTTGTCGATGCCCGCACCATTCGCGCCGTCATTCCGGAGTATCTGCTGCAATCGGCCGGTACGCTGCGGGTTGCGGTGGTGAACGCCGACGGCAGGTCGAACGTTCTCCAGATCGCGGTTGGTTCCGCTGCACCGGTTCTGACGCCCTCCGGCATCACCCATGGCGCCACGAACGAAAACGGAGCCATCGCACCCGGTGAGATCGTAATCATCGCCGGAACGCAGTTCGGCCCCGCGTCGGTGATTTCCGCCGCGCCGGTGAACGGCTTCTACGGCACCTCGCTCAGCGGGGTTTCGGTGCTGTTCGATGGCGTGGCAGCCCCTCTGCTGTGGACCGCCCAGGGCCGGGCCGCCGTGGTCGCACCGTACTCGCTCGCCGGCAAGACCAGCACGCAGGTGGTGGTGGAAGCAGCCGGCGCGCGCTCCCAGCCGGTAGTGATGCCGGTTCAGGCGACCAATCCCGGCTTGTTTACCGCCGATTCCTCGGGCCGAGGCCAGGTAGCGGCTTCCAACCAGGATGGCAGTTTGAATCGTGCCGGAAGCGCCGCCCCGCGCGGCTCGGTTGTGGTGCTCTATGCGACGGGTGAAGGAACAGTCAGTCCGAGTCTCGGCAGCGGCCAGGTGGTCACCGCCGAAGCGCTCACCCGACCGATCCTTCCAGTCGCGGTATTCGTGGGTGGAGCGCCGGCGGTTGTGGAATATGCGGGAGGAGCACCGGGACAAATTTCAGGCTTACTGCAACTCAATATTCGTATTCCTGAAAATTCGCAGACCGGCGATTCGGTGTCGGTCGTGTTGCGGATCGGTGAATATCAGAGTCCCGCGGGCGTGACACTTGCGGTGCGTTAAACACCTCATTTGCGGGGAGTTCCTGTGCAGAGGACTCCCCGTTTTCCGTATGTCCACAAAGGAAAATTACCTGTGGAAATCTGAGGAAAACTCTTTTTGGCACCTGTAATTGACACATTCTAATGAAGTTCCGGCAGAAGGAAATCCACAGTCTCTAAGTTGTTCTCTCCACTTGAGATCGAATTGTTGCATTGTAAATTCGTTCCACTGATCATGGGAAAGATCCAACATGGCCAGTAGTGAACTTGCCCTCAAAAAGGGGCTCCCCGCAAACATCGACGCGGAACGCTTCGTGCTTGGCGCGATCCTCCTCGACGACAACAACTTCATCGGTGTGGGCGGCGTCCTCGACCTGGAGGACTTCAGCCTTGAGAAGCACCGCCGTATCTGGGCCCGCATGGCGGACCTGGCCAAGCGCGGCGAGCGCATCGACCGCGTCACCCTCGCCAATGAGCTGATGAAGCTGGGGCAGCTGGAATCGGTGGACGGCCTCAGCTATCTGGTGGAGCTCGACAACGGTCTGCCGCAGTTGTTCGCGCTCGATTCCTACGTCCGCATCGTCAAGGACAAGTCGATTCTGCGCGGCATCATTTTCACCGCGCAGAAGCTGATCGACCGCGCGCTGATGGGCGAAGAGGAGCCCGACGAGATCCTGGGCAGCGCAGAAGAAACGCTGCTGAAGCTCGGCGAATCCCAGGCGCGGCAGTCTCTGATGAACACGGAGGCGATCCTCCGGAACTATGAGGGTGGACTCAGCGTCTTCCTCGACCCCAGCAAGCGCATCAAGGGCGTCAGCACGGGCTTCCGCAAGCTCGACGAGATGACCGCCGGGATGCATGAGGGCGAGCTGATCATTCTTGCCGCCCGCCCGGCCATGGGCAAGACCGCGTTTGCTCTGAACATCGCGCAGCACGTGGCGACGAATCCTGTTGACCCTCGCACTGTCGCTGTCTTCTCGCTGGAAATGTCAAAGGAGCAGCTGCTCACCCGACTCGTCTGCGCCAACGGCCGCGTCGACCAGCAGAAGTTCCGGGCAGGATACCTGAATCAGGACGAGCGACGCCGTCTGCAGATGTCAACCATGGGTCTGATGCAGGCGCCGCTCTTTATCGACGACACAGCCGGCACGCACCTGATGGACATTCACGCCAAGCTCCGGCGCCTTCAGGCCGAGCACGGACTCGGACTGGTGGTGATCGACTACCTGCAGCTCATGAACGCCAAGGGCAAGCAGGAAAATCGACAGCAGGAAGTCTCGACGATGTCGCGAGGCCTGAAGCTGATGGCCAAGGAACTGCGCATCCCGTTTATGGTCTTGTCGCAGCTAAGCCGCGCTCCCGAAACCCGGCCGGGCGACCATCGCCCTCAGCTGAGCGATCTCCGCGAATCGGGCTCCATCGAGCAGGATGCCGACGTAGTGGCCTTTATTTTTCGCGAAGAGGTCTACAACAAGGATCGAGAGGATTTGCGAGGGAAGGCCAAACTGATCCTGGCAAAACAGAGGAACGGCCCGACCGGAGACGTGAACCTGATTTTTTTGAGGGAATTTACGAAGTTTGAAAATCCGCTGGAGGATCTGGATGAAGGTGGGGGAGGCGGCGAGTAGCTTTCGATGGACCGATCCCAACTTCTTAAGAATCTGGACACACTCTGCGGCGACCTGAGCGACTACGGCCGCAGTAATGGCCGCCATATCCCTGCGGACGCACCGAGCGGCTTATGTAGCCGGCTTTTTCTCTCGCACTCAATGGCGGACGCCAAACTTCCAACGGTATGCGGGAGCGGAGTGCTGCTCTCGGCCAGCGCAATCGCCGCGAACAATGGTACGAGTGTGCCGGTTGCCTGTGCCGAGGCTCAGTTGGATTTTCTCCGGATCTGGAGGAGAAGCACCGGGCCGACGGAGTCTGTAGTCCTTTCGATTCGGGCGGACTGGTAAAGCACCTGATCCGGCGCGATCCGTCGGAGCCACCCATCGCCTTCCTGAACAGGCATGAACTGCCGGTTCCGGAACACCGCCGGTATCTTGACTTGTCCATGCAACTGCTTTTCGCAAGTCCGGGTGACTACCTGACGGGTGATCCCAGTCTCCCTGGTCCCATCGGCCTCAGTGGTGGGGACCGTCGCAGATGGACACATGAGGTCCGCATTCCTGATCGCGTTGAGCTACGTGGAGCCGCGCAGACGACTACAATGCGCTCCAGACTGCCTGTATCGAGTACATTCGCGAGAAGTCATACTGAAGAGGCCATGAATGGCTTTCCGGAAGTTAGCGATCTTGAGGTAATCGGATACGGGAACGTGCTCACTTCGACCATGCTTCCATCCGTGGAGCCCCCCGTCTATCGCTTTCGTGACGATCCGGATCAGATCCTTGTGCCGCCTTTCTCTTTACACGGGAATCTGGTAATTGGAGCGACGATTATTTCGGGGCAAGAAGCCGAGACGCTGGCATGTCGGGGCGATATGACCCTCTTCGAATCATCATTCGCGGCTCAGCCGGGGTTCCTTTTGTGGATTGATTTGTCTGGCAATGCACGCTACGAATTGCGGCGTGTCGCCGAGGCCGAATTGGGACGCATTGCCGACGACGCTCTGGCGAAGGCTGAACACGAGCTGCTGCGTGACCTCGATGCAGCTGAACACTGGAGCGGCGTGGCATTGAGTGCGGATGACCGACGTATCGAGCCGGTCGCCCTGAAAGCTGCCGTGCTGATCCGACGGGGCGATCATACAAGTGCTGAATATCTGGCAACTCTGCTTCCACCGAGCGCCACGCGACGTACCTTTGAAAAGCTGGTTCAGGAGTACCTCTCGATGAGCCGCCCACACATTATGTCGAATGTCGCGTCAATTCGACCCGTTGCCGCAGCCGCCTAGAGTCCACGTGGCCTTTCCCTACGTATTCACCTTCTACAGCTATAAAGGCGGGGTGGGGCGCAGCCTCGCTCTTCTCAACGTCGCGTATGCTCTGGTGAACCGCGGCCGTCACGTCTTGATCGTCGATATGGATCTGGAAGCGCCTGGAGTGAGCGGATTCCTGAACCGTGCTGATGAGTTAGGGGAACCTGGGTCGCTGGATATCCTCGAGTTCCTCGACCAGGCAATCGACGCCCTTCCCGAGGGAGAATCTCGAAACGACCCGGACGCCCTTCGAGCGGCCGCTCGCGGGCTGCAGCCTGTGACAGCGTTCATCCAGTCGGTTCGGGAGGACAAGCTCGCCAGTCTTCAACCGAAACTGGGCAAGGTGGGCAGGCTCGATGTGCTCGGTGCCGACCTGAATCGAGACTACTTCGATCGCCTCGCGGGGATGCGCCTCAAGATGCTCGATCCTGGAGGCCTTGTCGGCCTCAGCAACCTCCTGCGGATTTACTGCAAGGCGCAGACTTTCCCACTCCGTCCTCTGTGGCTCGAGGAGTTTGAAGAGCCAATCGATACTCATTATGACTATGTTCTGGTCGACAGCCGCACGGGGATCACCGAGATTGGTGGCCTTTGCGTGGGGCCCTTTGCGGAGCGGTTGGTGGTAATCACCGGTCTCAACGACCAGAACGTCGAGGGCACACGCAGTTTTTTGCATGAGGTTGGCATTCGACGAAGAGGGGGGGAAGACGAGCCTTGGGATGAAGCCGACAAGGCTCGGCCGAGTTCTGAAGAGGGAGCCGGGCTAGGCCCAAAACCGACGATACTGGTGGCCAGCCCAGTGCCAGCCGGGGAGATCGACTTCAAACGAAAGCGCCTCGCTGCGCTTACGGAGGCGCTTGGCATCCGCCCGATGATGCTCTCCTACCACCCTCGGGTGGCTTTGATGGAAGCCGTCTTTGTGCGTGATTTCCGCGAAGAGTATCTGTCCGAGGAGTATGTGACGCTCACAGAACGGCTGATGAGCCAGGTGAACGACGATCCATCCTCTTTGTTCGCAAAGGTAAACGACTTACTTCGGTCGCCTGATAGAAAGCTCGAAACACTGCTGACGACAGGGCTCCGTCTTGCACTGCACGGCCCATCATGGGTCTTCGTTCTTCAAATCATTGTCAACGATCTGGGAACCTCTCATAAGTCGCAGCTTCGGCCTGTCTATGCTTGGCAGGCGCAGATTCCGGTAATGCGTGTCGAATCGCTGCAAAACTGGGGTACTTCCCTGTCTGAACAAGCGAAGCTCGATTCCGGTGACGAAGCGGATCGGCTGTTCGCCGCAGCCTACCGAAAGTTCGAAGAGGCAGCCCGACTCGACGTGTACGACGCTCAAACCTTCGTAAGATGGGGGGCAGCACTGTTGAAGCAAGCCAAGATGAAGGCTGCTGGCGAAGCGAATCGGCTTTTCCTCCAGGCGTGCGTCCGATGCGCTGACGCGGTTCGGCTGTCGCCAAGATCGGCGGCTGCTTTTAGCAACTGGGGTGGGGCGCTAGTTGAGCTTGCTGTGAGAAGCGATGGCAGCGAGAGGCTTGCCTTTATTGAGGATGCACGCCAAAATCTACAGCGTGCTGAGAAACTAAAACCTGGTTCGGCGCTGTACAACTTGGCGTGTCTTGCCGCCTTTGAAGGCCAGGTTGGCAAGGCGCTGGAGTTGCTTCGAGCAGCATTTAAGAAGGAACTCGTGAGCAGCGTGCACCTGCAAACCGACTTGACCCTTGCGTCGTTGCGTGATCAGCCGGAGTTTCAGGAGTTGCTGGCAGAAATCAAAGCGCGAGAGGCGGCGAGTAAGTAGCTCGCCGCCCTTCCCGACTTACAGGTAGAATCGAACGCCAAGCTGGATCAGACGCGAAAAGTTTGACTGGCTGGTGATCTTTCCGAACGCCGGATTGGTGAACGTCGTGTTCGGACCGTAGAACGACGGCGTGTTGGTCAGGTTCAGAGCTTCGGCACGGAACTGCGCCTTCACCCGCTCATAGATCGTGAAGGTCTTGAATCTGCGTAATCGCCAGCGGGTAGCCGCTCTGGATATTGGCCACCACGTTCAGAGACCAGCCACCAACCACCGCGCCCAGCCACTTACTACCCGAGAGCGTCGGCTTGCCGGCACCGAACGGCAGCTCATAAGTCACGGCGATGGTGAACTAATACTAATGCGGCGTATGGACGGTCGACAAACCGTATTCGGCATTCGTGTCATAGGCACTCTGCGGAGAACCCGTTGAACTTACCAGTGAATTCGCTGTGGTCCCGTAAGCAAGGTCTTTGTTTTGCGACCACGTGTAAGTAGCCACCGCGGTCATCCCCTGGCTGAACCGCCGCTGCACCTTCATGTAGACGGCGTGATACAGCGCCCGGTTGGTATCGGAGCTGTTCAGTGTCACCGAGGAGCGACGTAGGATCCCTTCACCCCTTCGGCCTCGGCAACGGCCTTGACGAAGGCCATCTGCTCGCCATGGGGTTGATACCGGCCGTCGAACGCAGCCACTTTGCACAGAGCTTAGCTTCCAGACCCCTTGCAGGGTCCGAGGGTTTTCATTGGAACTGATGCGAGCGGCATCGGGCGGCGGGAACGGCCGCCAGTGCGCCGTTCGGCATCCTGCGCCATGGCGAACTCATTGTAGAGAATCCGCGCTCGAGAAAGGTTTTCACCTGCTCCTGAGGAAAAGTCATGGCACAATCTCCTGGAATTACTGCAAATACGGTGGATAAGTTCGCAACCAAACGCAGAGATACACGAATGCCGCGTAGTTATTTCGGTGGCAGCTGGACGGGCCTCAGAGCGTTGGTGGACGAAACGCAAACCACACCGCGAGCAGAATCAGGAAGAAGCTGACCGCATGATTCCATCTCATGCTTTCGCCCAGATACAGCCAGGCGAACACCATGAACACCACCAGCGTGATCACTTCCTGAATAATCTTCAGCTGAAATGCGGAGAATTCCCCGTACCCGAAGCGGTTCGCCGGAACCTGAAGCGCGTACTCGGGCAGCGCGATCAGCCAGCTGACGACAACCGCGGTGACCAGGGAACTGGTACGGAACCTGAGGTGTCCGTACCAGGCGATGGTCATAAAGATGTTGGAAGCGAAGAGAAGTGCGACTGTCTTCATGCGTCTACGTGATCGGCAAAGTACCGATCAATAGACGCCTTGTGTGCACCGGACAGTTCACCGGAAAGCCGCTGCATTTCGTTGGGCGGCATGGGACGGTACGCCTTGGCGATCCTGATATTCTCTTCGATATGCTCCAGCTTCGGCATCCCGAGAACGCAGGCCGTCACCGGAAGCGACAGTGAGTAGGAGATTAGCTTCTCGACCGGAGCTTTACCGGTAAGCTGCTCCTGCGCGAAAATCTTCATCGCGATAACGCCCATCTTCTTGCGGTTTGCCACCGGCAGCGCCAGCGACTGGAAGCTGTCCGAGTGGCTCTCACCGTAGCCGCTGATTCCCTTCGCCATGCCCGCTTTCGCGACGTTGAGCGCCATCTGCGTACAGTCGAAGTCATGGCGTTCCAGCGCGAGTTTCAGCACGGCCGGATCGGTGTGGCTGGTGATGCCGATGAAGCGCGCCATCTTCTGTTCTTTCGCCATCTGGATCACCTTCAGCACGCCTTCTTCGGCCGCCTTCAGGTCATTCTCGTCGGTGAGGCTGTGGATATGCAGCAGGTCGACGTGATCCGTCTGCAGGCGCTTCAGGCTGCCTTCCAGAACGCGCTGCGCAGCGTCATAACCGCGCGCGTCGATCTTGGTGGCCAGCCACAGCGATTTCCGCCGCTGGGGCATAATCTTGCCGATCCACGTTTCGCTCTGGCCCTTGCCATAGCCGTACGCGGTGTCGACATACGTGATGCCCAGGTCGAGCGCCTTTGTCAGCGCGGCCAAAGCCTTGTCCTCATCCTTGTAGGCAAGAAAGCGGCTGCCTGAGCCGAATGCCAGCACCGATACTTTCGCGCCAGTCTTGCCCAGCGTGCGCATGGGCATGCCGGTCTTGCTGTCGGTTTCAAATGCGGGGAGGGCCTGCGCGGCGACTGTGCCAGCCGCGGCTGTCTCGATAAAACGACGCCGGGAGATCATGCCGTTATGATACTGCGGTTTATTCGCCCAGCAAATGCAGCACGATATTTCGGGAATGCGACGAGGACCTGTGCTCAAACACATACAGCCCCTGCCACGTCCCGAGAACCATCTTCCCGTTGACCACAGGGACAGACAACTGAGTCGCGGTCAGCGCCGCGCGGATGTGCGCGGGCATGTCGTCCGGCCCTTCCATGGTGTGCCGGTACAGCCGGTTGTCCTCCGGCGCGATCCGGCCAAAGAAGTCATTCAGGTCGAGGATCACGTCCGGGTCGGCGTTCTCCTGAATCGTGAGCGAGGCCGAGGTGTGCTGGAGGAACAGAGTCAGCAGGCCCGTGGAGATCTGGCTGGGCCGCAGCCAGCTCTCCACGTCATGCGTGAAATCATACAGCCCTTTGCCTCGCGTGCGAACGGTGACGCGGTGAGTGAGTTGCCTCAACTATTCCACCGTGACGCTCTTGGCCAGATTGCGCGGCTGATCCACGTCACAGCCCAGCCTGACCGCGATGTGATATGCCAGCAACTGCATCGGGATGATCTCCAGCAGCGGCAACAGCAGTTCGTTTGTCGACGGCAGGGTGATCACGTGGTCGGCCGACTTGCGAACTTCTTCCTCATCCTCCTCACAACACACCGCCACCACGATGCCGGAGCGCGCCTTCACTTCCTGAATGTTCGACAGTGTTTTTTCGTAGCGAATCCGGCTCTCCTCGCTGTGCGGGTCGCGGGTAGCCAGCACCACCACGGGAAGCTTTTCGTCGATCAGCGCGTTTGGCCCGTGCTTCATCTCGCCGGCCGGATAGCCTTCGGCGTGGATGTAGCTGATTTCTTTCAGCTTCAGTGCGCCTTCCAGCGCGATCGGAAAGTGGATGCCACGGCCGAGGTACAGGAAGTCGGTGGCACGTGAGAGCACCCGGACCAGATCGTCATACAGCGGCCCGTCGTTCGAGAGGACCGATTCCAGCTTGCCCGGAATCAGCATCAGTTCGGCGACCAGGTTTTGCGAGTCTTCCGCGCTCAGCGTGCCTCTGGCCTGACCCAGATACATCGCCAGCAGGAACAGCGCGGTGAGCTGGCAGCTGAAGGCCTTGGTCGATGCGACGCCGATCTCCGGGCCGGCATGCGTAAGCAATGAGCCGGCGGCCTCGCGGGTAATCATCGAGCCCACCACGTTGCAGATTGCCAGTGTTTTGGAGCCTTTCTGTTTCGCTTCGCGCTGCGCCGCCAGAGTGTCGGCGGTCTCGCCAGACTGGGAGATGACCACCGTCAGCGTGTCGGGTCCGAGGATCGGATCGCGATACCGAAACTCGCTGCCGTAATCCACTTCGACTGAGATACGCGCCAGCCGCTCAATCATGAACTTGCCCGCCAGCGCGGCGTGCCAGCTGGTGCCGCATGCCACGATGCGCACGCTGCGGAACTCGGCGAACTGCCGCGGTGAGATGTCCATCTCGTCGAGGAAGATGCGTCCGCTTTCCTGCCCGACTCGACCGAGCATGGTGTCCCGGACGGCCCGGGGCTGCTCAAAGATTTCCTTGAGCATGAAGTGCTTGTAGCCGCCCTTTTCGGCCATGATCGGGTCCCACAGAATGTGCGAGACCTGGCGCTTCACCGGCCGGCCGTCGAAGTCGGTAAGGTGGACCCCCTCCGGCGTCAGGATGGCCATATCGCCGTCTGAGAGGAAGAACATGTCGCGCGTGTGGCTCAGGATTGCCGGCACGTCGGAAGCTACAAAATACTCGCCGTCGCCGAGGCCCACCACCACGGGTGGCCCGAAACGCGCGGCGACAATCTTGTTCGGCTCGGATTTGGAGATGATGGACAGCGCGAAAACACCTTTCAGTTGCTTCACGGCAGATCGAACCGCCGATTCGAGGTTGCCCGTGTAATACTTCTCCACCAGGTGGGCAATGATCTCGGTGTCGGTTTCCGTTACAAACTTATGCCCTTCTTCCTGAAGCTGGTGCTTTAGAGAAAGATAATTTTCGACAATTCCGTTGTGTACAACGACAATTTCACCTTTGCAGTCACGGTGAGGGTGGGCATTTTCTTCGGTTGGCCGACCATGGGTCGCCCACCGTGTGTGTCCTATTCCGAACGAGCCATCGACAGGGTTGGCGCGGATTGCTTCTTCCAGATTTCGCAGTTTGCCCGAAGCGCGGCAGATTATCAGTTCGTTGTTTTCATCGAGTACGGCGATCCCCGCTGAATCATACCCGCGGTATTCCAGCCGGCGTAACCCGTCGAGGATGATAGGAACTGCTTTGCGATTTCCGATATAGCCAACGATTCCGCACATAGAATCTTATTGTACCGGGGGAGAGGCCGAGGCCGCCTTTCGCAGTTAACGCGTAACCGCGAGGAGAACAAAATGGACAAACTGAAAAGAACGGATCAGGAGTGGCGCCAGCAACTGACGCCGGAGCAATTTAAGGTCACCCGTGAGCATGGCACGGAGGGCGCGTTCACGGGCGAGTACTGGGATAACCACGAATCGGGCACGTACAAATGCGTCTGCTGTGGCACGCCGCTGTTTGAATCGGATACCAAGTTCGAATCCGGAACCGGCTGGCCGAGCTTTTATGCGCCGGTCGCCGCGGAGAACGTTGCCACGCATGAAGACCGAAGCTTTGGGATGAGTCGCGTGGAAGCGCTGTGTGCCCGATGCGACGCGCATCTCGGGCATGTGTTCCCCGATGGGCCCGCGCCGACACGTTTGCGCTACTGCATGAACTCGGCGTCACTCACGTTTGAGAAGAAGGGCTGAGCAACTGGTCCAGCCGCTCGCGAAACGTGCGGCTCACCGTCAGACATATGCCCCCGTCCAGCGCCACGCGCGAATCGCCGTTCAGCGTTGGGCGAATTTCGCGGACCCGCGACACGTTCACAATCGCCGACCGGTGGATACGGACGAAGCGGTCGGGCGGCAGCCGCGATTCCAGGCTGTGCAGCGTTTCGCGGACCACGTAGGTTTGATCTCCGCAATGTACGCAGGCGTAGTTGTTGGCGCTTTCGATCCAGTCGACATCTGTCGTTCGGAGAAGCACCGTGTTGCGGCCAGCCTGGAAACTGAGGCGCGGCTCAGAGCGACGCGCGTGGACACGATTCACGGCGTCGATGAGGCGCTGCCGCGGGAATGGCTTCAACAAATAGTCGAGCGCACGGGCCTCAAACGCACGTACGGCGTACGTGTCCCAGGCGGTGACGAAGATGAACTCGGGCCGGCGTCCCGGCGGGATTCTGTCGAGTACCCCGAACCCGTCCAGTTCCGGCATTCGTATGTCGAGGAAGACGAGATCGGGCCGCAGGTTTAAAATCGCCGAGACCGTGTCCGGGCCGTTGGAGCATTCGGCGGCAACGCGGATTTCCGGCATGGCAGCAAGCAGGGTTTGCAGCCGGTCGCGTGCCATCCCTTCGTCGTCGGCAATCAGTACGCGGAGGGGACTCATGGTGCCGCCGGGATGCTCAGTCTCACAAGCAATCCCTCCGACGCGGGAATCAGTTCGAAACGCGACGCCTCCCCGTACCTTCCCCGCAGCCGCTCCCGCGTGTTTCGCAGTCCAAGGCCGTCGGCGAAGGGCAGCCGAGGTGGCTCGCCACCAGAGTCCTCCACCTCGATGCAGAGCTCATTTTCACGCACCTGGGCGCGGATTTCGATGCGTCCGCCTTCGCGGCGCGGTGCGATGGCATGTTGCACGGAATTTTCCACCAGCGGCTGCAGGATCATATCGGGCACCATCACAGACGCGGCAGCTTCGCTGATGTCACATTCAAAGATGAGGCGTTCCTGAAAACGCGCGTGCTGAATCCCGAGGTACAGGCGCAGGAACTCGACCTCCTGGGCCAGCGGTATCTCGGGTTTGTCCCGATCCTGCAAAGAACGGCGGAGTAACTCGCTCAGGTCGGCGATCATGTTCTCGGCCGCCGCGGGGTTAGTCGAAACAAGCCGACATCCTCCGGCTGATCTTCACCTGCTGCCACCCTTCCCTGAATCAGCGGGCGCAAATTGCGCTGACACTCCGCACGGTTTGCGGTCTGACCACCCGCGAGATCGCGCGGGCGTTCGTCGAGCCTGAGCCCACCACCGCGCAGCGCCTGGTTCGCGCGCGCCGCAAACTCACAGAAGAGCGGATCCCCTTTGAGGTGCCTCCGGCGCACGAACTGCCGGACCGCCTCGCCTCTGCCCTGGTGGTCATCTATCTGCTTTTCACGGAGGGCTACGCGGCCACCGGCGGCCCCGCGCTGATTCGCATGGACCTGACCCAGGAGGCGATTCGACTGGGAAGGCTGCTGCTGCGGCTGACGCCCGGGCATGCCGAGGCGGAAGGGCTGCTGGCGCTGATGCTGCTGCATGACGCTCGACGTGACGGGCGTGTCGACGCCAGTGGCGACCTGATTCCACTGGAGCAGCAGGACCGGTCGCTTTGGGATCGCGGCCGCATCGACGAGGGAGTGCGGCTGCTGGACGCGGCGGTCGCGCGCCTGCAGCCTGGACCGTATCAGCTGCAGGCGGCGATCGCAGCGCTCCATGCCCAGGCGACGTCGGCCGCGGCCACCGACTGGCGCCAGATCGCGACGTTGTACGGTGCGCTGCTGCACCGCGGCCCGAGCCCGGTGCTGGAACTCAACGCCGCGGTTGCGGTGGCGATGGCGGGAGACGTGGAGGAAGCGCTCGACTGGATGGCATCGCTGGAGCGGCGCGGTGAACTGCGTGGCTACCACCTGCTGCCCGCTTCGAAGGCCGATCTGCTCCGCCGTTCGGGGCGCGTCGACGCCGCACGGGAGGCCTACCGGGAGGCGGTAGCGCTGGCGCCCAACCAAGCCGAGCGACGCTATCTGGAGCGACGTATGAGTGAGCTGTCCCCGAAGCGATAGAATCACGTCGGGATTCCCTATGAGCAGCCACCTTACACGCAGAGGCTTTGTACAAGCGGCGGCGGCAGCCGCGCTGACGCCGGCACTGAAGGCGCAGGCCGGCCGAAAGCCGAATATTCTGTTCGTCATCGCCGACGACTGGTCCTCCGAACACGCCGGTGTCTATGGATGTACCTGGATCAAAACGCCGCATTTTGACCGTGTCGCCAAAGAAGGCGTGCTGTTTAAGAACTGCTTCACGTCGAACCCCAAATGCAGCCCCTGCCGCGCCACCATCCTGACCGGGCGAAATACGTGGCAATTAAAAGAAGCTATTAACCACAGTTCGATATTTCCTCCGGAATTCGACGTTTATCCGGATTTGTTGGAAAAGGCCGGTTATACGGTTGGGTTGACGGGCAAGGGATGGGGGCCGGGCGACTTCCAGTCGACTGGCCGCACGCGCAATCCCGCCGGGCCCAGTTTCGACGCCAGGAAACTCACGCCCCCCACCAGCGGAATATCGCCCCTCGATTATGCGGGCAATTTCGAGGATTTCCTGCAAAAGCGCACGAAAGAGAAGCCATTTTGTTTCTGGCTCGGCGGCACGGAACCGCACCGTGCGTACGAGCCGGGTTCCGGTGTGCGGGCAGGCAAGAAATTGGCCGACATCACCGTCCCGGCGTACTGGCCGGACAACAACGTGGTGCGCAATGACATGGCCGATTACGCGCTGGAAGTCGAGTGGTTCGATACGCATCTCGGCCGTGCGCTCGGGCACCTGGAGAAGGCTGGCGAACTCGACAACACGTTCATTGTGGTCACCTCCGACCACGGCATGCCGTTCCCGCGCGTGAAGGGGCAAATCTACGACCAGGCATTCAAGATTCCGCTCGCCATCCGCTGGGGCAAGAACATCACCGCGGGTGTGGTGAATGAAGATTTCGTCAGCACCCGCGACTTTGCGCCGACCTTCATGGAACTTGCCGGGCTGCCTGCCGGATCGTCCATGACCGGCACCAGCATTCTGAACATTGTGAAGTCAGGACGCAGCGGCGTGGTTGACAAGAATCGCGATCATGTGATGGTTGCCAAGGAGCGGCACGACATCGGCCGGCCGAACGATGAGGGTTATCCGGTGCGCGCGATGCGAACGCGCGAGTTCCTGTACGTCCGCAATTATGAGCAGGACCGCTGGCCCGCCGGCAACCCCGAAACCGGCTATCGCAACGTGGACGACAGCCCCACCAAGACTCTGCTGCTCTCGAGCTTCGACGAGTACTACCGCATGTCGTTCGGCAAGCGCCCGGCCGAGGAACTGTACAAAATCGACGAGGATCCCGAGTGCATGCGCAACCTCGCCATCGACCCGAAATTCTTCGCGGTGAAGCGCAAACTGCTGGAGCGGCTGGAAGAACAGCTTCGGTCTGAAGGCGACCCACGGCTGCTGGGCAACGCCAAATTCTTCGACACGATCCGGTATACCGGCGGGCGCAAACACTCGTATGAAGAGTGGTTAAAGAACAATACAAACCCGGCGGGTGTGGCGCCTGCGCCCACGCCGGGAGCGCCCAAACCTGGGGCGGCAAAACGAAGGGCTCGTGAGCAATAACAATGTAGTTCCGCAGGACGTCGCGGCTGCTTTCCGCCAACGTCTCAGCAGCGGTGAGGCGGTCCTCGGCTGCTTTCTTTCCATGGGGTCGACGCTGGCATCGGAGATGATGGCGTGGGCCGGATACGAATGGGCGATCATCGACCTGGAACACGGCGCGGGTGGTGAGCGCGACGTGCCGATGCAACTGATTGCGCTGCAGGGCACTGGGTGCCTGGGCGTGGTGCGCGTGGAAGGCCGGGAGCGGCAGCGTGTGCATCGGGTGCTCGACTACGGGGCGCATGGCATCATGTTCCCGCGCATCGACACCGCGGAGCAGGCGGCCGAAGCTGTCGCGGCGATGCGCTATGGTCCTGAGGGAATGCGCGGCGTCGCGTTCTCCAACCGGGCGTGCCAGTATGGCTCGAACTTCAAACCGTATTACGAGAATAGCCGCAGCCTGATCTCGCTGATTCAGATCGAATCGCCACAGGCGGTCGAAAACGTGGAGGAGATCGCGAGGGTGGAAGGTGTCGACGTGCTGTTTGTCGGCCCTTCGGACTTGAGCCAGTCGCTGGGCATGTTGGGCGACTGGGAGAACCCCACGTTTCTGGCGGCAATGCAGAGGGTGGCTGAGGCAGGGAAGAAGGCTGGCAAGGTGCTCGGGCTGCTGCTGCCGACGCCGGCGCACTTTGCCACGTACTACAACATGGGCTATCGAATGATGATCTCCGGCGCCGACGTGGTGCTGCTAAACAGCGCAGCCCGGAACCTTGTGGAGAGTCTCCGAAAGTCCCGGGCTGCGGCGGTCAGTTCGACTTAAGCTTTAAAAGTCGATGCGCAGAGCCATCTGGCCCTGCCGCGGGGTGTTGGACTGTGCCGTCACGCGTCCGAAGTTGCCTGCCGTCACGTTGCCAACCGGGGCTCCGAAGACGGTCCGGTTGAACGCATTGAAGAACTCGGCTCGGAACGTCAGGCGGACCTTTTCGGTTAGCGGGGTGCGCTTGATCAGGCCGAACGACTCATTCATAAAGGCGTCGGCCCGAAGGTCGGTGTAGGCGCGGGCGGAGGTGCCGAGCCGGAAACCGGTCGGTGCCGCAAACGCCGCCGGGTTGATCCAGCGATCCTGCAGCGGGTCCACCGCGGTCAGGGTGCGCTCCACGCCGCTGTTCACGTCGGGGCGCAGGGTCCCGTTGAAGACCGGCAGCGTGTTGTTGGCCGTCAGCGCGACTGGCCGTCCCGCCTGGTACTGGTGAATGCCGGTAACCTGCCACCCGCCGACGATCTTGCCAGCGACTCCCTGATGGTTCAGGAACGGCTTACCGGGGCCGAATGGAAGCTCCCAGGTGTAGCTGAGCGCCACCACGTGAGGCACGTCGTTGGTGCTGATGGCCTTCTCCAGACGGCGGTTGTAGAACGACTGGCCGCTGGGTCCGCCACCGGCTGCGATGTCGCCGTCGGAGATCGTCTTTGCCCAGGTGTAGGCGCCGAGCAGCGTGAGTCCCTTTGAAAACCTGCGCTCGACTTTAGTCTGCAGAGCGTTGTAGGTGGAATTGCCGTTCGGGTTCGAGTTGTTGGCGATGTTGAGGTACTGCGGATAAGGCCGCAGAGCCTGGGCTACGGATCCAGTGAAGCCGGCGTAGGGTGCCGTGATGCCCGCGGCGATCGCGGCCGGGGAGTTGTACGCGGAGGTCAGCGTCGAGCCCAGCGACAGGTACTTCGGGTCCACCTCATTGATATTGAAGAGGCCCGTGCCAAGCCGGGTGCCCTTCACGTTCACGTAAGAAGCTTCCACCAGAAGTCCGGTCAGCACTTCATGTTGGACGCTGAACTGGAAATTCTGGAAGTAAGGCGGACGGGCGTCGTTTGCGCCGATCATGTTTACGTTGCTGCGATTCTGCACCGTGGGGTCGATGAACGGGGGCCGGGGCCAGGTGGTGGGGAAACCCCGATCCCAGTTAAACGCCGGGTTGACGCCGGCGTCGGTTGTCGCATACGACGGAGCGGCGTTAAAGCCATACAGGAAGTTCTGCGAGCCGCGCAGACCCTGCGTTGCGTTGCCTGGACCGTAGAACAGGGCGTAGCCGCCGCGCAGCACGGTCCGCGAGGACAGCTGATACGCGAAGCCGACGCGCGGGCCAACGTTCTTCCAGTAGGAGTTGGCAAAGCTGGACCGGCTGCCGTCGCGGCTTGCGCCCTCGCCGAGAAACGCGACGGCGCCAGGACGGCCGCCCGCGCCCGGGTTTGCCAGCGTCGGGTCAAAGCTGGAGAAGTTGTCGTTGTGCTCTCGCCGCGGGGCATAGTATCCCAGCGCAGTCCGACGTTCAACGTGAGGCGGCGGGTGACTTTCCAGTCGTCCTGCACGAACAGCCCCCAGTAGTTGTACCGGTTACCAGGCACCACGAACAGGCCGTTGTAGTCGGCGTTGTCCACGTTGCCCAGAAGGAAGCTGGCGAAGGAGTGGCCACTGTTGGCTCGGCCCGCTGCCGTGGGCAGCGCGGTCTCGTTGGAATTGAAGATGAAACGCCCCTGCTGGTTGGCCGGATCGGCGCCATTGGTCTGCATCCAGCGCGCGTCTGCTCCGAACTTCAGGCTGTGGTTGCCTTTTACCCAGCTCAGGGTATCGGCGAACTGCAGCGTGTTGTTCACCTGCATGCCGGTGTTCTTCGTTTCGTCGCCCCAGTTGGTGAGGCCGTCACCGAAGTTTACGCGGGGCAGGATGTCGCCCGGAGGATTCACGCCCGTCAGGCCGACGGACTGGAGATAGCCGTTGCCTGACGCCACGCGCGACCAGATCTGCGGCTCGCGAGTGTATCCGGCGCGGAAGTTGTTCAGGGCTGTCGGGCTTAGGAGATAGTCGTTGTTGAAACGCAGCCAGCGCGACGGACGGAACTCGGTCAGCGCGGGGCTGAGGGCGCCCGGCAGACGCTCCGGAGCTGTCGACGCCTGCTCATTCCAGAACACGAAGAAGTTGATGCGGTTCTTCTCAGTGAACTGGTGGTCGAACTTGCCGGTGTAGACATCGCGCTCAAAGCTCTGCGCTCCGACCACCTGGAAGTTGTTCAGCGCATTGGTGTTGGAAGGCGCCGGAACATACGGGAGGAACTTGCGCGATACGGCGCTGAAGCGGTTCTGCGGGATGATGTTGCCGGGGAACGCATCGCGCGTGAAGCCGCCTGCAACGTCCGAACGCGTGGTCGCCGGATCGTAGATCACACGCGAGATCTTCGAGAAGTCGCCGCGAACCATGTCCGCCGTGGGCATAGTAGCCAACTCATTCAACGCACCGGCCTTAAACCGGAATCCGTTGTAGACAAAGTGGAAGAAGGTGCGATTGCGGCCGTTGTAGAACTTTGGCAGCACGATGGGTCCGCCGAAAGCGACACCGAACTCGTTCTGCCGGTTGATAGCGCGCGTCCGCGCGATGTAGCCTCGGGCGTCGAGCTTGTCGTTGCGGAGGTACTCCCAGAGAGCACCGTGAATTTCATTGGCGCCCGAGCGGGTGGTGTAAACCTCAAATCCCGCGCCCGTACGGCCGTACTCGGCACTGAAGTTGCTGCTCACCAGTTTGAATTCGCTGATCGATTCGACAGGCGGGTACGTGAACAGCAGGCCGCCCGATTCCGGGCTGGTGCTGCCGATGCCGTCCATCAGGATTTCCTTCGAGCGGTTCTGCGAGCCGTTGATCTGCGTGTTGCTGGTGTCGCCGGTAACGCCGGGAGCCAGAAACACGAACGAACCCGGGTGACGCATGTTGCCCGAAACCTGAAGCGGGAGGTCGATGATGCGCTCCCGGTTCACTACTGTGCCGAGGTCGGAGGTGGAACTCTCGACGAGAGGTGCGGCGCCTGTGACCTCGATTTGCTGCTCCACCGCGCCGACTTCCAGCGAGACGTTCAACGTCAGCGTCTGCGCGATGTTGAGGTCCACGTCGCGGCGGACATTGCGGCGGAAGCCAGGCGCCTCAATGGCCACCTCGTACCGACCTACCGCAAGTTGCGGGATTACAAAGTTACCTGTTTCCGACGTCTTGCCGACGCTGCGGATACCGGTCTCCTGATTAGTGGCGGTAATGCTTGCGTTTGCTACAACTGCCTCGGTGGCATCTAACACGCGGCCTGTGATCGTACCGCGGTCTGACTGTGCCAGCATGAGAGCGGGCAACACAAAGTAGCTGGCTAAAGCCAGTAAGTGACACTGTGTTCTGGACATGGAACCTGTTCCTGAAGCCTTCTCCCTCTACTGTAGTCCACAAGGTAAGAACCTGGGACAAGTTGAGCCGTGAAGTCGACGACTGGAACAGCGATCAGGGCGTGGGCGGCTCCGGTTCAGGATCTGGGTCAGGATCTGGGTCAGGATCGGGATCTGGATCTGGATCTGGATCTGGATCTGGATCGGGTTTAGGTTCAGGTTCGGCAGCCTTGCGAAACACAACCTCCCAGTTCGAGTAGCCGTACACATACAGACGCGCGACTCTGCCTGCCACCGAGTCTGTATCTGCCTCACCCGTCCCAAGCACCTGCGGATACCACCCGGTTGTCTCAAGGATCTTCTTCGGCTCCGACCAGCCCGCCGGGTCGGCGATATTCTGGTTGAAGGTGACGTAAATGCCCTCCTGCGGCCAGCCCGGCTGACAGCAGGACCGGTTCATCAGGATTACCCACGACTGTAAATACGTGTTCCAGTGGATGGAAGGGCCCCAGAAGGAATCAGCCTCCTCCAACTGCCAGCGCTGCCTCGCCTGAAAAACAGGCGTCATCTGTCCGCCGACGCCAGGTTCGTTCCACCCGCCGTCTTTGTATTTCCAAACACGATTTACCGGGCTGAAACGGTCCGTAAACGCCAGGCGCGCTACCGCGACACCCTGCTGATCCACCGAACCCGCGTAGGCCGAGAAGAAGAAGTAGAAGTACTCCTTCTCCTGGTCCAGCACGACCGTGAAATCCCCGTGCCCGCCGGAGAAATACCCATTCTTCGAAGAGCAGTCGGTCGGTTCACCGGAAGAGAGGACCACCCCGAGATCACGGAAAGTCCTTCCCTGATCGAAGGAAATCAGAGCCCCAATCCATGGAAGGGCTGGGCGCTGTCGACCCGCACAGATGTACTCGTGTTCCTGGTGGTACCAAGCGAGGATCGGTCCTGACGGATCCACCCACACAGCCTCAATCCAGGTCGGCCAGCTGGGTTTTTGCCGGACAATCGTCGACAAAGATCCCGGCGTCAAATTGAATTGATCCGGTCCCTGGCTCAGCAACGGACCGAGACCCGTGGAATTTAGAAGATGGAACTGACCATTCAGCCAAAACGCGGGGCTGTTGGAATCCACGTCGCCAGGCATTCTGAGGGGAGAAGCATCCCTTACCCCGACCGACTGCCCAAACGACAGCACGCAGAGTGTAAGAAGAATAACTGAAAGTCGCGTCATAGAGCGAGGATGGGTAACCCCATGTTCACATGACGTATAGGATCTGCTGTATGGTACAGGTTTACCTGTACTAAAACTACATTGTTCGTTGTATCTGCCAGTTTCCTATCGACAATGGTCGGTTATCTGACAGGTCTCGCCAGTAGACCTGACCGCGAACCTGCCAGCCATGCTCGGCCATCCACCCGCCGTTCAGATGAGGCGCCACAAGAATCACGCGTCGAACCTGTGGGAGCCGGGTCGCCTCAGGCCCTTCTTTCACCAGCTTGCGCTGATGAAACGACATCGGTAACTCACCTGCGTCCTTAGGCAAATAGAGCAGGTAGTCCGACGGGAAGTAATAAAAGATGTGCCGCCACGTGACTTCCGCGCCGTAGTGAATGATGGCGGCGGGCCGATCCCCGTGCACCGCGCGGATCGCGTCGAACGTGGTCTGGAGACGCTCATCGGTGGAGCGCACCACTTCCCAGGTCGACGCCTGCGCCACGGTGCCGAGTGGTACGAAGAAGAAAACACCGCTGCCCGCCGCGGCCAGCAACGCCAGTGGTGCCGCGCGCGTAAGCCGGAAACGCTCGGCCAGCCTGTGGAGCACGGCCCCGCCGACCACGCATAATCCGACAATCGTCGTAAGTGCCTGATCGGGGTCGCCGATATGGATCAGCATGGAGAAGACGAAGGGCGGCAAAATCCACGCGACCAGGAACAGCGTTCGGCTGCGATCGCCGGGTTCATTTTGCCGCGACCGCAGGAATGGAATCGCCCAGATCCAGGCAATCAGCCCGATTCCCGTCCAGACCACCGCCTTCAGCGCCATGTCGAGAGCGGGAGCCGCTTCGGCGCCGAACAGCAGCGATGTGCCGCGGAACTGGTCTCGCCCGTAAGTCCACATCAGGAAAATCCACCGGGGAACGCCGCCCACCGCCCAGGCGGTTACCGCCATCCACGGCAGGGCCGCGGCGATCATGCAGCCGATCCCAATTGCCAGGCGGCTCACGCTCGCTCCGGTGCTAAACCAGACCCAGAGCAGCAGCGGAACCAGCAGAGCGCAGTCGGCGGGCCGAAACCCCGCCGCCAGTCCAAGTGCCGCAAATGCCAGCCACAACCAAACTCCCGATTCGCGCCGCTGCAGCGCCCGCCACGCCAGCAGTGCCACTCCGGCCGAGCACATCGCCAGGCACAATCGAACCTGATTGGTGACCCCGCTGAGCCAGAACGGCGGGTTGAACAGAAGCAGCGCCGCCGTCAGTACTCCGGCGCGCGGTGCGAACATCTCAGCCGACAGCCGCCGCGACAGCAACAGCGCTGCAAACGCGATCAGCAGGCCGGTGGCCACCAGAACGTGTTGTGGATCCCGAAACGCCAGGCCGACCACCCGAAGCGCGCCGACGAAAAGCGGATACCCCGGTGGCTGCGGCTGGTGGTGCCATGGGTCAAAGTGGTCCATGGACAGAGCGAAATTGATGCTGTCGAAGTAGTAAAGGAATCGGGGCGCCAACATCCAGCGGGAGACCGTGAGGAGCAGAAAGACGATGCTCAGCCAAAAAAACGTACGTACCCGCGGTGGCAAAGCGGGTCCGGCGGAAGAGGGAAAAAACATGAACTCCGTCCAGAATTCACTGCGAATTTGAGCCAAGTGTATCGCAGTTATGCGTGTGCGGCCGACCTCGCGGCACGATTCCTGGCAAGCACCCGGATCGTTTTTTCGGATGCTCGCTCAATCTCTTCCAACTCCCGGGCGCAACTGCTCAGGCCCGCGGGATCAGCCTGCAGCCGCTTCTCCAGCGATGCCGCCAGTCCGGCAAGCAGATTCGCTCCCGCCTGGCCCGCCGACCCTTTTAGCCGGTGCAGGGAAGCAAGAGCCAGAGCGGAGTCGCCGGTTACCCGCGCTTCGGCGAGGCTGCATTCAATTTCGTGCAGTCCGCCGATAAACAGGTCGATCAGCTCATCCATTAGCGCGGTCTCGCCCAGTTCTTCCATTTCGGAGAAGTACTCCGGGGCCGACCAGATCTCCTCCGCAGTTTGCCGCGAGTCCAGATATCGATGCAGCGCCTTCTGCAACTCCGGGCCCAGCATCGGCTTGCTGATGTAGTCCTGCATGCCGGCGTCCAGACAGCGTTGCCGGTCTTCGGGCAGCGAGTTCGCTGTCAGCGCGACGATCCACGGCTGGCGGGAGGGCGGGAACTCGGCTCGAATCCGCCGGGTCGCTTCCAGCCCGTCCATCTCCGGCATCTGAACGTCCATCAGGACCACATCGTACGCAGTCTGACGCAGTCGCTCCAGCGCCTCCACCCCGTTGGCCGCGAGCGTCGCGTTATACCCGAGCCTCGAGAAGAGCAGCAAGGCAACCTTCTGGTTCACAGAGTTGTCTTCGGCTACCAGGATGCGAAGCGGTGCCCGCGCGCCCAGGCCTGTGTCGACGGTCTCCGGAAGCGCCGGGCGCCCGCGCATCCCCTGCTCAAACTGCAGCAGAAGTGCCTCATACAGCATGGAGAACTGAAACGGCTGAGTCAGCCCGACCGAGCGTGGAACGGCGGGCGTGTCTGCTCCAGGCGAGACCACAAAGACCAGTGGAACAACCGCCGGCACCGTGCAGCCGTTCAGCCAGGCGCCATCGATAATCACGACACCTGGAGGAATCGACGTGCCCATCGACGCGGCCGACTGGGCCGGATTGTCGGCGAATTGCATCCTGCATCCCCATGCCGACAGGTGCGTGGAAAGCTCGTCCCGCGTCCGGCCGGGCGGCAGCGCCAGCAAGACCCGAACCGAGGCCAGACGCGGCGCCTTCTCCTGCGACCCTTCCGGCAGACGGGCCGGGAAGCTGAAGGAGAAACGCGAGCCGATGCCTTCCTGGCTGGTCACGTCAATCCGCCCGCCCATCGCTTCCACCAGCCGCCGGCTGATAGCGAGCCCCAGTCCGGTACCCCCGAAGTGTCGCGTCATGGAGCTGTCGGCCTGGGTAAATGGCTCGAACAGCGATCCCAGTTTGTCAGCCCTGATCCCGATACCGGTGTCGGTAACGGAAAACTGCAGCACCACCGCCCCGTCGCCCGCCGGAGCCGCCGTCACGTTCAGTTGCACCGAGCCTTTCGGCGTGAACTTTATCGCGTTGGCCAGCAGATTCAGCAGCACCTGCCGCAGTCGCGTGCTGTCCCCGATAATCTCAGCCGGAACCTGCCGGTTTACAGACCAGCTCAGCACCAGCCCCTTCTCCTGAGCTCCGTGCATCAGCAGATCCAGACAGCCCTCCAGGCACGGCAGCAGCCGGAACTGGTGTGCGTCGATCTGCAGCCGCCCCGATTCCACCTTCGACAAATCGAGAATGTCGTTCAGGATGGTGAGCAGCGCTTCGCCGCTCTGCCGGATGGTGGCTACATAGTCGCGATGCTGGCTGCTCAGATCGGAATCCAGCAGCACCGACGTCATGCCGATGATGCCGTTCATCGGTGTGCGAATTTCATGGCTCATATTGGCCAGAAACTCGGCTTTGGCGCGAGAGGCCTGCTCGGCGGCTTCCTTCGCGGCCTTCAGCTCCATCTCGGCCAGTTTCTCCGCCGTGATGTCGAGTGCGACGCCGCGGTAGCCGCGGAACTGTCCTCCGGCCGCGTTGAAAACAGGAGTGCCGCTGAGGCGTAGCCAGATGGTGCCTCCCGGCCGGGAGGCGACACTCAGTTCCAGGTTTCGAAATGTGCCGCCGCCTTCGTCCGGATGCCGCAGACGCTGGGCGGCTGCTTCGCGATACTCGGGACGCACCATGAAGAGCGGAGTGCGCCCCAGCAGTTCCTCCACTTCGTACCCCAGAATTTCGGCCACCTTGCCGGTGATGAAGGTGAACCGCCCCACGGCATCCACTTCCCAGATGAACTCGCCTGCCGCGTCGGCCACGTCGCGAAAGCGCTGCTCGCTCTCACTCAGCGCGATCCTCGCCGCTCGCACCGCGGTCACATCGCGCATGATCACGGCGATGCACATGGGCGATCCCGAACTGTGGCTGCGGACGACGAACACGCTGCCTTCCCAGTGCATGGAACCGGCCGAGCCCGGGTGCTCCAGCTCCACCTCACCGAACCACGAGGTCTGGTGGTGGATTTCCGGAAGCACGGTTGAGAGCAGGTCCGCCAGCCTCCGCCCCGCCGGGAGCGATGCGATCTCGGCTGCCGGCCTTGTCCCCAGGCCGATCATCTGACGGCCAGCCGAGTTGATGTACTCCAGATCGCCGCGCATGGAAGCGATTGCCACAAAATCGGTGGTGTTCTCCAGCACGGCTGCCAGTTTCTGCTGCTCGTCCTGGGCGCGCTGCCGCTCGCGGAGATCCAGACCAACCTGCAGGTAGCCCGCCACCTTGCCCTTGCGATCGCGGAGTGCCGAGACCGACAGCAGCATCGGAATGCGCGTACCGTCGCGGTGGACGTAATGCCACTCGCGAACCTCAATCTGGCCGTTCGCCGTGTGCCCGAACAGCGCTTCCATGACGGCGCCGCGCACCTCGCCAGGGTCGTGCAGGGTGCCGATGTGCTCCCGGCCGATCACCTCCCGGAACCCGTAGCCCAGCAACTGCTCGGCCGCGTCATTGAAGGTCCGTATGGTGCCATCGAGCTCGGTGGAAACAATCGTGAATCGCGTGCTGTTCAGGATGGCCCTCTGGAGTGCCAGCACGTTCTCCAGCTGGCGCGCGTGGTCCAGCCGCTCGGTGACATCTTCCTGGACGCTGACAAAGTGGGTGACTTTGCCGGCCGTATCGCGCACCGGAGCCAGCCGCAGCTGATTCTGAAAAGACGAACCGTCGGGCCGCCGCTGCTCGACGATCACCTCGGTGTCGCGACCCTCCCGCATTGCGTTGCGAACTTCGTCCACCGTATCGGCAGCCGCCCAGGGACGGCCCTTCAGGTCGCCAGCCACGAAGCCGCTAAGCCGTTCGAACGCCGGGTTTACGTACACTACCGGGTTGCCCCGAACCTGCGCGTCGGTGATCAGAATGCCATTGTTCGCCGCCGCCAGAGCGCGGTCGCGAATCAGCAGATCCTGCTCCGTTTTGCGCGAACGGTCTCGTTCCCGGGTCGCGTGAATCAGGCTGCCGCAGGCCACCAGCAGCGGTTTCAGCACCGCCTGTATATCTTCGGCGAACGGACGTTCCCCGGCCAGCGCCAGCACGCCCGTCATCTCGCGGCCATGGTGCAGCGGCGCCGTCAGATAGTGGCGTCGGGCACCCGACGGCGCCAGTCCCGTGAACTGGAGGATTTCATCGGCCTGTGCCGTATCGGCGAACAGGCTGTCCTCCATCGGGAATGTATCGCCCGGCCGAAGCCGCGGGCTGCGGGTACTCGCATGCCGCCCGTTGACACCGTGGGCCGCCAGAATCCGAACCCACAGCCCTCCGCCGGGCTCCTCACTGGTCTCGCCGAGCAAGCCGACCGATGTCCCAATCACCGTCGCAATGCCAGACAGCAGCGACTGGAACAGATCTCCGGAAGCGCCTTCGATGAAAGCCTGTTGTGCGGACCGGACGCACTCCACCAGTGCGATCTGCGTCTGGTAGCGCCGCTCTACTGAGCGGTACAGTGTCAGATCGTACAGAGTGCCGGTGATGCCGGCTATCTCGCCCTGCGGGGTCCGCGCCGCCCTTGCTTTCAGATCCAGGTACCGGATGCCGCCCTGACTCGTCAGGAAGCGAACCTGCATGGATTCTCCGGAGGTGCCATTCGCTTCGTCGCGCACCAGCCGGTGGATCAACTCGAGGAACGCCGGGCGGTCGTCAGGATGCACGTAACCGCGCAGGGGCTTGCCAATCGACTCTTCCGCCAGGAATCCAGTCACGTCTTGCCAGGCGCGGTTCAGAAAGATGGTTCGACCGGTGGGCGAGGTCAGGAACACCACCTCGCGGACGCTTTCCACCATGTTGGAATAGTCCAGCGCGGCCTGCTGCAAATGTTCTTCCCTGCGCTGTGAATCGACCAGAGCAACCTGTTCCAGCAGGGTTAACGACGCCGCCTCGGTCAGGCTCGCCAGCGCTTCATTGCCATCCAGAGCGGCTGTGTTCCCCGCCAGGGCCAAAAAACCGCGGCCACGCAGGCGGATCAGCCACGTGTCGCCGATCCTGGTATGCACCAGGGACGCTTCGTTCGACGCGGGACCCGCGGCCGCCAGATCCTTCGCCAGACCGCGAGCCTCGCTTTCGCCGATCCCCCTGCGTGCCACCACCGTCAGCGCCGCACCGTCCGCCATCGCCAGCAGACACGCCTTCGGACTCCCCGTGACCGCGGCCGCGGCGTTGGTCAGCTCCGACAATATGGCGATGCAGGACGTGTTCAGACGGCCACCCTCATCCGGATCTTCGAAGGACTCCCGACTCAACGGTGTCGGGCCTTCCGAGTGCAAGCAACATTGCGTAACGGCCTGCCGTGCGCATGGACGTGTGCCAGTTGGCCGTCGCCGCATGCATGGCGTCTGAGGTGAACCACAGATCCTCCTCCGCCGCCGGGCCGTGGAGAACGAAGCACTCTGAGATTAACCCCGGTTTGCACTGGAGACAAAAGCTACGCCAGTCCTCCGGCAACGCACGCAGCTGGTCGGCTGTTCTCAGCAATGGTCCCACAAGGGTCAGGCGACCCTGAATCACCGCTAAAATTCCGGGTATCACGACCAGCCAGAAGTGCCGCCAGCCATCGGCCTGGCGCGCCTCTTCCTGTGTCAGGCAGCACAGCGCCGACGATTCCTCCCACACGCTGTCGGGCGCAGCCGGCGTGCGCACGAACCGCAGTTGCCGGACCACAGGCCACCGACCCGCGATCAGCCGCAACAGCAGCAGTGGCGGCAGCAGCAGCAGCGCCAGCGGCACCAGCAGCACCCGGCCGGCGAGATTCGCAGCCACATCGGCAAAACTCCGCGGCCGGCCCGCATCACCGGAGATTCCGCCCAGCAGGAACGCGTCCGTCACCACCACCGAAGCGCCAAGCCGGACATTCAGCAGCTTGCTCCTGTTAATCACCGAGCCGTGCACGTCCAGATCCCGCCCCACGTAGCTTCCGTCCAGGATCACCGACTCGACCACTGTGGTCCTGTCGTCGATCACGCAGGAGGAACAGATCACCGCGCCCGGGCCCAGCGTTACGCCTTCGCCAACCTGCGAGTTGTCACCAACCAGTACGGGGGCGATCAGCGCCACGCTGGGGGGCAGGCTTACGTTGCGGCCCAGCCAGATGCCTGGGTCCGACGGAAATGCCGAGAAGTGCAACGATTCGGCAAGCGTGGTGAGTGCGGTGGTTTGCGATGCCAGCCAGGCTTTGCCATCGCGTGACGTCAGCCCCGGGGTTGCGTGTCGCACCTCGCAGGCGCCCGACCGTGCAAGCTCCTCCAGCCAGGCACCGACGCCAGCCCAGTCCGTAAAATTCGGCGTCGCCGCAGCCAGTGCGCCTGGTATCCATGCCCAGCCCGTCCACGGCCCGGCCACGGTGTGACCAGCCGGAGCGGCTTTTTCAAGGTCGAACCGCACGGCGCGATCTTCCGGCAGAGACCGGAGATCGGCCTGAGGCAGCAGGTCGGCCTGTGCCAGCAGAAAAGACTCGCCCTGACGCGCCACCGCGGCGACTGTCGCCGCCGCCCGTTCGTATCCCGATGTCAGGTGATAGCGGATGCGGCAGCCCCAGCGCTGCCCGTCGCCCAGATGGTGCTCCACGCGTTCGGCGGCCTCGCCCAGCACTACGTCTACCTGCCGGCATCCGGCCACAATCACCTGCTCCAGTACATGCTGCACCATCGGCCGGTCGCCGGCAGGCAGCATCGGCGACGGCCACTGCGAGCCCAGCGCGTCCAGTGGCGACGGGTAACCGGCAGCGATAATCAGCGCGCGCATGGCACTCCCTTACCGGGCTCAGGCCCACGCTGCAGCCGGCGGCGGAACACTCGCCACAAAAACACCAGGTTGCCTCCAAGGTACCGCTTCCACATTCGTCCCGGCTCCTGCAGGAACCGAAACAGCCACTCCAGCCCCATCTCCCGCATCCACTGTGGTGCGCGCGGGATACGTCCGGAGTAAAAGTCGAATAGCCCACCAACACCCATCGCGACACTCACGTTCAGTTGCGGCAGCCGTTCGGCAATCCAGCAATCCTGACGCGGGGCTCCAAACGCTACAAGCAAGACATCGGCAGATGCAGCGGAAATCTGTGCCACCACCTCGGGATCTTCGGTGGGGGAGAAATACCCGTCCCTGACGCCTGCGATTCGCACTTTCGGGTAATGCTCCACCACCCATCGCGCCACCCCGCCGGCGACCCCAGGCTTCGCACCCAGCAGAAACAGGCTGCTGCCGTCCGCCGCCATCTGCTCGCACAGTCGTGGAAACAGGTCGGTACCGTTCACATTTTGCCTCACCGGCTGTTTCAGGATCCGTCCCGCGAGTTTCAGTCCGATGCCGTCGGCCACCGTCAGCCCGGATTCATTCAGTACTTTCTTGTACACGGCATTGTTCCACGCCCGGTTGACGCAATCCGCATTGAGAAACGAAATTTGCAGCGGATCTCCGCTCGAGACGTGGTTGCGAATGTGGAGGAGTGCCTCTGTCATCGACAGGTTGTCGATGCGATGGCCGAGAATCTGGATCGTGTCCGAGGTGGCCGCCGGAGCGCCCCCGCAGAGCAGTCCAGGCAGGGCTCGCGCCAGCATCCCGGCGTCGCCGCCCAGCGACTGCGTGCGCGCATACTCCGTCTCCGATTCCCACTCCGAGCCGAACGCAATATTGGCTCGCTGTCGAATCCACCACAGATTCAGCACGCCCGGGCGAAACTCCCAGCGCCGCCACTGCGCTCGCTCGGCTGGCAGTACTTCGGCCTCGGTTAACGGACGCGGCCCCACCCACGACAAGTCGCCGCGCATGATGTTGGCCAGTGTCGCCAGGTGATGCAGGCCGATCCCGCGCAGCGGCCCGGGCACGTCGAACTGCAGAATATCGACAGGCTCCGCCCAGCGGCCCAGCACCGGGGTGCGCCGAAACCGGCCACGCGACGCCCCGAGCGCAATCGCCACCAGGGGGAAAAGCAGGAACAGCAGGAAGGTTGACGTGCCGGCGTCGAAAAGGCGCTTCCCGCCGGACTGCCAGCGCCGCAGCGTCCGGGCGCGAGCCACCACCAGGCGAGTCCGCCGGTTCTCAGCGGCTACGCCGGACGGAGTAAATCGTGCGGAGAGCCGGTCAGCGGCTGACTCGGCTTCAGATCGCGCGCCCCTGCTCCGGCCCTGCTGCATCGCCTCAGTACGCACCCTTGCCGAGCAGCACCGCGGGCACGGTCCTCAGCAGCAGCTTGATGTCCACCCAAAGGCTCTGGCTCTGGATGTACTGCATGTCCAGTTCTACCTGTCGGTCGAACGGAATATCGGCCCGGCCGCTCACCTGCCAGATGCAGGTTAACCCCGGGATCACGTCGAGCCTGCGCCGGTCCCGCAGCGAATAGCGAGCCACCTCGGCTGGCAGCGGCGGGCGCGGCCCCACAAGACTCATGTCGCCGTTCAGAACACAACACAACTGCGGTAATTCATCGAGACTGAGCTTTCGAATAATGCGGCCAATCCACGTGATTCGTGGATCGTTCTTCATCTTGAATGTGACCGCCTGCGATCCGTGCTGGTTTTGCGCCAGAATTTTTGCGCGAACCGCGTCGGAATTCGTGACCATGGAACGGAATTTTGGAAATGGAAACTCGCGGCCCCACTGGCCCACGCGCGTCTGCCAGTACAAAACGGGACCGCCGTCGGTAAATTTGACGCACGCCGCAATCCCCAGGAAAAGCGGAGAAAGAACCACCAGCCCCAACCCCGCGGCCACAATATCGATGGCGCGTTTGGCTGCCGCGGCCGCCGCCACAACAAACTGCCACATCATCCGCTTACGCCGGTAGCGCCAGTTGGAGCGCGAGTTCTCGCCCCCATGGCGCCGCCACAACTCCTCAATGAGAGCCGTGCGTGACAACGCTCCTGCTGAAGCCGCGGCCGAGTCACCCCCCGCACGCGGGGATGTCATTGATACCCCTATATTTTTCATATACCAGCCGGGCTGTACCTGGTTGAACCAACGTACCAGAACTGATGCCGTTTCGGTGCTTCCATTCTCGTGCGACCATAGGAAAAATCGTCCTGAACCCGGCGAGAGTTTATGGCTGACGCTAAAGAGATGTTGTTCAGCGGACGATTGAAAGGATGAATCTGAAATCCAGGTGCCCAGGCATCTGTCCCATGTCCCTATGAATCGAGTTCCGCGCGTTCTGGTTGTCGAAGACGAGGCGCACATTGCCCGGCTGCTTCAGTTCGTCCTCACCAGGAACGGATATCACGTCGATGTGGCACATACTGGAATGGCTGGCCTCCAGAAGGCGCAGGACTGCCCGCCCGACGCCGTGCTGCTGGACCTGAATCTCCCCGATATGCCGGGAGCAGATGTGTTGGCCGCCCTTCGTCGGGATCCAAACACCGAAGACACCGCGGTCATTATCCTCAGCGCCCATGCGTTCGACTACGGTCTGGATCCTGCCCTCCGCAGCGGCCGGACCATTCAGTGCGGCAAGCCAGTGGCCCCCTCGCGACTCCTCGACAGTCTGGCCGAGTTCGGATTATCGGTGCCCGCGGCCACAAAGGCAGGCTAGGAATTGTCTGGTCCGGAAATCCCGCCAGCCGCCGGTCCAGCGTCGATTACCGATCTCCGGCAGCATCTGCTTACCCGACTCGCCAACAGCAATCTGGAAGATCTGTTCCGCGTTCGCATCTTGTCGCGCACCGAGACGCCGCCGGATGATGCCGCCCTGTCGGTTTCAGATCGCGGCACTACCCTGGTCGTCGAATCGGTAGGCGCCGCCGACGCGATGCATCGCGCGTTGCTTCGCTCCTGGCAGGAGTTGTTCGAGGCCGGGCAGCGCGAAGAGCAACTGCTGGAAGAGCTTGCCATCAACTGGGAGAGCCTTCAGGCGCTGTACGATCTGAGTGGCGATTTGCAGGCGGGCCTCGGCAAGGACGAGGTGCTGCATCGAATCCTGCAGCGGGCCGTGGCCGGCGTCAAGGAAGGGTCGGCGCTGCTGTTGTTGACGCGTAACGGGCAGCTTACGCCGATTGCGGGCTTCAACGCCGAGCTACCCACAACCATGCCCAGCGACGGCGGCCTGATGCAGGCCGTGGTCACAGGACAGCAGGCGATTGTGCTCAGCGGCTCCACGCGGATCGCGGAACGCTGTTCTCCGGAGGCGGTCTGGGCAGGTGCCTATGGCCTCGCGATGGCGCCCATCGTTGGACCTCGGCGCGGTTTGTTCGGCATGATCGTCGTCTGGAGCTTCGATTCCCGCGCCCGATTCAACTCGCACCTCATCCGCCTGCTCGAAGCGCTCGGTCACCAAAGCGCGCTGATCCTCGAAAGCGACCGGCTCACCCGCACGCTGCGGGAAAGCGAACGGCTGCGCTCGGAAGTGCAGATCGGCTCGCTGATCCAGCAGATGCTGCTGATGAGCGAAGCTCCCAGGCGTCACCAGCGCTTCGATGTCGGCGTGGTCAACATGGCCTCGCAGGCCGTTGACGGTGATTTCGTAGACCTGTACGCCGGTGAGGATGGCCGGCTGGAGGTCGTAGTCGGCGACGTGATGGGGAAGGGAATTCCCGCAGCCCTGATCGGAGCCGCCACCAAGACGCATCTGCTGCGATCCACCGCCGAACTCCGCTGCCTTCCCGGCGGCCAGGACGGGGTGCTCGCCGAGGTGGTGAATCGGACCGCGCAACGTATGACCGCCCGTCTGATGGCGCTGGAGCGGTTCGTCACGCTGGCCATCGTGCAGCTCGACCCGGAAGCCCGCGTCGTCCGCTGGGTGGATTGCGGCCATCCCGCCATCCTGCATTACTGCGCATCCACCGGCACTGTGGCGACACTGAAAGGCGAGGGGCTGCCGCTCGGCGTTCTGGAATCGGAAGTCTACACGGAGATGTCGCGGCCGCTGCAACCGGGCGACGCGCTGCTGTTCTACTCCGACGGGGTCACGGAAGCGGCCAATGCCGAAGGCGAGATGTTCGGCGAACAGCGTCTGGCGGATCTGCTGGCCGCGCGGGCGGCGGAAAGTACCGCGGCCATTCTCACGGAAGTACGCACCGCGATCATCGCATTTACCGGAAAACAACGTTTTGCCGATGACTTCACGTGCATCGCCGTGCGCTTTCTTCCTGAGGGCGAGTGGCCGGTCCATTCGTCGACGTTGCGCATCCCGGCCGTGCTCGATAAGCTTGGCGAGTTCCACAACTGGTGCGAGGAATTTCTCCGCGGACCGGAGTCGGATATGGACAGCGACACCGCGGACCTGGTGCATCTGGCGCTGACGGAGGCGCTTACCAATGCCATTCGACACAGTTGCGAGGAGAACCCCGCGAGGTCCGTCCAGATCTATGCCGTCTCTTGTAAAGATGGATGGATCTTTGAGATAGAGGACGATGGTGTGGAGTGGGAAGGGACAGTGGAAGCCGAGCCCGCATTCGACGGATCGAAGAGCGGCGGCTTTGGCCTGTTTATTCTGGAGCAGGTAATGGATCAGCGGGCCGTCACCAGGCTCGCGCAGGGATTGAACCGGTTGATACTGAAGAGGTACCGCAACCGGATCGAGACAGGGAACTCATTGTGAATCTGACCACCGAAACCATCGGAAATGTTGTCGTTGTGACGCTGCCGGGCGAAACGCTGGACGCCGGCAACACTAAACCTTTGAAGGACGAACTGACCGCGGTGCTGCAACCGGGTGCGAAACTGGTATTCGATTTGAGCCAGCTGAGATTCGTAGACAGCTCCGGCCTCGGGCTGCTGCTGAGCAGTCTGCGCCAGGTGCATAACACCGGTGGCGACCTTAAGCTGTGCGGAATGAACAAAGCCGTTCGGGCACTGTTTGAGCTGGTGCGCATGCACCGCGTTTTTGAAATCTTCGCGACCCGCGACGAGGCGAGAGCTTCCTACGGCAGCTGAGGAGAACCCATGCTGAAAGGCGTAATTCTGTGCGGCGGGACCGGCTCCCGCCTGATGCCGCTGACGAAGATCACCAACAAACATTTGTTGCCGGTCTATGACCGGCCCATGATCCACTACCCGCTCCAGTCGCTGGTGGATGCCGGCATCGAAGACATCATGGTGGTTACAGGCGGACTGAATGCCGGAGATTTCCTGCGCCTGCTTGGCAATGGAAAGGAGTACGGCCTTCGAAAGCTGAACTACGCCTACCAGGAAGGCGAGGGTGGCATTGCCGCCGCGCTGTCGCTGGCCGAAGACTTCGCCGGAGGCAGTTCCATCTGCGTCGTGCTCGGCGACAATCTGGTGGAGAAGAGCATTCGTGCCCACGTCGACGCGTTCCGCCGCCAGGAGAGCGGGGCTCGCCTGCTGCTGAAGGAAGTGCATGACCCGGAGCGGTTCGGCGTTGCCGAGATGTTCGGGGACCGCATCGTCGGGATAGAAGAAAAGCCGTCCGATCCGAAGTCGAATTACGCGGTCACAGGCATATATTTCTACGACGCCAGCGTGTTTGACAAAATCAAGTATTTGCGCCCGTCCCGCCGGAATGAGCTGGAGATTACCGACGTAAACAATGGCTACATCGCCGAGGGGAACCTGGAATACTCCACGCTCGACGGCTGGTGGACCGATGCTGGTACGTTCGAATCGCTGTTCCGGGCCAACGTGCTGGTAGCGCGGTCCCGGGGTGTCGTTGCCGAAGAGGAGATCGCCCGATGAGCGAAGAAGTCTTTGCATCCAGAGAAGGACTGGAACTTGTCCTGCCGCAAGTCGCCCCTGGCATTGGTAACGTCATCCTGCAGCCCGAATCGACGGGGCTGATCGCCGGAGTGAAAGTAAAGCCCTTTCCCATCTGGCCCGATGACCGCGGCTATTTCCTCGAGATCGCCAGAATGAAGCAGGGACTTGTAGCCGATTATCCGACCGAAACTACCCAGGTCTCGGCCGCGCTCAGCTACCCCGGCACTATTAAAGCCTTCCATTTCCACCTGCACCAGACCGATTTTTGGGTCCCGGCCGTCGGAATGTTCCAGTTCGCGCTGGTCGATTTGCGGAAAGATTCGCCTACGTTCGGGCTGAAAAACACCATGTATGTCGGCGTCATGCGGCCGTGGCAGGTAATTATTCCTCCCGGCGTCGGCCACGGCTACAAAGTGCTGGCAAACGATCCTGCGATTCTCGTCTACGTCACGGACCGCATCTATAACCCGAAGGACGAAGGCCGAATCGTGTACAACCATCCGGGGATCGGTTACGACTGGGAGACGCAGCACAAGTAGTTCCCTGTGGAGATACTTGCGTTACTGCCCTTATTCGTCGCGCTGTTCTGGACGCTGGCGCGGTCTCCGCAACTCGCCTTCGCTCAGGTGTGGCTGCCTTGCCTGCTGCTGCTGCCGGACTTTTACCACTGGGACGCGCCCGGTCTGCCCGATCCCACATTTCACCAGTCGGCCATCCTCCCCATCTTCGGCATCTGGCTGCTGACCGGCGCCCGAGGCTGGCGCTTCAGCTTCACTGACCTGCTGATCTTCGGCTTCGCGTTCACCGTCGGGTTCTCTGAGTATCTGGCCTCCGGATACAGGGACGCGCAGAACCTCATGTTCAACATGCTCACGTCCGTGGTGATGCCCTACATGTGTGCCAAGGCGTTCATTGAACCACACGGTCTGCGCGTCACCATGGCGAGAACGTTTGTGTGGTCGCTCGCCATCGTCACGGTCTTCTGCGTTTATGAACTCCGCATGGGCATGGACCCGTTTACCTGGATACTGGGACGGATGTTCCCAGGCCAGGGCGAAGGCTGGATCACCACTTTCCGCTACGGATTCGCGCGCGTGGCTGGCCCATACGGACACGCCATCCTCGCCGGCATCGTCTTCCTGGTCGCCTACCGACTGGCCCGCTGGCTGGAATGGACAGGGCAGTGGGAGTCGAAATCGAAAGGCCGATTCTTCTCAGCCATCATGCTGGCGGGCATGCTGATGACGCTCGTCCGGGGCCCGTGGCTGGGATCGATCCTCGGCGCCGGTTTCACCATGCTGGGACGTGCCAAAAACCGTAAAGCCGCGCTGGGGTGGTTGTTCGCCATCATCTTGTTTGTCGGGGTGCCGGCCGGCGTGGCCGCATACCGCTGGGCGTCGGTCGGCCGGGCCCATGCCACTTCCGATTCGCAGGAAACGGCTGCCTACCGCAAAGAGCTGATCGACAAATACGTGGACATCGCCCTGCAGCGCCCAGCCTGGGGATGGGGCCGCAACACGTGGCCCCGGGTCGACGGCATGCCCTCCATCGACAACTACTTCCTGCTGTTGTCCCTGATGCATGGATTCATAGCTCTCGGCCTGTTTGCCGGCATCATCGTTTTCATGTCATGGAGGCTGGTGGCCGATGCGATGCGTCGACCTCCGCCGGAGATGAAGGGTGGCTCGCTCGGCTTCACGCTGGCTGGCATCTATATTGGAATCGCGTTTTCACTGGGCACGGTCTACCTTGGGACCACCGTCGTGCCGCTGTTCGCATTCATCACCGGATGGTCTGAGGGATATCTCCTGTCTGGAGCCGGACAAACTGCCGATGAAAAGGAAGAGGGAGACGTCGCCAGCGCACCTGCGCTTGGGCGTTTCGCCCGGGTGATTCAATGAACAACAGGCTCCGCATCGGCTATCTGATCAGTCGCTACCCCGCCATCTCGCACACCTTCATCCTGCGTGAGGTGCTCCTGCTGGCAAGCTGCGGGATCGACGTGGTGCCAGCTTCCATCAATGTGCCCGACCGCCCCGATTCCGGTCTTACGTCGGAAGAGCGCACCGAGGCCGCCCGCACGTTCTACGTCAAACAGGCCGGCGCCGGGGAAGTGCTGTCCGCCCTGTTGTGGTGGCTCTCGCGAGCCCCCGGGGACGTGATCGAAACACTGATCTGGTCTCTAAGCCTCGGCGGCACCGACATTCGAAAGCTGCTCTACCAGGCCTTCTACTTCGCCGAAGCGCTGCTCGTCGCCCGCTGGCTCAGACAGAATCGGCTCTCCCACCTGCACGTGCATTTCGCGACGCCCGCCGCCAGCGTCGGTATGCTGGCCGCGCGGCTCGCCGGAACAACGTTTTCCATCACGATCCACGGCCCGGACGAGTTCTACGATGCGCCCGGCTACAGCCTGACTGAGAAGATCGCCGCCTGTACGTTTCTGCCCTGCATCGGCAACTACGCCCGCAGTCAGATGATGAAGCTCTCGCCGCCGGAGCACTGGGACCGCTTCGAAGTGACCCCGCTTGGAGTCGACCCCGCGCAGTTCGCCCCGCGACCCTTCCGCCCGGCACCCGACCCGTTCGAAATCCTGTGCGTCGGCCGTCTGGTGCCCGCGAAGGGCCAGCACGTCCTGGTCGCAGCGGTCGCCCGCCTTCGCGCTGAAGGCCGTAAGGTGATGCTCCGCTTTGTCGGCGACGGCCCCGACCGCGCTTCGCTGGAACGTCAGGCCGCCGCGCTCGGCCTCGGCACCTCCGTGCGATTCGAGGGCGCCGTCACCCAGGACGTCATCCGCGAGTTCTACCGGTCGGCCGACGTATTCGCGCTCGCCAGTTTCGCCGAGGGAATCCCCGTCGTGCTGATGGAAGCCATGGCGATGGAGGTGCCCTGCGTGACCACGTGGATCACCGGCATTCCGGAATTAATTCGCGACGGAGTCGACGGGCTGCTGGTGGCCGCCTCGGACGAAGCCGCGCTCGCGCAGGCGATTGCGAGGCTTCAGGACGACCCCGAACTCCGCCGCACAATCGGAGCAGCCGGCCGTCAGCGCGTCATCGACCGCTACAACCTGGCGCCTAACGTCGAGCGCCTTGCCGCCGTCTACCGCCGCAGACTTACCGGCGCGAAGCCTGCCGCGAAGGGACACGGAGCGTGATCGCGGCCCGCCGCGTGAGGTGGTGCATCCCGCGCTTTTGCGGGGGCTGCAATTTTACTGGTTACACGGCACAATGGAAGGCACCGGGATTCGAATGCCAGACGTTATGAGCTTGTGGACAGACGCGCGCCTGATTGTGGGTGGCGTCGCCGCGCTTGCATCGCTGCCGGGTACGGTGGAACTCACCCTGCTCACTGTCGGCGGACTGCTTCCCGCGCCTGCTCGACGTGCTGTGCCCGCCGGTACCGCGGCGAATCTGCGGCTTGCCGTCGTCATTCCCGCGCACAACGAACAGGCTGGAATCGTGCAGTGTCTGCGAACTCTGGTGGGTGCCGGCGCCAGTCTGCGGGACCTCATCGTCGTCGCTGACAACTGCACCGACAACACGGCGGACCTGGCCAGGATTTTCGGAGCCACCGTGCTGGAGCGCTTCAACGCCGACCTGCGCGGCAAGGGTTACGCCCTCGACTTCGCCTTCACCACGTTGATGAAGGAGAGCGGCTACGATGCGTTCGTCATCGTTGACGCCGATACCGATGTCCCGCCCGAATTCCTCCGCGAACTGCGTGCCCGCTTCGCCGCCGGTGCCAACGCGGTGCAGTGTCGCTATCTGGTCCGCAATCCCGAAGGCTCCATGCGCACGCGGCTGATGAACCTCGCGCTGATGGCCTTCAACGCATTTCGTCCCCGTGGCCGTGAGCGCTGGGGCTTGTCCGTCGGCATCCTCGGCAACGGCTTTGGCCTGCGCCGCAGCGTGCTCGACGCCGTCCCATACACCGCGTCCAGCGTGGTCGAGGATCTGGAGTATCACCTCCGCCTCGTCGAGGCCGGATATCGCGTCGAGTTCGTCGAATCCACATCGGTCTTCGGCGAAATGCCGGTCCAGGGCGCCGGCGTGAAAACACAGCGCGCGCGTTGGGAAGGCGGCCGAATCCGCATGGTTCGCGAGCATGTGCCCGCACTGCTCGGGCGTGTTTTGTCGGGACGGCTGCGCCTCCTCGAACCCCTGCTGGAACTGCTGCTGCTGCCGCTCGCCCTGCATGTGGTGCTTGCAGCCCTCAGCCTGGTATCGCCATCGCCCGTCGTGCTCGCCTACGCCGCTGTAGCCCTCGGAATGATCGCGCTGCACCTGTGCGGAGCCGTGTGGCGATGTGGTGGCACGTGGCGAGACCTGGGCGCGCTCGGCGCAGCGCCGTTTTACGTGCTCTGGAAGCTGGCCATGATTCCTGCGCTCCTGCGAACCTCGCGGTCCAGCTCCGCCTGGGTTCGAACGGAAAGAGGCGGCGAGAAATGAGCCAGCCCGATATCTCCGTCGTCATCGTGTCGTTCAACACGCGCGAGGTTCTGCGCGAGTGCCTGCAGACGCTGCAGCGCGAATCGACGGGCCTCATCATGGAGACGTTCGTAGTCGACAACAACTCGCGCGACAACTCAGCCGAGATGGTCGAGTCCGACTTCCCGTGGGCCGGGTTGCGTCGCAGCAAAGTGAACCTCGGCTTCGCCGGAGCCAACAACGTCGCGTTTAAAGAATGCACCGGGCGCTACGTGGTACTGCTGAACTCCGATGCGTTCGTGAAGCCCGGCGCGCTCCAGTTGTCGGTGCAGTTAATGGATGCCAACCCGCGCTGCGGGCTCGGCGGCGGACTACTGGTGGGACGAGACGGAGCATGGCAGCCTTCTGCGCGCCTGTTTCCGTCGGTGCTTAACGATCTGCTGACGATCAGCGGCCTGTCCGCAAAGTACGCCAGCAGCAAATTCTTCGGCCGGTACGACCGCACCTGGGCCGATCCCGGCGAAGCCGCGGAAGTCGACTGGGTTCCCGGAGCCTACTCCATAATCCGCAAAGAAGCGCTCGATCAGGCAGGCTTCTTCGACGAAGATTTCTTCCTGTATTACGAAGAAGTCGACCTCTGCTACAGAATCAAACAGGCGGGCTGGACCATCTGGTACTGGCCCGGAATTGTGGTGGTACATCTCGGCGGTGAATCGTCGAAGACGGTCACCAGCCTCAGGTTCTCCAACAGCGGCGCGCAACTTACGTTGTGGCGCATTCGCAGTGGCTACCTGTACTATCGCAAGCATCACGGCAGCATGGCGGTGGCGGCGAAACTCCTGGAAGAGTGGTGGCACCGCATCCGCGCCGGAAAGAATTCGGGCATGTCCGATCCCGACAGCGTTCGCAAGCGGGAGGACTCAGAGGTCACCGTCGAACTACTGCGGCGTGCATGGAAGGAAACCAATGGCGGCCGGCTGTCTCCCGCCCGGCCCTGGTGATCATCAATGTTTGAACTGGTGCGCGAAGACTGGCAAAATTACGAGGGGGGGTGGAGCCGGCAGGGCCTCTGGGTAATGCTCGTCTACCGCTTCGGCCGCTGGCGCTACAGCGTGCGCCCAGCCGTGCTGCGCATGCCGCTTTCTTTTCTTTACCGCATACTAAAATTGTGGTCACAGATTCTTACGGGGATTGATTTACCCTGCGAAGCCGCCGTGGGGCGGCGCTTTACCATCGAGCATTTCGGAGGAATTATCGTCAGCGGCGACGCAAGTTTTGGAGACGATTGTGTCATTCGCAACGGCGTCACCGTCGGCCTGCGCCGCACGGGCGTACCTGGTGCGCCGCAAATCGGCCACCGCGTCGACATCGGCGCCGGAGCCTGTATCCTCGGACCCATTCGCATCGGCAACGACGTGTCCATCGGCGCCAACGCCGTAGTGCTCACAGACGTTCCCGACAATTCGATTGCAGTAGGCGTGCCGGCAATCATCAAGCCGAAGAAGAGCCAGTCGGACAGCGTGGCGGCAACTCAGGGAGGACTTGGTTGAAACCTTTCGTAACCGGTGGCGAGTATCGCCAGTTCTGTGAGCGCCTCTGCGGCCCCGGGATGGCATGCGCGCAGTAGCCCATACCGTTGTTCTTGTCTTGCTCGCGCCGATGCTGTGTCCTGGACAGGAATTCCAGATTCAGCAGAAGCGAAAGCTCAGCAGCTCGATCAAACTGATCAAGGAGTTCGAAGCGGCTGAGGAGGACGTGTATCATCTCGGCGCCGGTGATGAGATCACGGTGGAAGTGTGGGGTCGGCCCGAACTCACCGGCAAGCACATACTTGGGCCCGACGGCAGAATCACGCTCCCGCTTGCCGGGTCGTTGAAAGTGACCGGGCTTAGTCGCGATGAGGCTCCGGCCGCGATGGTCAGGGCATGGGAGCCTTACTACAACAATCTTTCAGTGACCATGCGCATCGACCGGTACGTGTCGAACCGCGTGTATGTTCTCGGCCGTGTCAGCAGTCCCGGCGCGCTCCAGTTTGAGCGTCAGCCCACCCTGCTCGATGTCATCACCCGGGCAGGTGGACTGCCCATCGGCGGTGTCGGTGCCGACAAAGCGGCACTCGCCCGCTGCGCCATCTTTCGCGGGCGCGATCAGGTGCTGTGGGTGGATCTGCGAAAGATGCTGAACGAGGGCAACCTCGCCTACAACATCCGCCTGCGCCGTGACGATCTGGTCTACATCCCCGATACCGACGATCAGCTGGTCTACGTTCTGGGCGAGGCGGCAAAGCCCGGTGCATACCCGTTGAGTCCAACCATGTCGTTCCTCGACGCGCTTGCTCTGGCGGGTGGCCCAACGGAGAACGCGGCCAGGAAATCCATCTGGCTTGTGCGGCCCTCCGCTGACATTTCCTGGGAAATCAGCCTGAATGACATCCTGTCGCACAAGACGAATCCCGCAATTGCCCTCGAAGAGGGCGACATTATCTACGTGCCCCGCAGCGGTTTCTCCAAATTCGGCTTCGCCCTCCAGAGAATTTCACCGCTGACGGGATTTGCCATAATCGGGACCCTGGTCAAATAAGATGGCCTCCTCCGAAACAGGATCGACCCGCAAACCCGAGGGACAGCCCACTGGCAGGCAACATGTGGCCGAGCCACCCGCGTCGTCCATTCCCGGCCTGCTGGAACGCGTCAATCCGCTGCACAGCGTACTCCGCCATCGCTACCTGGCACTCGGTCTTCTCTTCGTAGTCACGGCCATCGGCCTGCCTGTGGCGTGGCTCAGAGGCAAGCCAGTCTATTACACGGAGGCCGTCGTCTTCGTTTCTCCGCGATTCCTCAAGAACCTGCAGGACGACAAGGAACTGGAGATGCAGTCGAACTCGCAGTATCGCGAGTACGTGCAGCAAAACGTCCGCACCATCAATCGCTTCGATATCGTCGACCAGGCACTGCAGGCATCACCCGCGTTTAAGACCTCGTTTCGCCGACCGAACGAATCGGACCGCAGACTCGCGGAGCGGATTCAGGCCTCGCTCGAAATCAAGCCCGTCACCGACACGTATCAAATCACCGTCGGACTGGAAGCGGATACCACCGAAGGGCTCGCCGAATTCTTAAATAAACTGGTCACCATTTATCTGGGAAAAGCGAAAGGCGAGGAGTTCTACGCCAGTGACGAGCGGCTCGCGAGCCTGGCAAAAGAGGGCACGCAGCTTGCCGCCGACATCGCGGGGAAACAGGAGCAGCGAACGCAGCTGGCTCAGGAGCTCGGCGTCAGCACCTTCACTGAAAACTACATCAATCCGTACGACCGCCTGTTGGTCTCGGCCAAAGAAGCCCTTGCCGACAGCCGCCGCAAACGCATCGAAGCAGATGCCGCTGTCACCATGCTGGAGGGTCCGAAGACTGGCAACCCAAAGGCCTGGGTCGAGGCATTCGCGCTTGACGCCGCCAGCAAGGACGCGGCGGTCACCACCGCTCTTGCAGCGCTCAACGCAAGACGCGCCGAACTACTCACGCGCAGCAGCGGGCTCGCCGAGCGCCATCCCGGACGCATCGCCGCGCAACAGGAAATCGCCGAGATCGATAACGAGAAACGCAAGGTGCTGGACGGCCTGGTCAGCAGCTATTCGCGCAATCTCGTTGACCAGCGCCGCGCCGAAGCACGCCGCGCGCGCCAGGTGGAAGAAGCCCTGTCGAGCGAAGTCGACACCCAGCAGTCCCAGGCAGCTTTCTTCACGCGCAAGTACCAGGAAGGCATCTCGATGGGGCTGCAGATCGACCGTGCGCGCAAACGTTTCGATTCCATCGACGACCGCTCCCGCTTCCTCACGCAGGAGGGCCGAGCCCCCGGCTTCGTCCGCATGTTCTCTGAAGCGCGCACACCGGAACTCCCCATCAGGGGAGGCAAGCGCAAGATCGCTTTGCTGTTCGTCATTGCGGGCCTGCTTCTGGCAATCGTGATTCCTGTCGGCCTCGATGTGCTGGATCCGCGCGTGTTCTCGCCGACAGATGCCGCGCGAGTCTCCGGACTTCCCCTGCTCGCCTGGCTGCCCGACCGCAAGCAATTCAGCGAAGCGTTCTGGAGTGAGCAGGTCTTGCGTCTGGCGCATCGCATCGATCAGGACAGAACAGCTAACGGCACGCGCATCTGGTGCTTCACCGGCGCGCATGGAAAAGCGGGTACAACCACGGTGGTGCGGGCGCTGGGTAAGGCACTCACGGACCTCGGCGTCTCTGTACTGACCGTGGAAGCCGACCCGCGCACCGCCACACAGAGCGGCGGTCTCACGGTGTTGCTGCAAGGCCACTCCACGCTGACGAATGAAATTGAGCGCGAAGGCGATGCCGCGCCAGACCGGCTGTCCGCGGGCCAGGGCGATGGCTCCGGGCATCTCCCCGACATCCACCGTCTCCTCGACGTGTTACGCGAAGCAGCCAACGTGTACGGCACGGTGCTCGTCGATGTGCCCGCCGTCGCATCGTCCGTCGATTCCGAGTATGTCTCCAGCCGCGCCGATGCAGTGGTGCTCATCGCCCGCGCCGGTTCTAACGGAGCGCAACTCACGCGAGCGCTAAAGCTGCTGGAGCGCAATCGTCCCCGTGCTGTCGCCACAGTGTTGAACGCTACACCTCGGGAGTGCAGCGCCACCGTGGAGCGCGAGTACGCTGAGTTTCGCGACGGTACCGCGCCCACTGAACCCGGCTGGCGCACGCCCTGGCTCTGGAGATAGCCAGGATGAGCATTCCGCTAATCTACTCGCTGCACAGCGGGAATCTCTACGGCACGGAGCGAATGGCACTGGCCACAATCGAAGCACTCGGCTCTGACTTCGACCCCGTCATCCTTGCGCCCGCCGGACCAGTGCACGGCGAAGCGAAACGCCTCGGCATACGGTCGCACGTGCTTAACTCCAACAAAGAGTTCTTCACCTTCGCGCGTCCCTGTTTCGCAGCGTTCCGGCGCGTGGTGCTCTTCTCCACGCAGGTGGTCCACTCAGTCATGGCCGCCATGATGAACGTGGTTTACCGGCGCAGGCTCGCACACCTTCACATGGTTCACGGCGGCACCAATGAAGCGCTCAGCTACGGACGCAAGCGCCACCTGAATCACTTCCCTGTGCTGCTTGTCGCGGTCTCCTCCTTCGTGCGCGAACGTCTCCTCGCACATGGCGTCGAGCCGCGAAGCATTCGCGTTATCGAGAATTTCCTTACCGCTGACCGCGTGGCCACAGCGCTCCGCCGCGGACCATTTCGCAGGAGCGGCATTCGCGAGGCCATCGTCGTCTCGCGTCTCGATCCCATCAAGCGCGTCGACCTTCTCATTCACGTTCTGGAACAACGCCCCGAGTTGCGCAACATGTGTGTGCGGTTGTTTGGGCGCGGCGACGATGAGGCCGCGCTCAAAGAGCGTGCGCGCCGGTCGGAACTCAACGTGGTGTTCGAAGGCTTCTCGACGCAGGTAGACAAAGCACTGGCCGAATCGGATCTGCTCATTCACCTCTGTGGCGAAGAGCCGTTCGGCCTGGCAGTGCTGGAGGCCATGGCGGCGCACGTCCCTGTGCTGGTGCCCGATTCCGGTGGCGCTGGGTCGCTCATTGCGCCCGGAATCACGGGATTGCGCTTTCGCTCAGGCGATGCCGCAAGCCTCGCCGCGACATTGCAGGAAGCCGGCACCGCATCGCCTGAGACCCTCAACAGCCTCACGGCGCGAGCCATGCAGTCCTTGCAGACGCGCTTCTCTCAGAGGGAGCGAGGCGCGGAATATCGCCGTGTGATTGAGGAGTTGCTGGGATGAGTGCACCGCTGCTGTCCATTGTCATCATTGGCCGCAATGAAGGAACGCGGCTGGAGCGTTGTCTGCAGTCGGTGTTCCGCATCGACGATGTGGGCGGGCCCGTCGAAGTCCTGTACGTCGACTCCAACTCGACCGACGGCAGCCCCGACCGTGCACGTGCAATGGGTGTCGGCGTCTTCGAAGTAAAGCCCACGCATCCCACGGCAGCCTTCGGCCGCAACGCCGGATGGCGCGGTGCAACAGGAATGTTTGTGTTGTTCCTCGACGGCGACACAATCCTTGAGGCCGACTTCCCGCGCAAAGCGCTGCGTGCCATTCAGACCGATTCGAAAATCGCAGTGGTGTTCGGCACGCGCCGTGAGATGAATCCGAACGATACCGTCTATAACCGGATCCTCGATCTCGACTGGATCTCACGCCCAGGCCTTGCCGACTACTGCGGCGGCGATGCGTTGATGCGGAGATCGGTGCTGGAAGCAGTGAATGGGTACGATGAAGGGCTCATCGCAGGTGAGGAGCCAGAGATGTGTCGCCGCATGCGCGAGGTCGGCTGGAAGATCCTGCACATTGACGCGCTGATGACGCTGCATGATCTCGCAATGACAGGCTGGAGCCAGTACTGGCGTCGCGCCACACGCACCGGCTATGCCTACGCCCAGGTCTCCGCGCGATTCCGCAACACAAACGACCCGTTCTGGGAACACGAGCGCAAACACAACAGGCAGCGTGGTGCGTTCTGGTGCCTGATGCCGCCCGCTGCCGTCGCACTCTCCGTCATTCTGTGGAGTGTCTGGCCCGCCATAGCGGCTCTCGGCCTGCTGGTCTTGTTGTCGCTCCGATCCGCGTGGAACTTCCGCTGGAAATCGAATGACTGGCTGACGCTCATCCTCTACGGATTCCACAGTCACATCCAGCACATCCCGATCCTGATCGGCCAGCGCCAGTATGATCGCGACGTGCGCAACGGTGTTCGACGCGGCCTCATCGAATATAAAGAAGCGGCGCGCTAAGAGATGCGGGTCCTTCTCTCCGCATATCAGTGCGGTCCGGGCATGGGCTCGGTCTCGCAGATCGGCTGGGAATGGTACTCCCGTCTCGCACGGCGCACGCCGGTGACGCTGTTCACGCACATCCGCAACCGCTCCGCGCTCGAAGCCGCGGGTGCTCCCATCGACGGCAGCGAGATCCGCTATATCGACACCGAGTGGTTCGCCGGCCCGTTGTACGCGACAGCGAAACGCATCTTCCCGCGCAGCGAACATGCCGTGTTTCTGATGAGTTCGCTCGATTATTTTCCGTACGACGCAGCGGTGTTGCGACAGGCACGCAAGTCGCCGGAGCACTGGCAGGTGGTGCATCAGGTGACGCCGGTGTCGCCCTCCGCCATCACGCGTCTCCACAAACTGGGACGCCCGCTCATCATCGGTCCACTCAACGGCGGACTGCAGTCGCCAGTCGCGTTCCCCGAACTCATGAAGGCGGATTCGGGATGGGTGTATCGGCTCGGCCGATTGCCGCGGTTGCTCGACAATGCATTAGGCTCATCCGCAGGCGCGGCGCGGTTGTTAGTCGCCAACGAAACAACACGCGCAGCCTTGCCCCCGGAGCACCGGCGCAAGTGCGTCACCATGCTGGAGAACGGTGTCGACCTCTCGCTGTTTCAACCCCAGCCCTGGCCCTCATGCACGTCGCCCCTTCGCGTCCTCTTCGTGGGTCGCCTCATTCCGGTGAAGGGCGTCAACTTCCTCATCGAAGCCGTCCGCCGGCTTCAGGGAGAGCTGAACGTAGAAGTCACCATCGCCGGTGACGGCCCCATGAGCGGCGAATGGCAACAGCTTGCAGACAGTAAGGGCGTCGGCGCTCAGTTCCGATTCCTGGGCAACCGGCCATTGTCCGAACTGCCCGCACTACACGCGGCCTCGCACGTCTTCTGTCTGCCATCGGTGCGCGAGTCCGGCGGCGCCGTTCTTCTTGAAGCGATGGCATGCGCCAGACCCATCATCGCTGTGGGATACGGCGGCCCCGCGGTCGTCACCGAAGACGCGGTGGGACTCGCACTGCCACCAGACGGACCCGAGCCGCTGACAGAAGCGCTCACGGAAGCACTGAGAGACATAGCGCACAATCCGGACAACTGGCGTGAGCGCGGTCTCGAAGGTCGGCGCAGAGCGGAAGCCAGCTTCAGCTGGGACGCGCGTATCGAACAGGCACTGCGGATCTACCGCGAAGTCACCTGAACCCGAGGGGTACGACGCAGTTTCGCGACAGCATTGGAAGCGATCGCGCGGAACCACAGCCGCTCGCCTTCGTCGAAGATGCGCCGGTCCACGATCACCGCCATCAGCACCGTGTACACAGTGCCCATCGCGATCACAATGGCAGCGCTGGTCCAGCGATGCTCGGGTGACACCAGTGCGTACGCCGGAATCGTGAACAGCGCACCAACCGCATAGGGTACGAAGCCCGGCACCACCACGCGGCGCACAAACACACTGCCCTGCACACCAAGCGCGCGCGTCGAATACCAGAGGAAGTAGATGGCCGATACAATCGTCGCCGCGGCGACACCAGTGCCGATGCCCACAGCAGTCCACTGCCCCAGGATCAGAAACGACAGCGGGATAAAAACGAGAGCCGCAATCGCATTCGGAATCGCATAGTGGAACTCACCCTGCGGCTTGCCCATCCCCTTCAGCAGCGACGTTCCCGGCGCCGTCATCAGATGAACCTGCCACGTCACGGAAAACACCGTCATCAAATACGCCGCGCCATCGTAACGCTTCCCCACCCATACATCCAGCATCGGTTGCGCAATCGCCGCCATGAATCCGCACAAATACCCGGTAGTCAGGTTCATGTATCGGGCACCCTTGAGGAACAGCTTGTGAATCGTCTCCCGCTCCGCAGGCGTCCCATCCAGCCCGCCACGCAGATACGAGGCCGCGGGTGTGAACGCGTTCGCAAAAGCACTCGGCACCGACGACGCCATGCTCGGCAGCTTCTGTCCAATGTCGAGCAGTCCCGCCGCCTGCAACCCCGCCAGTGGCACCGCAATCGCACGCTCGATGGAGTTCAGCGCAACCGCCATCAGGCTGGTCAACTGCACCACCCCGCCGTATGACCACAGCACGCCCACCGCTTCCCGCGAGTACAGTGACGGCGACAGGCGCAGCCACGGCAGAGCACGATACGCCAGCCATGCCGACAACACAATCTCCACCGCGGTACGAACCAGAAATGCTTCCGCGAGACCGCGAATGCCGCGCCCCATCCCCACCAGTGTGAAGATCAGCGCACACTCCAGCACGTACCCCGCGATCCACGAGATCTGAATCTCCACACCTTTTTGAGCACCTGCCAGCGCATCCCGAAATGTCGACAGCGACGAGGAAGCAAGGAAGATCCCGACCACCGCCAGCACCACGACCTTTGCATCGCCGCGCAGGTCGGCGCTAATCTTCAGCGCATCCACAAGCCGGGGCCACAACAGCCACACCAGTCCGAACACCGCGGCGCAGATCGGCACTGTCACCAGCAACCCCGTGGACAGCAGACGATTGGCGCGGTCGTACTGCCGCCGCGCTGTATACTCAGCCACGAACGTAACGTTCACATTCGAGATCCCCATCGTCGACACGCCGATGTAGGACACCACAATGAACGCCGTCGCCCAAAGCCCGTACGCCTCCAGGCTCACATGCGCAAGCACAAACGGTGGAATGAAGAAACGCGACACCAGATAGCCGACCCGCCCCGCCATGTCGAGCACCACGTTTCTCGAAATGGCTTCGCGGACAGTCCTTCCGTGGTCTTCCGGGAGTTCGCCTTCTGTGCTCATTCCACCCCTGTGAGTACTGTATCGGCACCCGCCGCCGATGCCTCCATATCAACCGCCGCTGGCAAATGCTGCCTGATTGAGAATACAGTGTCTGTATGCCCGTTTTTCTGACACGCAGATCGTTTCAACTCATGTGCGCCGGTGTTGTCCTCGCCCGCCCGGCACTTCCGGCGGCCGCCGAGGCGATCACGGCCAAACTCAGCGACTGGACGAAATACCCCGAACTGAAAAAGTACGCGGCCGCATTCGAGTACCTGAAGAAGACCGACTTCACGAAAAAGGAACTCAGTCGTGTCGACCTCGATGGCAACCGCATGTACGCCACCCTGTCGTCAATCCCGACGAAGGCGCCGGAATCAGCTAAGCTCGAAGCGCATCGCAAGTACCTCGACATCCACTATCTGGTCGACGGGCGCGAGACCATCGGCTCCGTCAACGTTGCGGGCCTCGAAGTCACTGACCCGTACAAGGAAGCCAGTGACGTCGAGTTCTTCAAAGTCCCCGCAAAGTACCGGAAGATCGAGATGCGGCCCGGGCACTTCGCCATCTTCCTGCCAGGGCAGGGACACATGCCCGGACTCGGCACCGACACCAGTGCGATGATCCGCAAAGTAGTCGTCAAAGTCCAGGTCTGAGCTTATCGATAGCTCTTGTCGTCGAGCTTGCTGAAGTCCACACCGTCGTTCATCACGCCGATGGTGACAATCGCAAATGTGAACACGGCGGTCCCTGGCTCCAGGTGACCGCCGAACGCTTTGTCGGGCGTCGCCATCGTCATATGCGCATGAATCTTGCCGTCGATGATGTAGCCGTTCATGCTGATCACGTCGGCCGGTGCGTCAGGGTCCTTTACGAACACGTTCTTCGACGGGAGCGTCCTGTTGCTGACCTGATGCACGTGATACCCGCGCACAGATCCGGCGCCGGAGAGAATCACCCCATTGCGAATCTTCTCCTGCTTCACCATCTTCTCGATCCCCGCCAGCAAATCCGTGTCGAACTTGAACCGCAGCACCAGCACGCGCTCGAACTGCCCGCGAATCGCATAGACGTCCGGAACCTTGTCACTCAGGCCCTTCGCGTCATCGGCGGGATTCGCCGCGGCATTCGTAATCTCGCGCCTTGTCTCGGCAGCGTGTGCCACCAGCGACGCCGACACCAGCAACAGCAGCGCTCTCATCGCCATTGCTGACCCTTCGGCTTTTCAGGCTCGATCTGCGGAGGTGGATCCGTGCGATTCGCCTTCACCCATGCGTCCAGCTCCGCCACCAGCTTCGGCTGCGCAGCCGCCAGATTTTTCGTCTCCGACGGATCAGCCTTGAGATCGTACAACTCCCATGCGCCATTCAATTCGTGCCGCACGATCTTCCAGTTACCCCGCCGCATCGCCTGCATCCCGGGAGCGTAGTTCGTCTCCATGTTGCCACCCCGGCCGAACTCCCAGTACAGCGGCCGGTTGCGATCCAGCTTCTTTCTGCCCGTCAACTCCGGCACCAGTGAGATTCCGTCGACACCCTTCGGCATATGCTGCGACGCTCCAGCCAGTTCCGCAAACGTCGGCATGAAATCCGGAAAGTACACAGGCAGATCGGACGTCGAGCCCTCTTTGATCACACCAGGATATCGAGCCAGAAACGGAACTCGAATCCCGCCCTCGTACATGTTCGTCTTCTTCCCGCGCAGATTGCCCGTGGAATTCAGCTCGTTCTCATAGGGATTCGCCGCACCGTTGTCCGACGTAAACATCACCAGCGTGTTCGATTCCAGCCCGAGTTCCTTCAACAGCGCCATCGTCTCGCCGACAAACCGGTCGGCCATCGTAACGAACGCGGCATACACACGGGCAGTCACGCTCCACGGCTTGTCCTTGTACAACTGCCACGCCGGGTCTGATTCCGGAATGCGATACAACCCGTGCGGAATCGTCCACGGCGCATAGCAGTAAAACGGCCCGCTCTTATTCGCGCGAATCCACTTCAGCATCTCGTCGCGAATCACATACTCGGCGAACGTGTGCTTCGCTCCCGTCGCCGGATCCACGTCGGGCACAGGACCAGGTTCGCGCTTCGCCTGCATCCCGGCATTCCCCGACAGCGGCGCATGTTTGCCTGTGTCCACCAGATACTCCGGGAAATAATGGTGCGCGTGCACCTGGTGGTAGTAGCCGTAGAACTTGTCGAACCCATGCTTCTCCGGCACTCCATCCGTGCCAATGTCGCCGAGTCCCCACTTGCCGAATCCACCGCATTTGTACCCGACCTTCTGCAGCACCTGAGCGACAGTCACGTCGGAAGCCTGTATCGACACACCGCCCGGATTCGTACGAACCGGAGTGTGTCCCATGTGCTTCCCCGTCATCAGCGTGCTGCGAGCGGGAGCACATACCGTGCACCCCGAATACCCCTGCGTAAAGTTCATGCTCTGTTTGGCGAGCCTGTCGATGTTCGGCGTCTGAATCTGCTTCGATCCGTAGCAACCGAGGTCGAACGTGCCAAGGTCGTCCAACATGATGTGTATGATGTTGGGCTTCCCGGCTGCCTGAGCGTTTGCTGCGAAAGCGGTCGCCAGCGTTGTAGATGCGAATTGTCTGCGGGTCATGGCTGAACCCGCTATCTTACTGTACGCGGCGCCTCAGGAGTATGGAAGCCCCTTGCCCTGCATGATTCCCTTGAAATAGCCAATGGCGAAGATCTTTCCTTCCAGCGCGTAGCCGGGACGGTCATTGGCTTCACCGTAAAGCGTGGGCGCATGATCCGGACGCAGCGGTCCGTCGAACCCGCCCTGATGATAGACCTCCAGCATGCGGGCCATATCCGTGACACCCTCGTCATGGAACGTCTCTTCGATGTACTCGCGATTGCCCTTGATGTCGCGGAAGTGAACAAAGAAGATCTTCTTCTGCTTCAGCCATTCCTTCGCCAGTGCTTCCACATCCTCGCCCATTGCGACGAAGTTCGCCTGACAGAACGTGACACCATTCATCGGGCTCGGCACAATGTCCATGATGCGCCGGTAGTTCTTCGCGCTGGTGACAATGCGTCCGATGCCTCGCAGCGGCGAGAGTGGCGGATCATCCGGGTGCAGCGCCATCTTGATCCCGGCCTTCTGCGCTTCCGGAATCACGGCCTTCAGGAAGTACGTGATGTTGTCCCACATCTTGTCTTCGCTGATCTCGCCCCACTTCGTCAGCCCCTGCTTCACGGCATCCTTGTTGTCAAACACCGTAATCAGCGCACCGCCGCGACCCTTCGCATCCACCTTTGTCCGATACCACCCGAGCCCCGCCATGAAGTTGTAGCAAAGAACGTTGATACCAGTGTTCGACAGCGCGCGAATCGACTTGATGTAGTTCTCGATTTCCTCGTCGCGGCCCTGCTCGCCGAGCTTGATCTTCTCCGCCGGGACCGGATGACTTTCCACACCGGCCACTGTTACGCCCACCGCTGCGAAGTCTTCCTTCATCTTCGCCAGTGTCTTTTCGTAATCGGCAGGCTGCACACGCCCGAGGCCCGCACCGCAAATCGCGTAGTTCACGCCGATCTGCTTGCCGACAAACGTAGCGCGCGCCGGCGCGGTCCCGTTCATCAACGCAAACTTAATCCCAGGCTTTCCCGGCGGCGGTGTGCGTTTCGCGGCAGCCTGCGCCATCGAACTGGCGGCGAGCATAGCCGCCGTTCCCCTGAGACTCGAACGTCGAGTGATCTTTTCCATGGTTTCTGTCCTCTGGAAAAGGAACATATCACAATGAGGTATGGAACCCTGGATGCGAGGTTATCTGGTCGGCGTCGACCCGGTTATCGCGGCTGTACTGTACTCACTCCAGCAGATACGCGAAGACGTGCATCGCTGGACTGACGGACTCACGGACGAACAGCTCTGGTATGCCGAGGGCGGCCTGGCGTCCGCTGGATTTCATCTTCGGCACCTGGCGGGAAGCATCGACCGCCTCACCACTTACGCCGACGGCAAAACACTCACCGGAGAACAACTGGCCGCATTGGATGCTGAGAAGCAGCGCGATCTCACGCGTCCGCAACTGCTCACCATGCTGGAGACCGCAATCGTGAAAGCGGAAGCGATGCTCCGCACCACCACTCCGGCGGAGTTCGGAGCGCACCGCGAAATCGGCCGGCTGCGAATCCCCACCACGCTGGTGGGTCTGCTGATCCATACGGCCGAGCACGGACAACGCCACCTCGGTGCAATGATATCCGCGATCAGGCTCGCTACACTTCAACGCTCGGTGTAGCAGGCGAAACGGGCGCCCAGCCAGTCTCAGTCTTGTAGAACTTCACGCGCTTCTGTCCTTCGAAGCGCCCGTGCGATTCCAGCCACTGCTCCGTCTCAATCTCTCCGCGGCTCACACGAATGGTATGGAATGAGTTGCACTCCGTGCGGCGGCGCGTCGACAACGCAGTTCCCGCCTGCACAAAGATCGCGGACTGTCCTTCAATCTTGAATCGCACTGCCGTCGGTCCGGCGAAACTAATGTGCATGTGACCAGCCAGCATCACATCAATGCACCGCACCACACGGGGCAGATACTCACGGCCGCGCCACACCAGTTCTCGATGATGAAAGTCGACAGGCAGATCGAACGGATGATGCGTCACCAGTACGCGCACCGCGTCGGCCGAAGCGGTGCTCATTCGCTCCTCCATGCGACGAACCTGCCATCCGCGAATACGTCCGTCGCGCAGATGTGTCACACGTGCTGTGTTCAACCCCAGCACCGCGATCTCGTCATCGCAGTAGAACGGCTCCGGATCGTCCGTTACCAACTCACGAAACAGCCCCAGGCGTTGCGTGGCACGCCGCCACACGTTGTAGAACGCCATGTCGTGATTCCCGGGAATCAC
>JAWXCM010000185.1:0-7094 GCA_034408745.1 Bryobacteraceae bacterium
GTACGAACCTTCTTTACCTGATCGATGGTCTTACCATCGACATCACAGAAGATGTCATAGGTGCCCAGCGGCAACCCGGCGTGAAGGTAGTCACCCTTTTTCTTGGTTTTGACTTTGTAGCTGCCTTTAATATCAGTACGCTCGATTCTAATCAGAGCGTCTTTCAGCGGCTGTCCGTCTGCGCCTTTGACTACGCCCTCAATCTGGGACGTTTGCGCCATTGCTGCGGCGCCGGCGAGGACGAGTAGAACTGGCAGCCTGCGGAGAAGATTTGTCATCCGGTGAGCCTCCTACGTGGGATTTTTCGCGTATATTTCCAGAATACTACAGATAGGACGACCAGAGAGAGTATTGAGGTTGCATGGCGTCTACACGAAAATCCGGATTTGGAAAGTCTTCGTAAAGAGTGAAAGAATATGCTACTCCGAAGTATCCTGTGGTGGCCCTGTTGCATCAAAGATGGCAGAGGGCGCAGAATAGTGAATACTAACCGGCGCCAGGTACGAGGGTGGAGTTGCATATGAGTGTCCTGATACCAGTCCTGCTTTTGTTGGCGCCAGCGCTGTTTGGCGCGACGGAGCTGGACCGTGCACAACAGCTATTCAACCGTACCGACTACAAGCAGGTGGTGGACGTGCTCAAGGCGTCGACGACGGCTGGCGATTCGGCTGCTGCCGCTCTGATGGGTAAGGCGTGGTTCATGCTCGGCGACTATAAGAAGGCGGCTGAGGCGTTTGAGCGGGCGGTTGCAGCGAATTCGGGTAACTCCGAGTATTTTCACTGGCTTGGCAAGGCATACGGACGGCGCGCGGAGACTTCGAATCCGCTGAGCGCTCCGATGCTGGCGTCCAAAGCGCGGCAGAATTTCGAGCGCGCCGTGGAGCTCGACGGGCGCAATCTGGAAGCGATCAACGATCTGTTCAGCTATTACCTGGAAGCACCGGGCTTCCTCGGCGGCGGTCTGGACAAGGCGGAGCGGCTGGCGACGCGAATCCAGAAGCTGGACCCGACAGAGTATCACTACGACATGGCGCTTCTTGCGGAGAAGCGTAAGGAATTCAAGACTGCGGAGTTTCACTTCCGGTCTGCGTTCAACATGGCTCCCAGGTCGGTAGGCCGGGCGATCGATCTGGCGCGGTTTTTATCGCACCAGGGACGGCTTCAGGAAAGCGAAGCGATCTTTGCTCAGGCCGAGAAGCTGCAACCTGGTAATCCGCGCCTGATGTTTGAACGCGCCAGTGCGTATGTCCGTGCGAAGCAGAACCTGCCGGTGGCCAGGGAGTTGCTGCAGAAGTACCTGCACTCCTCGCTGAGCCCGGACGATCCGCCTCGCTCTGAAGCCGAGCGGCTTCTGAAACAGGCGGCGCAGGCTGGGGCGTAAACTGAGACTGGGATGAATTTCGGCGAGGCGCTTCGCTTCAGCTATCAGTCGCTGGCGGCAAACAAGGTGCGTACCCTGCTTACCGCGCTGGGGCTGGTGATTGGAAACGCCTCCGTCATTCTTGTGGTCACGATATCGCTGACCAGCCGCGACTACATCCTCGATCAAATCCGCGGGATCGGTTCCAACCTTATTTACGGCAGTTTCGAGGCGGGCAGCCAGACGTCTACTCTCGTGGATGCCGACTTCGTCAAGATGGCCGATGTGGAAGCGATACGCCGCCAGTTTGGCGGCCGCATCACTGCTGCAACGGCGGTGATGACGTCCTACGACACCGTCCCCATCCAGGGCAAACAGGAAGACGTGCGCATCATCGGCTCGGACGATCAGTACCGGCTGGTGCGCAATCTGGCTGTGCCGGAGGGCCGGTTCATGGACGCCAACGACGTTGTCATGCGGAATCGCGTCGCCATGCTGACGGGCAAGCTGGCGAAGCGGCTGTTCGGGAGCCAGTCGGCTGCCGTTGGTCAGAAGCTGAAACTACACGGTTTGCAGTTCGACGTGATCGGTACGTTTCGCGAGCGCACCAGCACGTTCGGGCTGTCGGAACTCACTGACGAGACGATTTTGATTCCCATTTCGGTGCAGCGCTACTTCATCCCCGTGGAGCGCGTGGATCCGTTCTACGTCCAGGCTAAGTTCACGCAGGACGTGGTGCCGATGACCGATCAGATTAAGCAGCTGATCCAGAGCCGGCATCGACCCGGGGCCAGGTACAGCATTGAGAATCTGGCGGGAATTCTGGACACGGCGCAGAAAGTCGCCATGGTGCTGACGATCGTGCTGATTATCGTCTCGACGCTGGCGCTTTTCATCTCCGGTATCGGCATTATGAACATCATGCTGGTAACGGTGACGGAGCGGACGCGCGAGATCGGCGTGCGGATGGCCGTGGGCGCGTCGCGACGGGAAGTGCTGCTGCAGTTCCTGCTGGAAGCCGTGCTGATCAGTATCGGCGGAGGCTCGGCCGGGATTCTGGCCGGGATCTCGGTGCCGCTGATTCTGCAGTATTTCCTCGATGACGTTAAGGTCCCGATTAGCTTCCTCTCGATTGCGGTAGCGTTTGGGACGTCTCTTGCGGTGGGGCTGATTTTCGGCCTGCTGCCGGCGAACCGCGCGTCGCGGATGAATCCCACTACAGCTTTGCGATACGAATAGTCCGTCTGCGTAGTCCCACCTGCGGAGGTACGTCCATATGCGACTACTTGCAGTGTTGGTGATGTGCGGGATGGCGCTGCTCGGCCAGAAGGTGAAACCCGATGTCGACTACTACGATTCGATATCGGATTATTTCCGGCAGAGCTCGCGGGCTGTGCAGGCGATCGCCCAGAAGGGCATCCCGGCGGAGGAGATTCCGGCTGTTCTGACGATTGCGCGCAGGTCGAACATGTCTCCGAATCAGGTGATTGCGGCGCGGAAGTCGGGCAAAAGTTTCGAGTCGATTGCGAAAGACGCGAAGGTGGCGATCGGGGGCACCGACTTTATTTCACAGGCAAATCTTACCTTTCTGAGTGAGTATCACGGGCAACCGAAGCCGGAAGTTCAGAAACTGCGCGATGGCGGCGCTTCTTTTATAGAGATCAACAAGCAGTACCGGCGCTCGGGGACGAAACCGCGGTAGACGTGTTATCGTCCCTGTAGATATGCGCGCCGCATCGCTGACTGCCGTTGCTCTGGTCTTATCGATGGCCATGATGGCCCAGGACAAGTATATGGGCCCCCGTCCGCAGAAGGTTGACGTTCCTTATCTGCTTCACGCGGACACGCTGATTGAGATCGAGGCTGGCACGGCGGCGCAGGAAACGCGCAAGGACTCGACGATTGCGGTGATCAGCGGTGCATCGTCTCCTGTGAAAACGCCGCTTTCCGAGCCCGCCTTTATTATTCGCACCGACCGTCAGCAGGCCGACAAATTCGAACTGTACAAGCTGGATTCGAAGAATGGCAAGCGCGAAGTCGTGATCGGGCAGAAGAAGGGCAAGGGCATGGGGCGCCCGGTCTACCTGCAGATCACGCGGCTGGACGACAAGCTGTTCCGTATCGAGGTGGATGAGCCGCTGGAGAACGGGGAGTATTCGCTCACGCCTCAGGGCTCAGACAACACGTACAGCTTCGCGATTTACTAAGCCTGCTCTGGTACAATCCGGGGTAATGTTTAAAGGCCTGGAACACACGGCGATCGCATCGCCCAACCCCAAAGCTTTGGCTGAGTGGTACGTCGCCAATCTGGAATTTCGGATCAACTTCGAGTACGCGGGCAACTTCTTTGTTCGCGCGCAGAATGGCTCGATGCTGGAGATCGTCCCCTGTGAGGGTGATCGCGGGTCAAACAAGCTGAAGGATCCTGGCATCCGCCACCTGGCGATCGACGTGGACGACTTCGACGAAGGGCACGAAATCCTGAAAACGAAAGGCGTCACGTTTCTCGGCGAGCCGTTTAACAACCAGGGCAACCGGCTGGTGTTCTTCGCCGACCTGGACGGAAACATTCTGCATCTGATCAGCCGGCCCGCACCGCTGCCGTGAGCGACAGCGGCCGCGCACAGCAAGCCGCGGACGCAGTTGCCGGGCGAACGTTTTTCCAGCGCACCTTCGCCGCGTTTCACTACCCCGAGTTCCGCCTGTTGTGGATGGGGGCCTGTTTATCGAGCGTCGGTACGTGGATGCAGACGGTCGCGCAGAACTGGCTTGTGCTGGATCTGACGAACTCGCCGCGCATGCTGGGGCTGGATGCGTTTCTTGGGCAGATCCCCATTTTTCTTTTTTCGCTGATCGGTGGCGTAATTGCCGACCGCATGGATCGGCGGCGCCTGCTTGTGGGGTCGCAACTGGTGCAGATGGCGTGCGCGTTTCTGCTGGCGTCGCTGTTCGCGCTGGGGCTGGTTCAGGTTTGGCACATTCTGGCGCTGTCGTTTGTGGTGGGGCTGGCGCAGGCATTCGGAGGACCGGCGTACTCGGCACTGGTACCGACGCTGGTGCCGGTGAAAGAACTGCAGAATGCGGTGGCGCTAAACTCCATCCAGTTCAATCTGGCTCGCGTGATTGGCCCGATGCTGGGCGGTTTGTTGCTGACTACGGTGGGCGCGGCATGGTGCTTCGGGATCAACGGGCTGTCCTATGTCGCGCCGATCCTGGCCCTGACCGCTTTGCCGATGCGGCAGACTCCGATGAAGGCCGGCTCGACGCTGTTCGGTTCGCTGAAGGAAGGGCTGAATTTTGTAGCCGCGCGGGAAGGGCTGCCAGCGCTGATCGCGATTGCGTTTTTTATGACCGCCTTCGGCATTCCGCTGATGGTGTACATCCCCGTTGTGGTTCGTGACGTGTTCCACGGTGGGCCGGATTTGTTTACGTGGATGCTGGTGGTGTCGGGGCTCGGCGCGATTATTGGGGCGCTGCTGGTGGCCGCCTTCGGGGCGATTCCGGACAAGGGTCGCATAGCGCTGCTGACGCTGGCGCTGCTGGGCGTGCTGATCGCCGGGTTTGGGCTGTCGAAATCTCTTGTGCTGAGTTCGGTACTGCTGTTTCTGGGGGGTGTCGCGCTGGTCGCGGTGTTTGCGATGATCAGTTCGCTGGTGCAACTGATTGTTCCCGATGAGATGCGGGGGCGCGTGATGAGCGTCTACAACGTGGCGTTCCGTGGCGGGATGCCGTTTGGCGCTTTGATTTCCGGGGAATTGATTACGCATTCGAATGTCGGCACAGTGCTCGCTTTAAACGGCGTGATTTTGTTTTTAATTGCCATGTGGTTTCTGGTGATTCAGAGACGGGTGGCCCGGCTGTAGGGTTTATTTTGGAGTTTTATGAAGTTGCTGACTGGGTTGATGACGATTGTTTTGTCCGCGGCGACTCCATTGGAGACGGCTCGCGATCTGCAGGATCGGAGTGGGCTGGAGAAGCTGGTGGCCGAGGCTTCCGCGGAAGTCGGGAAAAAGCCGGCCGACGCGGCGGCGCAGTACAGGGTGGCTCTGGCGCAGTCGTATCTGGCGGAAGTCGCGCTGGAGTTGCGGGACAAGGGTGCGGCGGCTCGAGCGGCTGAAGCGGGGATCAAGGCAGCGCAGAAGGCGGTGGAGCTGAAGCCCGCTGTAGCTGAGAATCACCGGATACTGGGCACTTTGTGCGGTCAGATTATCCCGGCGAATACGCTGCTGGGCCTGAAATACGGACGCTGCGCGCTGGAGGAGATCAACAAGGCGATTGAGCTGGACCCGAAGAACGCGATGGCTTACCTGAGCCGCGGGGTGGGGAACTACTACCTTCCCGAGCAACTTGGCGGGGGTGTCGACAAGTCGCTGGCCGATTTCCAGAGGGCCTCGCAAATGGATCCAAAGCTGGCCGAGGCGCACCTGTGGGCGGGTCTTGCGCTGCGGAAGCGGAATAAGAATGCGGAGGCCCGGGCGGCGCTGGAGAAGGCGCTGGCGCTGAATCCGAAGCGCGTCTGGGTGAAACAGCAGCTGGAGAAAACGCCTGCCAAATGAGTGCTGACCGGTTGTGGGCCATCGCCGCCGCTGTGCTGCTGACGGCGGTTAGTTTCTGGTGGTTCCCCGGCCACACGATCCTGCAGTCCGACACGCAGGTCTACATCCCCATCCTTCAGCATCTTGAGAACCCAGCCGTTTTGGCGCAGGACGCCATGGCGGCGCGCCCGCACGTCGCATTCACTTTGTATGACGAAGTGGTGCTTGGACTGCGACGCGCAACCGGGCTGTCCTTTGAATGGCTGCTTATGGGCCAACAGGTTCTGTTTCGGGCGCTGGGGATTTTCGGTGTGTTTCTCCTGGCGAGGGCGGCTGGCCTGAATCCGGCGATGAGCTTTGCGGTGGCGGCGCTGCTGGCGCTTGGGGCGACGGTGAATGGGCCGCAGGTGCTGACCGTCGAGTATGAACCGGTGCCCCGCGGGTTTGCCTTCGGGCTTGTGCTGCTGAGCCTCGGACTGCTTGCCGGTGAAAGCTGGACCGGGGCGGCACTGGCATGCACCGCCGCGTTCGCGTACCATCCGCCGACGGCGCTGATTGTGTGGGTGATGATGGCCGGGCTGTGCGTGCTGGAGCGTCGGTGGCGTGAAATGGCGGTGCTGCTGGCTGGGCCGGGGCTGATCGCGCTGTCGGTGTTTACGCAACCTGGGGCGAGTGAGGCGCTGGGGCTGGCAACGCGAATTCCGGCCGACCTGGAGACGATTCTGCGGATGCGCGCCTCCTACAACTGGGTCGACACGTGGATCGGCAAGTACTGGCTGCACTTTGCCGTACTGCTGGTGGCCGCGCTGGTGGGGGCGTGGCGGGTTCGACTGGCGGTCGGGTGGCCGGTTCGGGCGTTCCTGTGGGTGCTTCCGGTGACTGGGGCCCTGAGTGTCGCGGTTTCCTGGCTGGTGCTGGAGCAATCGAAGTGGTTGGTTGGGCCGCAATTCCAGCCGGCACGGTATCTCATGTATGTGCCGTTTTTTGCGGCGCTCAGTTGCGCGCTGGCGGGACTGCGGGCGGCGTCGAGTGGGCGCGTCTGGGAAGCGGCGGCGTTTCTGCTGGTGCCGTTACTGGTGCCACTGTCGCCCGACGTATTTGCGGTCTCGTGGAGTGCCGCGGGGCTGGCGGCGGTACTCGCGTTTGCCATGGCTTTTGCGCGCCGACCCGGCGTGGCCGTAGCTCCGGCGGTGCTCGCA
>JAWXCM010000186.1:0-5180 GCA_034408745.1 Bryobacteraceae bacterium
ATTCGCTTACCAGTTCGTCATAGTAGCGGAGCCTGTTCGCGAATGAGTCAAAAAGCCAAGGTCGTTGTGGTGATGCCCGCGTATAATGCGGCGCGCACACTGCATATGACCTATGCCGAGCTGCCTCACAATGTGGTGGATCTGGTTATCCTCGTCGACGACGGCAGCTCTGACGAAACCGTGCAAATTGCCCGAAAACTCGGCCTCGAACTGTTTGTTCATAACCGAAATTACGGTTACGTGGCGAATCAGAAAACCTGTTACCGCGAAGCGCTGAAGGCTGGCGCCGACATCATCGTGATGGTCCACCCCGACTATCAGTACGATCCACAGCTACTTCCCAGTGTCATCGAGCCCATTCAGCAGGGCCGCGCGGACGTCGTCCTCGGCTCGCGACTCCTCGGCGGCAACGTGGTGAGCCAGGGCATGCCCTGGTGGAAGTACGTGTCGAATCGATTCCTTACGGAGCTGGAGAACAAGGTTTTCGGCCTGGCGCTGGCCGAGTACCACACCGGCTACCGGGCCTATCGGCGCGAGGCTCTGGAGTCGGTCAACCTCGACATGAACTCCGACAACTTCATCTTCGATCAGGAAATCATGGCGCAGTTCGTCGAACTCGGGTTCCGCATCGACGAAGTCCCCGTACCGACACGCTACTTCCCGCAGGCGTCGTCGGCATCGTTTGTGCAGAGTTCCAGATACGGCCTCTCCATCCTGCTCCTGCTGCTGCGGTTTATGCTGCACCGCTCCGGTATGATTCGAGGCCGGCAGTTTGAGAGCCTTTCCCGCCGCTACTCCGGCGCAGCCACAGAACGGGGAGATCAACCCGCCCAGCCGTGATCTCTATCCTTCGCTCCAGCCGCTTCCGACGGATCCTGGACTGGCTGATCGTGTTCATCGCGGTTGCCATGTTGATCCGGCCGTTTTTCAAAGCAAAGTACCTCGACCTCTGGGAGTCGATTGAAAGCACGTTCATCTCCGACGCGCGCTTCCTGAGAGACCACTGGCCGCATCCCAACTGGCAGCCGAACTGGTACGCCGGTACGCGCACGGATTACATCTACCCGCCCGCACTCCGCTATGGCACTGCCGCGCTCGCGAAATACGTACCGAGGCTGCTGCCCGCCAGGGCGTATCACATCTATGTCGCCAGCATGTACTGCTTCGGCATCGCCGCCGTTTATTTATTCGCATCGTGGTGCAGCCGGTCGCGCATGGCGGGATACCTGGCAGCCACCGCCACCGCACTCATAAGCCCGAGCTATCTGCTCAACTTCTCCATTCGCGACGACGCTCCGCTGATGATGCCCTATCGCCTCAACGTGCTGCTGCGTTATGGGGAAGGACCGCACATGTCCGCGCTCGCATGGATCCCCCTGGCTCTGCTGTTCACCTGGCGGGCCACCGAATCCTGGCGCCCCGTCTCGCTTGCACTTGCCGCCATTTCCTGCGCCATGGTGGTGTCGAACAACTTCTACGGCGCCACTTCGCTGGCGATCCTGTTCCCGATTCTGATCTGGAGCCTGTACGTCACCCACCGCGATGTCACCGTCTGGATCCGCGCCGCCATCATCCCGGTGCTCGCCTATGGGCTGACCGCGTTCTGGCTGGTGCCGTCTTACCTGACCGTCACTCTGTTCAACATGCAGTTCGTCTCCGGCCAGGGCAACATGTGGTCCCGGTGGGTGGCACTCGGGTTCGTGATTGGCTTCGTTCTGCTATCTGATTACCTGGCGCGAGGCCGCCGCGATCAGGCCTGGTTCACCTTCCTGTGCGGAGCCGCCGCAGCATTCTTCATCAATTCGGTCGGCAACCACTACCTGGACTTCCGCATCATCGGGGAACCGGCCCGCCTCTTCCCCGAGCTCGACATGCTCCTCATCCTCCTGGTGGTGGAGCTGCTCCGCCGCTTCTGGAGCATCCCCTGGCGCTTTCCGATCCTCGCCCGCGTCGCTGTAGCGGCGGTTGTAGTCCTGAGTCTCTCCCCCGCGTGGAGCTATCTCCAGAAATCGCGAACGTTCTTCGTTACCGACTACCCCGAGCCCCGTGTCGAGCACGAACTCACCACCTGGATGGCGAAGAACATGCCGAACGCGCGGGCGCTTCCCGCCGGCACTGTGCGCTTCTGGTACAACGCCTGGTACGACCTGCCCCAGCTGACCGGCGGGTCCGAGCAAGGTCTGCTGAATCCGAAGGTGGTGCCGCCTGTGTGGCAGGCCTACCTCGGCGACGACGCCAATATCGCGATCCGCTATCTGCAGATCCTCGGCGTCGACGCGGTGCTCGTGAATGGAAAGAAATCGCGCGAGCATTACAAAGATTTCCAGTTTCCCGAGAAATTCGCGGGCAAGCTGCCCGTGTTGTACGACAACGGCCGTGGCGATACGATCTACGAAGTGCCTCGCCGTTACAAGACCCTCGCCCGCGTTGTCGACCGCGCCGGACACGACGCGCTGCCCTTCATCCCCGGCAACGGCGAGCCACCGCAGCTCGACCTCTGGTATCGCAACGTGGAACAGGGCCCCGACGCGCCGACCGAAATGCGCTGGGATGGCACGGACCGCTTCTTCGTGAAAGCCAGGGTCGCAGCGGGCCAGTCGCTCTGGGTCGCCGAGAGCATGGACGCCAACTGGCGCGCCTACGCTGGCGGCAACCGCGTCCCGATCCGCATCGACAACCTGGGCTTCATGGTGGTCGACCTGCCTCCCGGTGACCACGAAGTGCGCTTCGAGTTTCCCATGCCCCTGTCGAACCGAATCGGCTGGATGGTCACACTGATGTCGCTGTCTGGAATCGCGGGTCTGTTCTGGCTGGGCCGGCCACGATGACACGGCGCGATGTCGCGATCACCGCGCTCATCTGTGCGGCGCTCTTCCTGCTCAACGTAGCGCTCGACTGGCCTCTGTTTCTCCCGGGTGAATCGCGCTACCGCGACAGCATCGCCGGCGGTTACCAGGGAATGGCGCGTTTCTTCGCGGCGCACCCCAACCCGTGGGGCTGGATGCCGCTGCAGTACGGCGGTCTTCCCTCGCAGTTTGTCTACGTGCCCGGCCTGCCTTACGCCAGCGGCCTGCTCAGTCTGCTCACCGGAACCGACCCTGCCTACGCCTTCAAGCTGCTGACAGCCGCCATGACGTGCCTTGGACCGGCAACGCTGTTCCTGTTCGTTTTCTACTTCACCCGAAGCCGTGGCTGGGCCCTGGCCGCGGCTCTCGCCTACACGTTCTACTCGCCCCTCTACGGCCTGATTCCGCAAATCGACCGCGACCGCGGCATTACGTATCTTCCCTGGCACGTGCACGTCCTCACCAAGTACGGCGAGGGTCCGCATAATACGGGACTCACATTGCTCCCGCTCGCCCTCATCGCGATCTGGCGCGCGGCGCTGGCTTACTCCTTTCGCCGCCTCGTGGCCGCCGCCGTGCTGTTAGTCGCGATCGCACTGACCAACTGGATCGCAGCGCTCGCGACCGCCATCTGTGTGCTGCTCATGCTGGTGTCCTCCGCCGGATCGGGCGAACGCGGCCCTCGATTCTGGCTCGTCGTGGCGACAGGGGCGCTGGCGTACGGACTCGCCTGCTTCTGGCTCACCCCAACATTCATCAAGACCATCGCCTTTAACTGGCCGCTCGACGCCTTTAACTATCAGCTGGCTGTGAAGCAGAAGTGGCTCCTCGGGGGATGGGTCGCCGGCATCCTGCTGATCCGGCTGTTTACGTGGTCTCTGCGCTGGCCCTTCTTCGCCAGCTTCGCCACGGTCGGCTGCTTCGCCTTCGCGTGGCCCGTCCTGATCTTCTACTCCTGGGGCATCGACGTCCTCCCCGAATCGCGCCGCTACGCGCTGGAGATGGAGGTCTTCGTCTGCCTCGCCGCGATCGCGTTCCTTCGCTTCGGCCTGACCAGTGAGCGCCCACTTCGCAAGGTCTGTGCGCTGGCGGTACTGATCCCGCTGCTCATCGCCGGAGTCCCGCAGGCTCGAACCTACATCACGCAGGGCTACAGCTCCTGGACACCCGTGGCCACCCAGCAGACCAGCGAGTACAAGATCGCGAAATGGCTCGCCGACCAGCATCCCAGGGGCCGCATCCTCGCCACCGGCGGCCTGCGGTTTCGTCTGAACAAGTACTTCGACCTGGAGCAGGTGGGCGGCGCATTTGAATCCGGCCTGAAGATCCGGAACGCGGTCGATTTCGCGTATGCGATTCGTACCCTGCGCGACGCCCGGCCCGGTCGCGAGGTGGCCGATGCCCTGGCACAGGTGCAGGCCCTCGGAGTCGAGTACATCGTCATTCACGGGCCCAGTTCCACGGAGCACTACCGCGACTACAAGAATCCGCGCATGTTCGACGGCGTGCTCGAACGCGTGTACGCCGATGGGGATGACTGGATCTTCCGTGTTCCCTTCCGCAGCTATGCCCACGCTGTCCGTCCCGGCGAGCAGCCGGCCTATAGCCATCGCGACTGGATTGGCGCGTACACCGACGCCATAGTCGATACCAGCCGCCCCCCGCTGCCCTTCCGCTGGGTCTCGCAGGGCATGGCCGAGATCCGTGGCGTGATCCCGGAAGGTCACGATGTCTCAGTCGCCGTAGCAGCCGAGCCAGGCTGGACCGCGACACAGGACGGCGCACCCGTCTGGCTGGAAAACAACAAACTCGGCTTTCTGGTAGTGAAGGCGCGCCCGTCCACGCGGGAGAGCGTGATCCGCCTCGAATTCCAGGGCACAGGCGAACAGAAATTCATGGCCTCCATCTCCGCCGGAGTTTGGATCGGCACGGGCGTCGGACTGTTCCGACGCCGTAAAACGGCAGCAACGCAGAGCCGTGGGGCCGCCGTCGGGCATATTGGTTAGAGTGCCATTCCTCCGCGAATTCTGGATTCTGCTCCGGCAGTCCTGCATCGCCGCCTATCGCGATAACTGTTTTGGCATCGCGAAAGGAGCCGCGTACTCGGGGCTGCTGTCGTTCTTTCCCGTGCTGACTACGGTGACGGCAATCCTTGTCCAGGCCAACGCCCTTGCCGTCTCACGAACGCTCTCCCGCGTGGTCTATGAGGCGGTTCCGCCCGGCACCGAAGAGATCGTGATGCAGATTTTTGTCCGCCGCGGCAGCCAGCCTGGCTACCTGCTGATCGGCGCCGTGATGCTGTCCGTATGGGCCGCCTCCGGGGTCGTGCTCAGC
>JAWXCM010000187.1:0-49882 GCA_034408745.1 Bryobacteraceae bacterium
CCATCGGGTGAGTCTTTACCAGACCCAGATCTTCGCTCATCTTCAACATTATCTATCACTTGCCATTCAAGCCAGCCCTTCAACTGCCGTTTCTAGGTTCAATGCGGCTCGGCTTTCCACCGGAAGCGTGAAAACAATGTTGTTCCTTCGCCCAGTACGGATTCCGCACAGATGCGACCTCCCTGGGCCTGCACGATCCGGCGGCAAATCGCTACTAAGCCTACGCCGGTCCCGGGATATTCCTCGGCAGTGTGCAATCGCGTGAAGGGTTTAGATTTAGAAATGGCCGACGCGTCTTTCGGATCGAGATCACCCATTCCGCTCCCATCTGTTCCGCGCTGATGTGCACTTTTGCGGGCTCGTCCGCCTTACGATACTTCACGGCAAAGTGGGCATTGGATCGTGGGTGACGGTAGCCCCGCGCGGGGCCGCAATCACAATAAACCCGAGAAACTGGTCTGCGTCCGCGTCCAGCTGCCCATGGTACTTTCCCGTAAGCAACTGAGTTTACGACCGCATGGTCAAGCGTGAACATCGCGTAATTCCGCTAATCCTGCAGTTTGGGGGTTGGTCAGTGCCCCTGACTGGTTCGAATTTCTTTTCGACTGAAGTGACGTCGGCTGCTCAGGCTTAGTCAGCTTGTTGGCGGACGTAGGCGTCCGCCGCAGCTCTGGGGAGCTGCCCCCCTATTGTTCTTCGGCGGCGCGCCTACGCCGGCCACTGATCAAGTAGATAGCGGCGCGAAGCTCCAGCAGCGGATCCGCGGAGGGCTCAATCCCGTCGACCCGCGGAATCGGATCGAAAATCATGTACTGCTGCTGCGCGGCCCCGTCAGCCACCACACCGGTGATCTCCACCCGGCCCAGTGTCACCACAGGTCTCTCCGCCGGCCAGTGGATGGTGGCGTCGTCCACCACGTCGCCTTCATCGGCCAGCTGGACCAGCACGTCAAACGCCACAGGACCCGCAGCCAGGCGCTGCTGAATCTCCTCGGACAGGAAATTCTCGCCGAGCCCGGCCACTTTGTCGTCACTCAAAAGGTCGACTCCGGCCACCGGAACCAGCCGGTACCGGCCAAACTGGCTCACGCCGTCCGCGTTGGTGAACTGCATCGCAGTCACCCCAAAGTACGATTGCCGGGCAAAGCTCGACGGGTGCGGCTTCGGTGTCTGAACAAACTGGAGCGCCGCCGGATGAGCCCCCAGGAATTTCATGATCGGGGTCGGGGATTCCGTCGAGCCAGCACTCGCCCCGGCCGCGCGCAACATCTCCAGAAACTCACCAGCCGTGTGCGTCGGGAATCCGTCCACTGAGTGGCTGATGATGTCGGTGTGCTGCCGCTCGCCCAGCATGAAACGAATCGCCATGCCGCGAGGATTGGCGTTGGCGTCCGTATCCGGCAGCGCCGGCAGGCCGGTCGAATTGGAAAATCGAACGAACACCGGCGTCGACGGCCGGTTCGCGTGAGGCGCCCGAGTCAAGCCCCCTGCTTCGGGGACCGGAGTGAACGTACCTTCAAGTAACAGCCCTTTCGCGTGGGCAGGACGGAAACCCGGATGGACACCGAACATCGTGTCGAACACCGCCAGCAGATCGTTGGCGAGCGCAACTACTTTCTCATCGGATGGAAGTGGCATTGGCGTCTTAGGATAAACCACTCAACCCCGAGTCGTCGACCGGGTAACAGCTTTGCTGTGCCGCCAAACGTCGGGCCTGATTCGCAGGCCGAACCCCGGTGCGTCCGATGCCGCAATCGATCCGCCGGAGGGAACCCACACGTCTTCGAGCATGAATTTCCAGTCATGCTCGTAAAAGCGCTGGCAGCTCTCCTGAATCCACAGGTTCGGCATCGCGGTCGACAAATGCGTCGAGGCATAAAACAAAAGCGGCCCGCCCGCCGTATGCGGAGCGAAGGGCAAGTCCGCGGTATCGGCCATCGCCGTGATCTTCCGAGCCTCCGTGATACCGCCGCACCAGCACACGTCGAACATCACAAACTTCGGCGTCTTCGATTCAATCAGCTGCTGGAATGACCGCCGGCCCGCCATTCGTTCGCCCACGGTCAGCGGCAGCGTGGTCGATTCCGCCAGTTGCCGGTACTGCCCAAAGCTCCCAGGCAGCAGCATGTCCTCCAGCCACATCGGCCGCAGTGGCTCCAGCGCCCGAGCAATTCGAATCGCCGAACTCAGATTCCAGTTGCTGTGGCATTCAATCGCAATTTCGATCTTATTCCCGAATTTATCCCGCAATATCCGAACCGGCCGGAGCGCTTCCTCAATATCGGCGTCGGTAACAAAGCTGTATTTATTGCGATGCGCCGCACCATCGAACGGCCATACCTTAATCGCGCTGATTCCGTAGCCGTCCAGAACCTCCTGCATGATCTTGTCGGGCTCTTTGTTGAAGTCGTATTTGTGCGGAAAGCAGGTGTTGTACAGTCGAACTCGTGGATTGGACCGGCCGCCGAGCAGGCTCCACACCGGAGCATCCAGCGCCTTGCCCGCCAGATCCCACAGCGCCAGATCCAGTGCGCTGATGGCCCGCATCTCCGCCCCGCCCGTGATCGAGTAGTCGAAGGTCCGGTACAGATCCGCCCAGATCCGCTCGACGTCTCGAGGATCCCGGCCGAGCAGCGCCCGACCCGCCGCATGGATCGCCGCCGCTTCCGTCTCATTCCGGGGATACGTCTCGCCGATCCCCTCAATTCCGGCGTCCGTCCGAATCCGCACCCACGTCCAGTGGGGCCAGAAATCGGCATCATTCCGCGACGGCCAGTAAATCGTGTCGATCCCCACAATCTTCATCGGCTTTGGAGCCGCATTGGCCAGGAAGGGCAACGCAGCCAGCCCTGCAAATTCGCGCCTGCGCAACATAGTGCTGCCAGCATATACCCGGACTCGCTACAGTAGTTCCATGCGTCCGTGCCTGGCACTCGCTTTGCTTCTTGCTTCGGCAGCCGCCGCTCAGACCGAGGCCACCAACTACCCCGCGGCCCGGTTCACCGACGCCGGGCGCAAAGCGAAGCTCCTCGCCGCCGCCGCCGACATCGATGCCGCATTTGAAAAGTATGCAAAAGCGCAGAACATTCCAGGTATGGTCTGGGGGCTCGTCATCGACGGTGAACTGGCGCACGTCCGCTCCACCGGAGTCCGCGACCTGACCGCAAAGGATGCCGTCACTGCGGAGACGGTGTTCCGCATCGCGTCCATGACCAAGAGCTTCACGGCGCTCGCGATCCTGAAGCTGCGCGACGCCGGCAAGCTCTCGCTGGAAGACCCCGTCTCGCGCTTCATTCCCGAGTTCGCGAAGATGGCCCTCCCCACCTCCGACGCGGGACCGGTCCGCATCCGTCACCTGCTGACTCACGGCGCGGGCTTCCCGGAAGACAACCCGTGGGGCGACCAGCAACTGGGAGCCACTGACGCCGACCTCGCCGCCTGGCTGAAGAAAGGCATCCCGTTCTCCACCGCGCCAGGCAGTGCTTACGAGTACTCCAACTACGGCTTCGGCCTCCTCGGCCGCATCGTGACGAAAGCCTCAGGCACCGACTACCGCAAGTACGTCGAAAAGGAGATCCTCGCGCCCCTCGGCATGAGCTCGTCGAGCCTCGAATACACCGCCATCCCCGCAGCCCGCCGAGCCACCGGCTACCGCCGCAAACCCGATGGCGCCTTCGAAGAAGAGAAGCCTCTGCCGCACGGCGCCTTCGGCAGCATGGGCGGACTCCTCACCAGTGCCACCGACCTCGCGCGCTATGTCGCCTTCCACCTCTCCGCCTGGCCCGCACGCGACGAAGCCGACCACGGCCCGGTCGCCCGAGCGTCCGTGCGCGAGATGAACCAACTCTGGCGTCCGTCCGCCCTGACAGCCGCTCGGGGCAAAGCACAGTTCAGCGGCTATGGCTACGGTCTGCGCATCTCAAGCGACTGCCGCTTCGCCCACATCGTCGGCCACGGAGGGGGACTTCCCGGCTTCGGCTCTTACATGGCGTGGCTGCCCGAGTTCGGTGTGGGCATGTTCGCCATGGCCAATAAGACATACTCCGGACCATCGGGGCCGATCAACGAGTCGTGGGACCTTCTCCTCCCCACAGGCGCGCTTCGCCCCCGCGAACTTCCCGTCTCGCCCCTGCTCAGCTCCATGCGCGACAGCATCGTCAAGGTGTGGCGCAATGCCGACATGAGGGAACTCCACCGCGTCGCCGCGATGAACCTCTTCCTCGACGTGCCCGAAGCACAGCGCAGCAACGAACTGGCACAAGCCCGCACCGAAGCCGGCGCCTGCTCCTCCATCGGCGACGTTCGCCCGGAGAACTGGCTCCGCGGCGTGTTCGACATGACGTGTGAGAAAGGTCCGGTACGCGTTAACTTCACACTCACGCCGACTCAGCCCCCGGCACTGCAATACCTCAGCTTCCGCCGCCGTAATCCCGATGAGCCCGCCATCACGGCGGCGCCCACCAGTGGGCTCAACGGGTCCTTCTGCAGAGAGTAACAAGAGCAAATGAAACTCACCCCCGTATGTCTCACTTTGATCCTGACGGCTGCCATGTCCGCTCAGGGTCCACGCCGCGCTGGCGGCAACCGTGTATCGCCCGGCAATGAAACCGCACCGCCCATTGCGAAATCCGCAGTGGAGAAGAAGGTCTTCGAGGCACTCGAAGCCGCCATCAAAGCCGGTGAGCTTTACGCCAACGTTCCCGCCGCGGACGGGCGCCTGATTCGCATCTTCACCGAATCCATCAATGCACAGAACGCCGTCGAGATTGGAACATCCACCGGAATATCGGGACTCTGGTTCTGCCTCGCGCTGGAAAAGACAGGCGGCAAGTTAACCACGTTTGAGCTCGATAAAACGCGCGCCGCACAGGCTCGTAAACACTTCGCACAGGGCGGAGTCGAATCGCGCGTCACCATCGTCGAAGGCGACGCTCACGCCAACATCGCAAAGCTGCGAGACCCCATCGATATCGTCTTCATCGACGCCGAGAAAGACGGCTACGTCGACTACCTCAATAAGCTCCTGCCGCTGGTTCGGCTGGGCGGAATTCTCCTCGCACACAACGTCGAGATGGTGCCGGATTACATGAAAGCCGTCACATCCAGCCCCGACCTCGACACCGTCGTTTACACCACCGGCGGCGGCATGGCCATCACAATCAAAAAGCGGTAATTGACTTTACCCGGCGCGCTGTTATCTAATTACTCCAAAATCAGGCTCGCAAACGGCTTGAAATCCGCACCACGCGGCTGGGGAGTATGTGATGAAGAGGATACTGTCACTGATCGTTGTAGTTCTCACGCTGGCAGCGCTGCCGGCGTTCTCACAAGGGGTGACGGGCCAGATGTCGGGCACCGTCACCGATTCCACCGGAGGCGTTCTCCCCTCCGCGACCGTAAAGCTGACTGCCGACATTTCCGGACAAGACCGTCTCTTCACCACCTCAGGCACCGGCAGCTTTATCTTCACAAATCTTTTCCCGGGCAACTACACTCTCACCGTAACCGCCCCGGGTTTCAAAACCTACCAGCAGCGAGCCATCGCGCTTGGCGCACAGGAACGCGTCGACCTGCATGAAATCGCGCTGCAGGTCGGTGACATCACAACCACCGTGGACGTGAAGGGTGAAGCGGCGCGCGTCGCCACCGACAGCTCGGACCGTTCCATTTCCATCGGACTCCGCCAAATCGAAGACACGCCCACACGCGGACGCAATCCGCTGTCGCTGATCATGGCGCTGCCCGGCGTGCAGACGCTGGCCGGCAACGACTTCCGCGGTTGGTCCGGCGGGGGCATTCCGGCAGTGAACGGCGGACAAACTGGGCAGGTAATTCTCAACCTCGACGGCGTCGCCAGTCAGGACTCGGGTAATCTCAACCCCGGCTATTTGTCGCCCAGCATCGACGCCATTTCCGAGCTGAAGCTGCTGGTGTCGAACTACACGGCCGAGTACGGAGGCCGCACAGGTGGCCAGCTGACCTTCACCATCAAGAGCGGCACACCGGCCTATCATGGCAGCGCCTTCTATTACTGGCGTCATGAAATGTTCAACGCCAATGAGTTCTTCAACAACAAGAACGGAATTGCCAAGCAGCGCTATCGCTACCAGAATCCAGGCGGCACGTTCGGCGGACCACTCCTGATTCCTGGCGCCAACTTCAACCGAAACCGGAACAAGCTGTTCTTCTTCTTTTCCGCAGACTACCTGCGTAACAAGAACCGCATCGACAACACGTTCACCATGCCCACCGCGCTGGAGCGGCAGGGCGATTTCTCGCAGACGGTCACCACCACGGGCGTCCAGATTCCGGTGTTCGATCCGGCCAACGGCCAGTCGCCTTTTCCCGGGAACCGTATACCGTCGAATCGCATCAGCCCCGCCGGTCAGGCCATGCTGAACCTCTTCCCGGCGCCCGATGCCGCCGGACTCGCGCTCGACCCGACCGGTCAGCGACAGTTCAACTACCGGGCCATCCTCCCGCAGTCACGCCCCAATGAGGACAAGGTGCTGCGCGTCGATTACAACGTCTCGTCGAAGATCAATTCGTTCGTCCGCCTGATTCAGGACTACCAGGCGGTGGACGGTTATGCCGGAACCGTCGGACCCGCCGGGGGAAGCTGGGGTCAGTTCCCGCACAGCTATAACGTTCGGGCGGCAGGCGCCGTCGGAACACTCATCTACACCATCAGTCCGAACATCATCAACGAAGCGACGTGGGGCGTTAATCGCGGACGCCAGGGCGTCAACCCAATCGATGACGTAACGTCCACATCCACGGGTGGCACCAAAACGTATGAGGACAACTTGCTGCCACTCAAAGGAGCCAACGGGCAACCCGTCAACCTGCCCCGAATCTTCCAGGGCAGCAACGTACTGAACCTGCTTCCTCAGGTCAACTTCGGTCTGCCGGCCGGCTTCGCGGCTCAGTCCTCCGGCCAGGGCATCAGCCGCGCTCCCGCGTTCGGCCACGACCCTCGCTGGCCTTTTGTGGGTACCGATACCGTGCAGTCCGTCACCGACAAGATCACCTGGATCAAGGGCGCTCATACCTTGAAGGCCGGCTTCTACATGGAGCTGATGTCGCGCAACGTAAGTGTCTATTCCACTTACAACGTCGCCGGGTCGTATTACTTCGGCTCGGACCGTGCGGCCGCTCTCGATACGGGCTATCCCTACTCGAACGCGCTGCTCGGGAGCATCTTCGCCTACGGAGACGACAACAAGAAACAGGTGAACCACGCCCATTACCAGCAGGCTGAGTGGTTCGTCCAGGATACCTGGAAGATGACCCGCCGCATCACACTCGACGCCGGCGTGCGCTTCCACCGCATGGGCGACCTGTACTCCCAGGGCGCCACGCTCGGGCTGTTCGACCAGGCAAGCTACGACCGCGGTAAGGCAGGTCAGCTTCTCTTCCCTGCGCTCGTCGACGGGCAGCGCAGGGCGGTTAACCCGGTCACCGGCGCGCTGTTCCCGTTTGTCCGGCAAGGCACCTTCGACACCGCTTCTTACCCGTCGGGCGGCATCCCGTTCTCGGGTATCAAGCAGTACGACAGCCATTTCTTCAAAGTGCCTCCGATTCAGATCGCGCCACGGTTCGGCTTTGCCATCGACCTCTTCGGCAATGGCAAAACAGCCATGCGCGGCGGCTTCGGCGTCACCTCGGGCCGCAACTGGACCGTGGACAACATCGGTGCCACGGGCGCGGGAACGGGTCCGATGGCGGCCCCGCCGAACTTCCAGTCGCCGGTCGTGCTCTACACCGACTTCAACAGCCTTGCCGGTGCGCAGACCTTCTTCACACCGCAAACCGTAGTAGGTGGATCGCAGGATCAGAAAGTACAAACCACTTACAACTGGAGCTTCGGTGTTCAGCAGGATATCGGCAAAGGCATGGTGCTCGACGTATCTTACGTAGGCAACGCCCTGCGCCATGGCTACGGACAGAACTACGACTTCAACGCCGTGGCGCCGTACACCACGTGGAATCCGCGCGACGGTCAGATCGCCCGCTTCCGCGATCCCACAACCACCAGTGGATTCTATTCCACCAACCTGATTCGCTCCATGGTTGGCTTCAGTGGTTTCCAGGGAATCCCCCTCTGGACTTACGACCGTTCCAGTAACTACCACTCGTTGCAGGTGCAGCTCAATCGGCGTTTCGGCAACCTGCAGTGGAGCTCTAACTACACCTGGTCAAAGACTACGGTCTACCAGATTGGTCAGAACACGCAGTTTGTCGACAACAAGCTGATGAAGAACGTGGTGAACCGTCCTCACGCCGTTAACTTCAACCTCGGGTACGACCTCCCGAAGGTGGGCCGCATGATCGGCGATAACTTCCTGCTCAAGGGCGTGCTGGACGGCTGGAAAGTCAACGGCAACGGCGCGATCTTCTCCGGAAACCCATACACCGTCGGCTGCGGTGTCATCAATCAGCCGGCGGGCTACTGGACCGGAACGCCTTCGGTGGGCAGTCCATTCCGCTGTCAGATGGGCTCCGACATCTACCTGGCTTCGGGCCAGTATCCGTCGCGCACTGAAGACCCGAAACTCCAGGTGCCCTTCAACTCCGCCAACTTCGTCTTGCCCGCCGCCGACTCTCTCGGCATAGGCAATACCCCGCCGACGCTGCGCTACGGTCCAGGCGCCTTCAACCTCGATATGTCGCTGGCCAAGATCTTCCGGCTTGGCAGCGCCGAGTCACGCAGTCTGGAAATACGAGCCGAGAGCTTCAACCTGCTCAACCACTTCAACCCGAACAATCCGAATGCGGGCCTGACTTACAACTTCACCACAGGCGCACAGAACAATGCCGCGTTCGGAACCATTCAGGGCGCACAGGTGCAGTCGCGTCGCACCATCCTGTCGATGCGGTTCCGCTTCTGACATCGCTTCGCACGCTACCAGGGGGTGGGACCGGGCCTACAATTATTACTGGAGATCCCACCTATGCGTGACGACACCTCAAACAGCCTTCTGTGGTTCGCTGCCGGACTTAGCCTCGGCACCGTCATCGGACTTATGACCGCACCGCAGTCGGGCGCGGAGACGCGCCGGCTCATCGGGTCGCGGGCCGACGACGCCCGCAGGCACCTCGCGTCCAATTCGCGCGAGTACATTGACCGTGGACGTGAGCTGTACGAACGCGGTAAGCAGCTCGCCGAAGAAGCCTCGCAGATGTTCGATGAGGGCCGCCATCTGATGGAGCAGGCCGATGCCGCCGAAGCCTCCGCCGCTACTTCGGAGACTGGCGCATGACTCTACCGCCGTTTCGCAATGAGGCCTACGCCGATTTTGCGCAGCCTGACATCCGACGTGCGCAGCAGGCTGCCGTCGAGAAGGTACGCGCCGAGTTGGGCCGCGAGTATCCGTTGTTGCTCGCGGGCCAGCGGCTCACCACCGCGAGCCTTCTGAAATCCACTAACCCCGCCCGGATCGCCGAGCTGGTGGGCGCTCACCACAAAGCCGACGCCGACCTCGCGCGACAGGCCGTCGAACGCGCTGTCGCGGCATTCCCGAAGTGGTCCCACACACTCGCCGAGGACCGTGCGCGCATGGCGGTCCGGGCCGCGGAACTCATCCGGGGGCGCAAGTTCGAGTTCAACGCCTGGCTCGCATTTGAAGCGGGAAAGACGTGGCCTGAAGCCGAAGCTGAGACCGCCGAAGCGATCGACTTCTGCGAGTTCTACGCTCGCCAGATGCTGAAATATCTGCCTGGTCCCGCACCGGTGCAGTTGCCTGGGGAAGACGGCCGTGTCATGTATCTGCCGCTCGGGGTTGGCGTAGTGATTCCGCCATGGAACTTCGCGCTCGCGATCCTCACCGGCATGGCGGTAGCGGCTCTGGTCGCTGGCAACACGGTAATCATCAAGCCATCAAGTGAGACGCCGACGGTCGCGCAGAAGCTTGCCGAGGTTCTCCTCGACGCTGGCTTTCCGCCCGAGAGTTTCTCCATGCTGGTGGGCAGCGGCGCCGAAGTGGGCGACGTGTTAGTGGAACATCCAAAGACGCGCTTCGTGTCGTTCACAGGCTCGCGCGACGTCGGGCTGCGCATCAACGAACTGGCCGCGAAACCGCAGAAGGGTCAGATCTGGATCAAGCGGGTTATTGCCGAGATGGGCGGGAAAGACGCCATCATCGTCGACAGCGAATGCGACGTCGACAAAGCCGTGGCCGGTGTCGCGCAATCGGCATTCGGCTATCAGGGACAGAAGTGCTCAGCCTGCTCGCGAGCCATCGTCGACGCGAAGGTCTACGATGCCTTCGTCGAGAAACTGGAGCAGCGTGTCGCCACGTTGACCATGGGTGATCCCGATGCCGGCGATGCCTACATGGGACCCGTCATCAGCGAGAAAGCTCGCCGGACCATCCTCGATTACATAGAGGTGGGCAAATCAGAAGGACGTCAGATCTCGGGTGGCGAATCGAAGGACAACTTCATTCCCGCAACCGTATTCGTCGACGTTGCTCCTGAAGCGAGGATCTTCCAGGAAGAGATCTTCGGCCCGGTGCTCGCCGTTACGAAGGCGAACGACTTCGAACACGCACTGCATCTGGCGAACGATTCGGTCTACGGCCTCACTGGCGCGGTTTATACCAACAACCGCGAGAAGATCGAACAGGCCCGCAACCGCTTCCACGTCGGCAACCTGTACATCAATCGCAAGTGCACCGGCGCGATGGTCGGAGCGCATCCGTTCGGCGGCTTCAACATGTCGGGCACCGATTCCAAAGCCGGTGGACCGGAATACCTGCTGCAATTCCTGCAGGCAAAATCGGTAGCGGAGAAGCTGGAGCCATAAACTGGTTCCGATGAAAATTACCGCCATTGAAACGGTAACGCTGGAACGCGGCGTTACGGTGCATGCCGGCCCGATCCGCTGGCTTTGGGTGCGTGTGCACACAGACACGGGGCTGATCGGGCTCGGCGAGACATATCCCTGGCCCGACGCTGAAGCGGCTGTGGTGAAGAACGCGCTGGCGCCCGTGCTGCTCGGCAAAGACGCCTCGCGCATCGACATGCTGTGGGGCGACATGTTCACCGCCATCAGCTACAGTGGCTGGGCCGGTGCGGAGATGCGCGCCATCAGTGCTGTCGATATGGCGCTGTGGGACATCGCCGGTAAGTCCGCGGGGAAGCCGGTGTATGAGATGCTGGGCGGCGCATCCCGCGATTCCATCCGCACTTACAACACCTGCTACGACCATCTCGATTTCCTGACGGAGCCCGTGAAACTGGCGCGCTCCCTTCTCGACAGTGGCGTACGCGCGATGAAGATCTGGCCGATGGACCCTGTGGCCATCGCGAACCGCGGGCAGCACATCACAAGGCAGGAACTGCGCGAAGGACTGCGTCCGTTGCGACTGATCAAAGAAGAGTTCGGCGAAGACATGGAAGTTGCGATGGAGTTCCACGGCTTCTGGAACCTGCACTGCGCCATTCAGATCGCACAGGCATGCGAGGAGTATCAGCCGATGTGGCTGGAAGAGATGCTGCCGCAGGACAACCTGGCCGCGTACTCGGAACTCGCGGCCGCAACCAGTTTGCCGCTCTGTGTCAGTGAGCGGCTGATGACGCGCTGGGGCTTTCGCGAACTGCTGGACAACGGTGCGGCGCGCATCGTCATGCCCGACATCTCCTGGTGCGGCGGCATCTCAGAAGCGAAGAAGATCGCCACCGCGGCGGAGACAAACTACCGCCCCATTGCTCCGCACAACTGCGGCGGGCCCGTGCTGCATGCGGCCTCGCTGCATCTTGCGGCCAACGTGCCCAACCTGTACATCTGCGAGTCGGTGCGCCGCCGCTACGCCGAGGAGTTCCTCGGCCTGGTCAACACCACGTTCCCGCTGCCGCACGGAACGGGAGCATTCCCGCTGCCCTCCGGGCCTGGACTTGGAGTCGAGCTTACCGCGGAAACGCTGGCGCGACCCGACGCCACCGTCGTGCGCATCGAGTAGCGTCAGGTGGACGGCGCCAACGACCGCCGCTCGAGTGGGGCAGACTCCCGCTGCACGCGACATCGTGCATGAAGCGGAGCGTCTGTCAGCGCATCGAGTAGCTTCAGGTCCAGCGCCTGCACGCGTCGCACTGTTGACCAGCACCGCTCGTCCGGGAGACACAGTACCGGACCATCGCTCCGCGCAAGCGCGGCATATTCCGTCACACGCATTCGAGTAAGCTTCAGGTCGACAGCGCTTCCACCACCAGTTGCTGCACACGCGGACTGTTGACCATCACCGCATGTGCCGGCACGTTGACGCAGACGTTGCAGGCACCCGGCAACACCGAACTGCTCGCCGGCAGGATCATCAGGTCGAATCGCGACCACACCGACGTCACCCGAACATTGCGGCACAACTCCGGTGCGCGCTGGTTCAACTCACGCAACAGCGCGCTTCCCGGCCGCATGTCACGAGCTCCCTCATTGAACCGGCAGTACGCCGACCACGTCCCGTTGTGCGGTGAGGAGATGGTGACCAGCCGCTCCACGCGTTCGACGCCCGCCAGCGACTGCACGTACACGCGCGAAACGATCCCGCCCATGCTGAACCCCACAATGTCGATGTGCGGCGCGCCGGCCAGGTGCCGTTGCACATATGCGTCCACCTGCCCGGCCAGTTCCAGCAGTCCGGCACTGCCGTTGTTCGGCGTCACATCCAGCGCGTGTGTTTCCCAGCCTTGTTCCCGCAGCCCGGCCGCCATGCGACGGAACAGGGCCGAGGTGTCGTCAATGCCGTGGATCAGCAGGACGGGATTCTTCACTGCTCTCAGCATATGCGAGATAATCACTTCCATCACGCCCCGTTTGGGGGCTCGGTCAGGAGTGTGCAATTCGTGCGGACCCGCGTCCTTGTTTTGAGCGTCGGCCTGACTGTAGCGGCCGCCGCCGCCCCGAAGCCTGTTGATTTCGCGCGCGAAATCCGCCCCCTGCTGTCCGATAACTGCTTCGGCTGTCACGGTCCTGATTCCGGTACGCGCATGGCGGGCCTGCGGCTCGACCGCAAAGAGGATGCCTTCGCGGCAAGGCGCCGCGGTGCCGCCATCGTTCCCGGCAACGTGCAGTCAAGCCTGCTGTTCCAGCGCATCTCTGACACCAGCGATGCGCGCCGCATGCCGCCGCCGAACTCGCACAAAGTCCTCACTCCGGATCAGATCGCAACACTGCGCCGCTGGATTGAGGGGGGCGCACCGTGGCAGGAACACTGGGCTTTCAAAGCGCCCGTACGTCCGAAGCTTCCGGTGGTAAAGGCCGCCGCGTGGGGAACCAGTCCCATCGACAAGTTCATCCTCGCACGTCTGGAAGCCGAGGGTCTCATGGCCGCTCCCACCGCGGAAAAGAGAACGTTGCTGCGCCGCGTGGCGCTCGATCTCACCGGCCTGCCGCCAACTCCCGCAGAGATCGAAACGTACCTCGCCGACAAGTCGCCACAGTCGTATGAGCGCATGGTGGATCGGTATCTCGCCTCGCCGCATTTCGGCGAACACCGCGCGCGCTACTGGCTGGACGTCGCGCGTTACGGCGACACGCACGGCATTCACATCGACAACTACCGTCAGATCTGGCCTTATCGAGACTGGGTGATTCGCGCGTTCAACTCGAACATGCACTTTGACGAGTTCACCATTGAGCAGCTGGCTGGCGACCTGCTTCCCAACGCAACGCTCGATCAGAAGATCGCCACCGGCTTTCACCGGTGCAACGTGACGACGAGCGAAGGCGGCGCGATCGACGACGAGTATTACGAGATCTATGCAAAGGACCGCGCCGACACCACGGGCGCTGCATGGCTCGGGCTGACCGTCGGATGCGCCACGTGCCACGACCACAAGTTCGACCCGATCCTGCAGAAGGACTTCTACGCGCTCGGCGCATTCTTCCGCAACACGCCGCAGCGGGCGATGGACGGCAACGTCTCCGACACGCCGCCGTTCCTCTTTGTTCCGGCTGATGAAGATCGCGAGGCACATGACAAGCTGCTGGCGAAAGTTGGCAGCCTTCGCGCCGATATGCGCGGCTCACGCGACGCGGCATTCCCGCGCTTTCAGAAGTGGCTCGCCGACGGTGGTCAGATGCCGGCGGAACCGCTGGGCAAAGGCGTCACCCGCGAGCGCATGGAGAAGCTGGACGCATCGAAGCCGTTCTCCGTCAGCGCGCGATTCACGGCGCCGGACAAGTTCACGCGAGGCATCGAACTGGCGTCGCACAAGATCTCGAAGGAGAAGAACCGGGGCTGGCAGCTCGACTTCAACAACAAGGGGATTCTCGCGTTTCGTCTGGTGGGCGATGACGGCAAGAGCGTTGAAGTGAGGACGATCGACCCGATCGAGCCAGGCAAGTCGACGCATGTGGTTGCGACGTGGGATGGCTCGCGCAGGCAGGCTGGTCTGCGCCTGTTCCTCAACGGCAACGAAGTGATCGCGCAGGGGCGCAACAGCGAGTCGCAGGACCTGGTGGGCAGCATCTCGGTGGAAGGCAAGCCGAACATCCACGCCTCGGTGTCGAACTTCCGCATGGTGAATCGCGAAGTGACCGAGAGTGAGATTGCGATACTCGGCGGCGACGGACTGACATGGTATCTCGTAAATAACGACGAAGCGTTCAAGAAGCTTGTCGAGGCGCAGGACAAACTGAACGAGTCCGTGCATGAGATCGTGGCGCGAGGCAGCATCACGCTGGTGATGCAGGAGCGCACGGACCAGACTCCATACGCGAATCTCCTGTTCCGTGGCGCGTACGATCAGAAGCGCCAGCGCGTAGAAGCGGCGACGCCGTCCGTGCTGCCGCCTATGGCAACAAATCAGCCTCGCAACCGGCTCGGGTTTGCACGCTGGCTGTTCGCACCGGAGCACCCGTTGACAGCGCGGGTGGCCGTGAACCGCATGTGGCAGGAAGTGTTTGGTGTGGGACTCGTGAAGACGGCGGATGACTTCGGCAGTCAGGGCGAACCACCCTCGCACCCCGAACTGCTCGACTGGCTTGCGGTCGATTTCGCGGAGAACGGCTGGGATGTAAAGCGCTTCTATCGTCAGCTACTGTTGTCGTCCACGTATCGTCAGTCGGCGGCGGTGACGCCCGCCAAACAGGCGAAAGATCCGGAGAACCGCCTGCTCAGCCGCGCTCCGAGATTCCGTCTGGATGGTGAAGTGGTTCGGGATTATGTGCTGGCTGCCAGTGGCCTGTTGTCGCGGCAGATTGGTGGACCGAGCGTGCGCCCGTATCAGCCGGAAGGCGTCTGGGAAGCGGTCGCGATGAACGGATCGAACACGCGCTTCTACAAGCGCGACAACGGTGACTCTCTGTATCGCCGGTCCATGTACACGTTCTGGAAACGCAGTGCTCCACCGGCCAGCATGGACATATTCAATGCGCCGTCTCGCGAGTCCTGCGCAGTCCGCCGCGAGCGCACCAACACACCGCTGCAGGCGCTGGTGACGATGAACGATGAGCAGTTCTTTGAAGCCGCCCGTTATCTGGCGCAGAGCGTGATGTCGGGCACCGCCGAGTTCGTTGCACGTATGGATGCGATGGCGACGCGCGTTCTGTCGCGGCCGCTCAGTGTTGCCGAAGCACCGGTGGTGCGCAAAGCGTTCGACGACTACCTGCAGCACTATGCAAAGAACCCGGCCGACGCACGCAAGCTACTGCGAATCGGCGTACGCAGTGCGGATCCTTCGCTGCCACAGGCCGAGCTCGCGGCGTACACGATGGTTGCCAATCAGCTTTTCAATCTGGATGAGGCGTTAAACAAATGAGACTGCAGCCTGACGCCGAAGGGCACTATTTACGCGAGGCGCATGAGCTGGACCGCGGCTCACTGCGGGCGCATGCGCCGGGAACGCATCCGCTCGATTCCATCGCAGCGGGCATGAGTGTGGAGGAGTCGCGCCGCCGGTTCTTCGGGCGAGGCATGCGCGGCATCGGCGCGGTCGCGCTGGCACATCTGTTCGGCGACAACGTGCATGCGGAAGCCCCTCCCGTGCTGCCGCACTTCGCGCCGAAAGCGAAACGCTGCATCTATCTCCATCTGGTCGGCTCACCGCCGCAGCAGGAGACGTTCGACTACAAGCCGAAGATGGAGCAGTGGTTCGACAAGGACCTGCCGGAATCGATTCGTCAGGGCCAGCGCCTCACCACAATGACCAGCGGCCAGACGCGCTTTCCCATCGTGCCGTCTAAGTTCGGCTTCGCGCAACATGGTAAGTCCGGCGCATGGATCTCTGAGCTGTTGCCGTATACAGCGAAGATGGCGGACGACATCGCGATCATCCGGTCCATGAACACCGATGCCATCAACCACGAACCGGCCATCACGTTCTTTCAAACCGGGTTCATGATTGCGGGCCGTCCGTGCATCGGATCGTGGCTGAGTTACGGCCTGGGCAGCATGAATCAGGATCTGCCGACGTTCGTGGTGCTGCAGGCAAAGCACAATCATCCCAAGGCCAACGTGCAGGCGATATCGGCCAGGCTCTGGAGCGCGGGTTTTCTCTCAGGACAATACTCGGGCGTAAGCCTGCGCAGTTCGGGCGATCCGGTGCTGTTCATCAACAACCCTTCGGGCGTGCCGACACCGGTGCGCCGCCGCATGCTGGACGCGCTGGGGCAGATGAATGAGCTAACTTATCAGAAGCTCGCCGACCCGGAAACAAAGACGCGCATCGCGCAGTATGAGATGGCGTTTCGAATGCAGTCGTCAGTGCCGGATCTGGTGGACCTGAGCAAGGAACCGGAAAGCACGTGGAAGGCCTACGGTCCGGAAGCGAAGACATCAGGCTCATTTGCGCAGACATGTTTGATGGCGCGCCGGCTGGCTGAACGGGGCGTGCGCTTCGTACAGGTGTATCACCGCGGATGGGACGTGCACGGCAATCTTCCGGAAGTGTTGCCGAGCCAGTGCAAGGAAATCGATCAGCCCTGTTATGCGCTGATTCAGGATTTGAAACAGCGCGGGATGCTCGACGATACACTGGTGATTGTTGCGGGCGAGTTCGGGCGCACCATCTATTGTCAGGGCAAACTACAGCGTGACGATTATGGTCGCGATCATCATCCGCGCTGCTTCAGCCTGTGGATGGCGGGCGGCGGAATCAAAGGCGGCGTGGTGCACGGCGAAACGGACGAGTTCAGCTACAACATCACGCGCGACCCGGTGCATGTACGCGATTTCCAGGCAACCATCATGCACCTGTTCGGAATCAACCATGAGAAGTTTACTTACAAATACCAGGGGCTCGACATGAGGCTTACCGGAGTGGAGAAGGCGGAAGTGGTGAAGGCGATTCTCGCATGAGGGATGTGTCGCGTCGCGCGCTGCTGGCCGGAGCGGCCGCAAGTTCGTTGCTTGCTCAGGCTCCTTCACTCGAACAGCGCCTGGCGTTGCCGTCGGGTGTCGTCGACGCCGTCCTCGATACGGACACGTACAACGAGATCGACGATCAGTTCGCAGTCGCGTATGCGCTTCGGTCGCCCGAGCGCATGCGCATCGAGGCGGTGTATGCCGCGCCCTATCTGAATGACCGTTCCACATCCGCCGCGGACGGGATGCAGAAAAGCTACGAAGAGATTCTGCGCATCCTCGGACGCCTGAAGGTCGACCCCGCGAAGTTCGCATACACCGGTTCGAAGCAGTTCATGCAGCGCGCTGGTGTTCCTGTGGAAAGCCCAGCGGCGACGGATCTGATTGCGAAGGCGATGAAGCCGCGCCAGGGTCCGCTCTATGTGCTAACCGTTGGCGCACCGACCAACGTATCCTCGGCGATCCTTATGGAGCCGAAGATCAAGGACAAGATCGTGGTGGTGTGGCTCGGGGGGCAGCCGTTCGACTGGCGCACCGCTCGCGAGTTTAATCTGCAGCAGGACATTCATTCCTCGCGCGTGTTGTACGATTCCGGAGTGCCGCTGGTGAACATCCCGACGAAGAATGTGTCGGAGCATTTGCGTACCACGGTCGCGGAGGTCGATCAGTTCCTCAAAGGCAAGTCGCCGATCGCGGACTACCTGGCGTCGGAGTTCACCACGTACGCGAAGGCGCATTCCCCGTCGATGACCTTTGCGTATTCGAAGGTGATCTGGGACATCTCTGCGGTGGCGTGGCTGATCGAGCCGAAGTGGATCCCGTCGAAGATTGTGCCGAGTCCTGTGCTGACAGACGACTTCCGTTACGAGCAGCGCGACGGCCGTCATGTGGTGCGCGTGGCGACGGAGTGCAATCGCGACCGCGTGTTCGACGATCTGTTCCGCAAGCTGACCAAAAGTTAGCGGAGAAGCCACTTCAGGAAGACGGGCAGGCTGTGCAACTGGTCCACATGATCCGGTGCGGAATTGCCTGCGTAGCCGATCACGCGGAACCTGCCCGACCCCGCTTCGCTGAGCTGTTGCAGACCCATGGGACCTTTTCGAAGCGCGGGCCGCCGGCGCAATGAAAGCCTTGACAGCAACCAGTCCGCGGTTTCAGTGGTGCTGGCGAACGTGCCAGGGAAGATCTCCGAGTGCGTCACGAGGAACGTCTTGCGCCCACCCACAGCATCGCGTGCGAACTGGAGAAATATGTCGAGGTTCTCGGCGACCAGCTCCGATTCGAGCGGGCCGGGCTTGCCGCTGACATACGACGCGTGCAGACCGTCGATGAGCAACACCTTGTCGACACGCGCATAGTTTTCCGGCACGCGGAGGATCTCGCGCACTGCGCCGCAGCCCGCGCTCCAGGCGGTGAGAATCACCGGGCCGAATCGCTTACCGCTCTTCTGCTCCGCTTCCCTCAACATGGCGGCGAACGAGCCTGCCGCTGCGAAGGGTTTCGCATAAGCGGCCGAGCCGGATCCGGACTGCACCGCGATCGCCGCAAATCGGCCACTGGTGTTCGCCGCTACTTCGGGCAGCCACGTGCCACCGTGGAAGTGCAGCACCAGCGGAAGGGAAGTTCGACGCGCGAGTTTCGCAGGAATGAACAGGGTGCCCGTGGACAGTTTCTCGCGCAGGCCCGCAAGTGACTCCTCCTTCAGCCGTGGGTGCGGACGCGCGTGCTCCACCATCGGTGACGGGTTTTGCTGTGCTGTTACCACCGCCTCCAGAACTAACAGCAACGCCAACATTCTGGACACTCCCGCATTGTACGGTTCGTCATGTCACTGATTCCCATGTGTATAATTGAAAAACGCCAGTTTCGACACGTAGCTGTCATTCTGCGACCCCACGCCTGCGCCATGTCGCGCGATACGCTTATATATTGTTGCGAAGTATGCCCGGTCCGGAGGAGGCTTGATGCGCCTGGACGCTTACCAGACTGACGGTTTTTACGACGAGTTATTCGACGAGTCTGGAGTACCGCGCCCGCAAGCCCAATTGTTGCTGGAAACGCTGCAGTCTCTTGAGGACGGGCAGATTCTTCGATGCCAGCAGGCTGCCGAACGACTGTTGCTGGAGATGGGTGTCACGTTCAATGTATATGGCGATTCGGCGGGCACGGAGCGGATCTTTCCATTCGATCTGATTCCGCGTATTGTGCCGTCGGCGGAATGGGACTGGATTGAACGCGGTCTTCGCCAGCGCATTCACGCGCTCAATGAATTCATCGACGACATCTATCACGATCAGAAAATTCTGCGGGACGGAATCATCCCGCGCGAAGTGGTCAATTCCGCGGTCTTTTACCGCCCGCAATGCATCGGTATCAATCCGCCGCGCCGTGTGTGGTGCCACATCACCGGCACGGACCTTGTGCGTCATGGCGATGGCCAGATCTACGTGCTGGAAGACAATCTTCGAGTGCCGTCGGGCGTGTCGTATGTGCTGGAGAACCGCGACCTGATGAAGCGGACGTTCCCGCAGGTGTTCCACGGGCTGAGCGTGCGGCCGGTGGACGACTACCCTGGCAACCTGCTGGCGATGCTGGAATCGATTGCGCCGGAGAGCGCGTCGGACAGGCCTGTGGTTGTGGTGCTGACCGCGGGCATGTACAACTCGGCATACTACGAGCACAGCTTCCTTGCGCAGCGCATGGGTATTCCGCTGGTGGAGGGCCGCGATCTTGTCGTTGAGGACGACACGGTCTTCATGCGTACGACGCGAGGACTGCGCCGCGTGGACGTGATCTACCGCCGCATCGACGATGACTTCCTTGACCCGAACGAGTTTCGCACCGATTCGTTGCTGGGTGTGGCCGGACTTGTTCAGGCGTACCGGGCAGGGAAAGTCGCACTGGCGAATGCGCCTGGCAACGGCGTGGCGGACGACAAAGTCATTTACGCGTATGTGCCAGACATGATTCGCTACTACGAAGGCGGAGATCCGATTCTTCAGAACGTGCCGACGTATCTTTGCTGGCGAGATACCGACAGACAACACGTGTTGGGAAATCTGGACAAGCTGGTTGTGAAAGCGGCCAATGAGGCGGGCGGTTACGGGATGCTGGTAGGCCCGCATTCCACGGCGAAGCAGCGTGAAGATTTCGGTGACCGCATCCGGGCGAATCCGCGCAACTACATCGCGCAGCCGACGCTTGCGCTGTCACGTGTACCCACGTTGATCGACGGACATATGGAAGGCAGGCACGTAGATCTCCGGCCGTACATTTTGTATGGTGAGGATATCCGCGTGTTGCCTGGAGGGCTTACGCGCGTTGCGCTTCGCAAAGGATCTCTGGTGGTTAATTCTTCGCAGGGCGGCGGCAGCAAAGACACCTGGGTGCTGGCCGATCCTGCAACAGGAACTCACCAGTGAAGCACGACAACCGTCCATTGCTCAGCCGTGTGGCCGACTCCATCTACTGGATGGCGCGGTACATTGAGCGCGCCGAAAATGTCGCCCGCTATATCGGAGTGACGCTGCAGCTGCAGCTGGATTTGCCGCTGGCCCGCGCCCATCAGTGGCAGCCTTTGGTGGACACCAGCGGTGACACGGAGGATTTTGCCGAGCGCTATGGCGACCCGACGCAGGCCAGCGTGATTGAGTTCCTGGCTTACGATTCGCACAATCCGAACTCGATTGTCTCGTGCCTTCGGTCTGCGCGCGAGAACGCGAGGTCCGTGCGGGAGACCATCTCGTTTGAGATGTGGGCTCAGATCAACTCCATGTATCTGAACATGCAGGCGCACCAGTCGATGCCGGAACCGGGCAGGCTGCTGGATACCTTTCGCGATATGCGTCTGGGGTGTCACTCCTTCCAGGGCATCACCGATGCCACGATGACGCACAATGAGGCGTACCACTTTCTGCGTCTGGGACGCATGCTGGAGCGCGCGGACAAAACCTCCCGCATCCTGGACGTGAAGTACTTCATGCTGCTTCCTTCGGCACGCGACGTTGGCACTCCATACGACGATATCCACTGGGCCGCTGTGCTGAAATCAGTCAGCGGATTCCAGATGTATCGCCAGAAGTATGGCCGGCTGACACCGCGTGGTGTGGTCGACTTTCTGGTGCTGGACACGGAGTTTCCGCGCTCTATGTTTCACTGCATTCGCGAATCGAGCGCTTCCCTTCGAGCCATCACAGGCCCACCTGGCGACGCACCACGATTCCGTTCCGAACAGTTGCTGACGCCCATTTGCACGCAGCTGGAAGATGCCGATGTGGACCTGATCATTGGCAGTGGCCTTCACGAGTATCTCGACAAGCTTCAACTCGCGTTGAACGACGTTGATATCAGTTTCCGAGAGGAGTTCGTTACGCAATCCCATCTGCAGACTCAAAGCCAGAGCCAGAGCCAGTTTTTTGTTGCCACCTCAACTCTGAGAAAGAGCTGATGGGAATCCGTGTTGCGCTACACCATAAGACGGTATATCAATACGACCGTCCGGTAACGCTGTCTCCACAGATCGTTCGACTCCGTCCCGCGCCGCACAGCAGAACCCCGATCACGGGGTATTCGCTTCGCGTGGAGCCGGAGAAGAACTTCATCAACTGGCAGCAGGATCCCCAGGGCAATTTCCTTGCGCGATACGTGTTCCCGGAACCGACGCGTGTGTTCTCACTGGAAGTGGATTTGATCGCCGAGATGACGGTGATCAATCCGTTCGACTTCTTCCTGGAACCCCACGCTGAGCACTTCCCATTCGAATACGAGTACTGGCAGAAGCGCGAACTGACGCCCTTTCTCGAAACCACTCCGGTGGGCGAGTGGATGCGGAAGTACATCGATTCCATCGACCGTTCGGATGAACACATTGTCACCTTCCTGGTGAAGCTGAACCAGAAGCTGCAGAACGATGTCGGGTATCTGATTCGCCTGGAGGCTGGTGTTCAGACTCCGGATGAAACGCTGAAGCTGGGTTGCGGTTCGTGCCGCGATTCGGCGTGGCTGCTGGTTCAGGTGCTGCGGCATCTCGGCATTGCGGCGCGGTTCGTGTCGGGTTATCTGATTCAACTCAAGCCGGATGTGAAGTCGCTGGACGGGCCGTCTGGCGCAGCCGAAGATTTTACGGATTTGCATGCGTGGACAGAAGCCTATCTCCCAGGTGCGGGCTGGGTTGGTCTGGATCCAACTTCCGGATTGTTTGCCGGCGAGGGACACATACCGCTGGCGTCGACACCGGATCCGCAGTCGGCCTCCCCGGTAACCGGCCTGGTGAGTCCGAGCGAGGTTCAGTTTCACCATGAAATGACGGTCACGCGGGTTCATGAAGATCCGCGCGTTACCAGGCCGTATACCGATGCGCAGTGGGCGCGCATTGAGGCGCTTGGCCACAAAGTCGACAAGCATCTGGTGGAGTCCGATGTTCGGCTCACCATGGGGGGTGAGCCGACGTTTGTGTCGATTGACGACATGGACGGCGAAGAGTGGAACACGGCCGCGCTGGGCAAGGCAAAGACGAAGCTGGGTGGCGAGCTTCTCAATCGTATTCGTGAGACGTTCGCGCCTGGCGGGCTGCTGCACTTTGGACAGGGCAAGTGGTATCCCGGCGAGTCTCTGCCGCGCTGGGCTTACGCGTGTTACTGGCGTACCGATGGTCAGGCGCTTTGGAACGACCCGAAGTGGTGCGGCGATCCTGACAAGAACTACGGGTTCAACGGCGAGGATGCGCAGCGATATGCCGAAGCACTGGCGGAACGTCTGGGTGTCGGTGGTGAGCACGTCATCACCGCGTATGAAGATCCGCTGGTGTATGTTCACAAAGAACGCACGCTGCCGGTGAACGCGGATCCGGAGAACAACAGGCTGGACGATCCGGAAGAACGCGAACGCATGCGCAAGCTGTTCTCGCGCGGGCTGAGCAAACCGACCGGCTTCGTGCTGCCGATTCAGCGGGCGATGGGTAAGAACGGTCCGGAGTGGCAGACCGGATTGTGGATGCTGCGCGCGCGGCATCTGTTCCTGCTGGCGGGCGATTCGCCGGTCGGTCTTCGACTGCCGCTGCAGTCGCTGCCATGGGAAGCGGAAGAGCTCAAGGCCAAAGTTTGGGAGGTGGATCCGCTGGCGCCGCGAGGAGCGCTCCCGGTTCCGGAACGTGCGTTCCGGCAAGGTCAGCCACGGCAGGATTACGTGTCGCGCAACACGCTGCAGCCGTTGCCTGCGCCGGATGCGGAGAAGCCGGGTCCTGTTGTTCGCACCGCGCTGACAGTGGAGCCACGCGAGGGCCGGCTGTATGTGTTCCTGCCGCCTGTCGCCTCCATGGACGACTTTGTCCACCTGGTTGCGGCCATCGAAGATACGGCCGCACAACTCGAAATGCCGGTGCTTGTGGAAGGCTACACACCGCCGTACGATGCGCGCGTGCAACAGATCAAAGTCACCCCGGACCCCGGTGTGATCGAGGTCAACATTCATCCCGCCAGCAACTGGAATGAGCTGGTGGAGCATACGACGAAGCTGTACGAGCAGGCGCGGTTGTCGCGGCTCGGCACAGAAAAGTTCATGCTCGACGGACGGCATACGGGAACGGGTGGTGGGAATCACATTGTGCTCGGCGCAGCGTCGCCGACGGACAGTCCGTTTCTGCGCAGGCCGGATCTGTTGAAGAGTCTGTTGATTTACTGGCTGAATCATCCGTCGCTCTCGTACCTGTTTTCGAGCGTGTTTATTGGACCTACGAGTCAGGCTCCACGTGTGGATGAGACACGCGCCGATGCGATCTACGAGCTCGAGATCGCGTGCAGTCTGCTGAAGGGTGCGGAGAGCGAAACTCCGCCGTGGCTGGTAGACCGACTCTTCCGTCATCTGCTTGTCGACGTGACGGGCAACACGCATCGTGCGGAGTTTTGTATCGACAAGTTGTACTCGCCCGATTCGTCGACTGGCAGGCTTGGACTGCTGGAACTGAGGGCGTTCGAGATGCCGCCGCATTCGCAGATGAGTCTGGCGCAGCAGTTGCTGGTGCGGACGCTGGTGGCAATGTTCTGGCGCAAGCCGTATGAAGCGGCTCCCATTCGCTGGGGGACGCGGCTGCACGACATGTTCCTTCTGCCGTACTACGTGGAGAAGGACCTGCAGTCGGTGCTTTCGGAGATCCGGGCGGCAGGCTGTGAGTTTGAGGCCGACTGGTTCGCGCCGCATACGGAGTTCCGCTTCCCGGTATATGGGCGCGTGGTGTATGAGGGCGTCGACATTGAGATTCGACAGGCGATCGAGCCGTGGTACGTGCTGGGTGAAGAGCCCGGGGGCGGAGCAACGGCGCGGTTTGTCGATTCATCCGTCGAGCGCCTGCAGGTTCTGGTGCGCGGTCTGATTCCCGAGCGCTTCGCGGTGACGTGCAATGGCCGGCGGTTGCCGCTGCAGCCGACGGGCGTGCATGGCGAGTACGTTTGCGGTGTCCGGTATCGCGCATGGCAACCGCCTCGCTGTCTGCACCCAACCATTCCTGTGCACACGCCGCTGGTGTTCGATCTGCTGGAGATCGCGGCAGGCCGGGCCGTTGGGGGATGCTCGTATCACGTGGCTCACCCGGGAGGTCGCAACTACTCGACATTCCCGGTGAACTCAAACGAAGCGGAAGCCCGCCGGAAAGCCCGGTTTTTCGAATTTGGACACACCCCGGGACCGCTTCCGATTCCCCGAATGGAACCCAACCCGGAGTTCCCTGCGACACTGGACTTACGTAAAACACATGGGCTTAACATCGGTTAAAGCGTAGTGAAGAAAGTGGCCGCCAGTCCTGTAAACGAAGTCCGGGACAGCCAGACGTATCGGTCTGCCGATGGCTTCTGGGATGAAGCGATAACACGCTCAGGTTTACCGCGCCGTCACTGGCGCAAGCTTGCTGTGGCGCTTAGTAAGATGGGCATCGACGAACTGACGCGGCGCTGGCAGGTTGGCCAGCAGTTGATTCAGACGCACGGTGTGACTTACAACGTCTACGGCGACCCGAAGGGCAAGGAACGCCCGTGGCTGATGGACGCGATTCCACTGGTGCTGGACGGCGGGGAGTGGGAGCGGATTGAGGCGGCGGTGACGCAGCGCGTCACGTTGCTCAACACGATGCTCGGCGATCTGTACGGACCGCAGCGGCTGATTCGGGACCGGTCTCTGCCTGCTGCGATGTTATACGGCACTCCGAACTTTCTCCGGCCGTGTGTCGGCATTGTGCCGCGCGATGGTGTGTTCATCCACTCATACGCTGTGGATCTGGGGCGTTCACCGGACGGGCAGTGGTGGGCGATCGCGGATCGCACCCAGGCTCCTTCGGGCGTTGGGTATGCGCTGGAGAACCGGCTGGTTAGTGCGCGCACTATGCCGTCGGTGTTCAGTCAGTGCCGCATCCGCCAACTGACTCGTTTCTTCGATCAGCAGCGCGAAGCATTGCTGGCGATGGCTCCGAATGGCCGCAACAATCCACGCGTGGTTTTGTTGACCTCCGGCCCTCACAACGAAACGTACTTTGAGCATTCGTTCCTCGCCAGGCACTGGGGCTTTCCGCTGGTGGAAGGCGCGGATCTGACGGTTCGTGAAAATCGCGTCTACCTGAAGACGCTCTCCGGGCTGCAGCCGGTCGACCTTGTGCTGCGGCGCATGGACGACACGTTCTGCGATCCGCTGGAGTTGCGCGGCGACTCGCTGCTGGGTGTGCCTGGCCTTGTGCAGGCCGTACGAAGCGGGAATGTCGCGGTGGCAAACGCGCTGGGCAGTGGGCTTGTGGAGACGGCGATGCACATGGCGTTTCTTCCGGGCCTGTGCAGGGATCTGCTGGGCGAAGAACTGAAGATGCCGTCGGTGGCGACCTGGTGGTGTGGACAGGAAGCGCCCCGGCGATACGTGCTGGATCATCTGGAGTCGGTGGTGATCAAGCATGCCGTGCGGCGCACCGGACAGAACCCCGAGTTTCCAGCGAAGATGGACCGCGCGCAACGTGAAGATCTGGCGCGTCGCATTCAGGCCGATCCCGAAGAGTATGTCGCGCAGGAACAGGTTGCCCTGTCGACGGCTCCGGTCCGCACCGACAAAGCCCTGATCCCCCGACATGTTGTGTTGCGCGTCTATGCGGCGTGGGACGGACACAGCTGGTCCGTGCTGCCTGGCGGACTTACTCGCGTGTCGACGGAGGGTTCGTCGCTTGTGGTGTCCATGCAGATGGGCGGCGGCAGCAAGGATACATGGGTGCTGGGTGATGCGGAAGAGTTGCCCGCGCAACCCAGACCGCCGCAACTGCATCTGGACAGCCCCCGTGGTTCGGGTGAGTTGCCGAGCCGCGTTGGCGACAACTTGTTCTGGCTGGGCCGGTACATGGAGCGCGTCGAGAACAGTGTTCGCCATGTGCGTGCGCTGCTGCCTTGTCTGTCTGGCGAAGAAGATTTCGGACGCACGGCGTCGCTACAGACTGCGAGTCATCTGCTGGCCGCGCTGGGTTACGTATCGGACCGGTTCCCGACCGCCTCCCTTGGCGAGCAGCGGTGGCGACTGCACTATCTGCTTTCGGGTATGGTGTATGACCCGACTCGCATGTCGGGCATTGGCTGGAATCTGAAAGAGGTTCGACGAGTCTCGTGGCCCTTAAAAGAGCGGCTGTCTCAGGATACATGGCGCGTGCTACAGCAACTGGAGACCGAGTTCTCCGGCACGCCGCCGCGCGATCCTGAGGTTCGGCTGGTAATGCAGATGGAGTTGCTGGACCGCGTGATCGTTACGCTGTCCGCGTTCGCAGGGCTGGTTATGGAGAACACGACGCGGGGCTACGGCTGGCGTTTTCTGGACATCGGCCGACGGCTGGAGCGTGGGCTGCAGACCGCGGACCTGCTGCGTGCGGCGATGGTGCATGCGCCGTTCGGTGCGGAAACATATCTGGACACTGTTCTGCAGATCGCCGACAGTGCCATTACGTATCGCACCCGCTACTTCAGCTCGCTGCGTACGGACCATGTGATGGAGTTGCTGCTTGCCGATGAAGGGAATCCGCGTTCGCTCGGGTTTCAGGTTGTCGCGCTGATGGATCACATTCACAACTTGCCGTCGTGTGACGCGGGCGAGAGACCGCCGTATGTGGAGCTTGTGGAGAAGGCCGTGCGGTCACTCCGCGCGGTTCGCATTGAGGAACTCGACGTGCGCGATGAGGAAGGCGACGCCGGCGCGCTGGAAGACTGGATGCGGGGTATGAAAGCGAATCTGTATGATTTGTCGGACGGGCTGACGGGGCGTTACTTCAGTCATCTGACCGCGGCACCGCTGGCGCTGTCGGTATAACGCGATGGTCTATCAAGCCACACATCTTACGCGGTACAGCTATGAGGCGCCGGTGTCGCAGTGCGTGAGCGAAGCCCGGCTGACGCCGCGTCAGTTGCCAGGCCAGAAGCTGATTCACAGCAGGGTGTGCGTGGACCCTGTTCCCGATGTGACGGAGCGGCGCGTGGACTACTTTGGCAACGAAGTGGTTGCGGTGTCTATCTTCCACACGCATGAATCGTTTGTCACTGCGTCAAGCAGCATTGTCGATGTGTCGCCGGTGTCTCGCGGACCGATGCCGGATATCAGCTGGGAAGCGGCGCGCGACCACATGATCGCGCATACCGAAGACGAATCACTGGTGGCTTACGAGTTCACATTCGATTCGCCGTATGTCACCGCGGAGCCGGAACTGGCTGCTTATGCGGCTCCATCGTTCACGCCTGGACGGCCGTTGTCCGAAGCGGTGCAGGAGCTCTCGCACCGTATCCACAAAGAGTTTTTGTATCGCCCGAAAGCGACCACCATAGACATGCCGCTGATTCAGGTGCTTGAGAAGCGCCAGGGTGTCTGTCAGGACTTCACGCATATCATGATCGGCGCACTGCGCTCGCTGCGGCTGTCGGCACGTTACGTGAGCGGTTATCTGAAGAGTGGGAGTAAGTACCAGGGTGCGGAAGCATCGCATGCCTGGGTCTCGGTATACCTCCCGGATTACGGGTGGCTGGATCTGGATCCCACGAACGACATGATTCCTGGGGAAGGTCACATCACGCTGGCGCTGGGACGCGACTACGCCGATGTGACACCGGTGAAAGGCATCGCGCTGGGAGGCGGTGGGCAGACGGTTGAGGTTGAGGTGAAGGTAGTACCGGCGTCGGCTGCCGCGATTCAGTCCGCGCTTACCAGCATGTGAATGAACTGCAGTTTTCCGATTGCCGCTTTCGGCAACACGAACGGATATAAATCCAGATGTCCCATGGCTCGCGCGAGTTCATTCAGGATTGCGGTGAGCTCCACCCATGAGTCCAGGAGAGAGAGAAACTGACCGGCACTTCGGTGCTCGGGCCGATACAGGGTGTCAGGACTGAAGCGGTCGAACGGCAGGCCCGCACTGGCTTTGCCGATTCCGAAACTGGTTGCCGTGCCCACAGTGTCGACGATGTGGAGGTAGTGCGCCCAGGTCTCCGCCCAGTCTTCCCATGGATGAATGCTGGCGTAACTGCTGACGTACTGGAATTGCCAGTTTGGTTGCGGCCCCTCTGAGTAGTTCTGCAGCAGTGCGGCCTGATAGTCGGCACGCTCATCGCCGAACAGTTCGCGGAAGCCCTCGATCCAGCGGGTATCCTCCACCAGCCGATACCAGTAGTAATGTCCGAGCTCATGACGAAAGTGTCCGACCAGCGTGCGGTACGGTTCGCGCATAGTCGAGACCGCGGTTTGGATCGTCGTACAGACGCGGCGCCTGGCGGCTTCGATGATGCCCCAGTGCGTGGCGTTTCTTTCATCCGACAGGTCAGGGATTGTTCGATTAAATTAAAGCGGCAGCAAATGCAGAGCCCGTGCGCTTCGTCGGCGCCCGCCCCGTTGCGCACCAGCCAGTTGCAACCTGCTGCTGATTCGAGGTTTGCACAGCGCCGGTATTCGCGCGAACCATGCACGCGTCCGGTGATCATCCACAAGCCCGGCGATGTCGGGGTTATCGCGAATATCTTGCCGAGTCGCGGCTCATAACCGAGTGCCGATCCGCAACTATCCGCAACCGAGGCACTGGCTGTTGGCAAAGAACACCGGCCGTCCGCAGCGGCAGGGATAAACACGCTTTAATGCGGACAACGTTTGCAGCGCCTTATCTTTGGTCTTGCGTGTGAGCGCGCCAGCGGACAATTCGAGCATCGACGGCACTTTTCTAAGACCCCGCCAGACGCCCGGGATGTTTCCTTCGGCGTACGTGTTCAGCCGCGCACCCAGTCTGGAGCAAAGTGCACGTGCTTGATGGACTTTACTTCCTTGCCTTCGCTGTTCGGCACGAAGTAGCTGTAAGTTGCGTGGATGGATCCATCCTGCGCCTGGATTACGGACGGGTAGTGATAGCGGCCTTTCTCGCCACGGTCGAGATGGCGGGTCCACTTCCACGATGCGCCCTCGTCGTCCGACATGGAAACGGCGAGCGAATTTCGACCGTTCTCAAGATCGTTATAGAGAATGATCCAGCGGCCGTCTTTCAGTGAGATCGCCTCGACACTGGTACCGGGGTTCGGCAGCATGGAGTCCTCCGCCTGAGTCCACGTCATGCCGTTGTCTTTGGAGCTGCTGAAGTGGATGCGTTTGGGCGGCGGTCCGTTGTCCCGCATGTAGGCGACCAGCGTGCCGTCCTTCTTACGTACGACCGAGGGCTGAATGTTGCCGTAGCCGACGATGGGCTCGCTGGCAAACCAGGTCTGTCCGCCATCGTCGCTGATGGCCATCAGTGAGAACGAGAAGCCGTCGGAGTAGAGCGGCAGGATCATGCGTCCGCTGGGGAGCTCGACGCAATGCGTGCGGGAAAACCATCCGAGCCGTGCGGACAGTTTATCCGATGCCATCGCCACCATGCGCTGCGCGTAACGGCCGTACGGTGTCGGCTTCAACTCGCGTTTGAAAACCTCTGTTGTGCGTTCGACCAGATTCTTCGGGATGAGCAGGATGTTGTCGGCAGCAGTCCAGCGCGGTGCACCGGGCCCTGCGTAGTCGGTGGACATCTTGTACTTCATCAGCGCCGTCTCCCATTCATTGGCGAGGATGGCGGGCCAGAACAACCAGAGGCGCTTCTTTGAATCGACGAATAAGGTGGGGTTGGTATCGGGGAAGCCGGGCGTGTCGGCGAGGTCGAAGGGCGCGCTCCATTTGCGCGTCGACTTTGACCAGCGTGCGCCGAGGATCTTCACGTCATCGGCGGTGCGTTCGCCGGAACCGTGGAACCAGCAGACGAGCAGGTCGCCGCCGGGGAGCTCGACGATGGAGGACGAGTGGTTGTGCCAGGTCTCGAGCGGAAAGATGAGTTCTCCGTCGAGGCCTGGGGTGTTCTGCGTCAGCGCGGGCACAGCAATGGCGGCCATGGTGAGAACTGTCCTTCGTGTCATGTGTTCACATTCTACGAAAAGAAAAAGGCTCCTGGCATTAACTTCTGCCAGGAGCCTGTAAGTTGACCAGGGGAAAGATGGATATCAGTACGTTTGAGAGATCTGTGTTGCCGACACTGGCAGGGAAGTGCCCAGCGCCATGGCGGCCCAGCTGGTTCCGGCTGCCGAGATCCACTGATCCCTGCCGTGTGGGAAGCCACTCTCTTTCAGAGGCTGGAACGGGTTGGAGCGTGAACGGACCAGCCATGATCCGTCGGGACGCTGGGTGCGGAGCAGGAAGCCCGCGCCCCGCATGTATGCATCGTCATGTGGCGTCACCATACCCGCGGTCTGTAGCGCGTACATGGCCTGTCCGGTGGCATAAGCGTCGGTCTCGATCATGGGGAGCTGACCCCACCCGCCGTCGGCTCGCTGATCGTTGAGGAGCATCTTCGCCGCGGCACGGATGTCCGCCGCGGCGGCTTTGGACCATGCGAGGCCGAGCAGTTTCATGGCACGTTCTTCGGTGGTCCTGGCTGGTGCGGTCCGCAGCCACTCGCGACCCTGGGCGATCACGGCATCCACGTTGGCGCCGTAGACCTGGAGCACTCGAATGCTGAGCGCGGTCGCGGTGACCTTGCTCGATTCCATGGGAGGACGTGCGGGCAGGCAGCGGAAGCTTCCGTCGGGGTTCTGCTGGGTGGAGATGAGATGCGCCATCGCGGCGGTAGTCTCGTCACCCGGGTAAGCTTCCGCGGCCATTCCGAGCAGTGCGTACGACACGCTGATGGCGGGGTCGGGAATGATCTCTTTGCGCTGCAGCATCGGTTCGCGGGCAGGCTTGTACATGGCCATTACGGACTTCGACTGCTTCTCCGCGATCGCCTTGTCGACGGCGATGCCGCGCTCTTTTGCAATGACGTACGCAATCTGCGGCAGCGACTGGTTATGGCAGAGGACGCGCAGCCGGAGACCTTCAGGAATTCCGGTCCGCTTTCTGCAGTGCATTAACGGCGCGCTGTACGGCGTCCATCGTCATGTTGCGATCCGACGCGCCATGGCTGCGCAGTGCTTTCACGACTGGGGTGTGGCCGCGGCGCATGGCCCAGGTCAGTGCGGTTTCGCCGTTCTTATTTGCGGCGTCGATGGCGGCACCTTTGCTGATCAGCAGTTCCACCATACCGGGGTCGCCTTCCTCGTTGTAGGCGGCCCACATCAGGGGCGTGGAACCAGTGGCGTCGGCGACTGCGATATCGGCGCCTGCGTTTACCAGCACGCGGGTCATATCGTGATGACTCTGACCGAGTGCGAATGTGAGCGGGGAAGCTCCGAAGAAGCGGCCCTCGTCTGGATTGGCGCCGGATTCCATGAGCTGCTTTACGGCGGCCGTGTCGCCTCTCATGACCGCGGCAAAGAGCGGGGTGGGCGGCGTGAAATCGGGTATTTGACCGAAGAGAATCGTGGACGCTCCAAGCAGCAGGGCCACGGACAATAAGCGGTGCATCATCTCTTACCTCACTCATCACACGCGGTTTTTTCGACGGAAAGTAGCTCATGGAAATGGAACGGCTAACCGGAGCGGCTCGACGTAGTCTATTGGCTCGAACGAGTACGGAAAGGATTTATTGGAATGCATCTCAGAGTTGGATTGATTAGTTTCCTCCTTGTGATCGCCGGTGTGGCCCAGGACTTCCCGCCAAAGCCGCCGCTGCCCCCGCTGGCTCCGATGGAACCCATGATCGCGGCGAAGATCGCTTCGGTCGGGTACGGATTCTCCTGGTCCGGGAAGGGTGCTCCGCTCAGCGAAGAGGAACAGCTAAAGGCTATGGCCATTGAATCGCTGATGCAGAGCGATGCGGCCCGTGGTATTCCGCTGGTGGACAAGATGCTGCAGAACACGGCGCTGTCTCCGGGACTGCGTCAGCGCGCGTTGTCGACACTCCAGATGAGTAACTCGACCGCATCGCGCGACGTGCTGGTGCGTGTTGCCAAAGGCGAGCGCGGCGCCGATTTGCAGATGCGAGCTGTGCAGCAGCTTGCTTCGCAACGCACCAAAGAGAACAGGCAGGTTCTGGGTGAGATTTACAACTCGTCGACCGACGTTGGGATTCGCCGTCAGGTGCTTCGCGGCTACATGGTGGCCGGCGAACGCGAGCCGCTGCTTGCTGTCGCCAAGTCCGATGCCAGTGCGGAGCTTCGCGGGGAAGCGGTGCAGCTACTCGGATCGATGGGCGCCGATGCGAGCCTTGCGGAGTTGTACGCGGCGGAGAAAGACGCGCAGGTGAAGGAGCGGATTCTGCGCGGGCTGGCAAGCACCGGAAATTCGCAAAAGATAGTCGAGATTGCGAAGTCTGAGAAGGACGCGGATCTTCGCGAGCGGGCGATCCGGCAACTGAGCGGGATGCGGTCGCCGTCGACGCAGGCTGAACTGGCATCGTTGTACGCCAGCACCAGCGATGTGCGGACGCGGTCGCAGATTCTGCGCTCGCTGGCGTCGAGTGGCGATCCGAAGCCGCTGATTGAACTCGCGCGCAAAGAGACGGACCCGGCGCTGAAGCGGGAAGCGGTGCAGCACCTGGCTCACATGAAGAGCAAGGAAGCAGCCGATTTCCTGATGGAACTGCTGGCGAAGTAGGAGGTACACGATGCGACGTTTCTTGCTCGCGGGATTCGCGGCCGCGGTGCTTGTGGTGGCGCAGCAACAGCCGTCGGTGTCGAATGCGCAGCAGAAGGCTGCTTCGGCCTCGGCGGGGCTGGACGGTGCGATTCGCTCCGCCTCGAACGCCGAGAAAGGTCCGTTGTGGATCGGCTACGCAGTGGCGACGATTCGAGGCGAGCGCAACTCGTGCTGCTGGAACAACTCGTCTTATGGCTGCGGGCTGGAAGGCAATTCCGTGCAGGCGGGCACGCGCACTGCGACTGGTCCGGTGCAGCTGGAAGGCCCGACTCATGTGACGGTGCTGCTGCGGGTGGAGGGCGGTGAGCTGGGCCGGGTTCGCACGTTGTCGACGGAGTGTCCGCTGGACGCGGGCGGGCTGCCGTTCTACTGGTTAACGGGTGTAAGAGCGGCGGACAGTGTAGCGCTGTTGACGCGTATGGCCACGCAACACACCGAAGGCAATCTGCGCAGCAAGGCTGGTGAGCCATCGGTCCATGCAATCGCGGTGCATGCAGGTCCAGAGGCCGCAGCCGCGCTTGAGCGATTTGCGACATCGGGTTCGTCGGAGTCGATACGCAAGACCGCGTTGTTCTGGCTGGCGAATGCTCGAGGGCGCCGCGGGTTTGAGGTGGTGAGCAAGGCGGCTCGTGAAGATGCCAGCGACAAGGTTCGGGAGCACGCCGTGTTCGCGCTGACGCAGAGCCAGGAAGCTGAGGCGATTCCGGCGATCATACGCATTGCCCGGGAAGACCGCAGCGCGCATGTTCGAGGGCAGGCTTTGTTCTGGCTTGGACAGAAGGCCGCGCGGCAGTCGGCGGGTACCCTCAGTGAGGCGATTGAGAAGGATCCCGATACCGAGGTGAAGAAGAAGGCGGTGTTCGCGCTGTATCAACTGCCGAAGGACGAAGGAGTGCCGAAGCTGATCGACATTGCACGCACGCATTCGAATGCCGCGGTGAAGAAGCAGGCTCTGTTCTGGCTGGGTCAGTCGAAGGATCCGCGTGCGCTGAAGTTCTTTGAGCAACTGCTCAGCAAGCCCTGAACGTGCGGGCGCGTTATGCTCGGGAAATCGTGAAGCTCCTCCTGTCCGTTGCGTTCCCGGTGATGCTGTGTTGCGCCCAGACCTCGAATCACTTTCGTGTTGTGCATCCTGGCGATGTGCGGGCGGGCAAGCCTGTGTGGCTCGACCTGGCAGCGCCGGCAGGCTTCAATCCGGACTCGGTTCGAGTGATGGCGGCGGGGTCGGCGGGGCCGGTTGCCGCGAAGGTGGAATGGCGCAGGCCGAACGCTCGCGTCTCATGGGTCTCGACTGGCGCGGCGAGTTACGCGGTCACTTACGATGAGGGTCGCAAGGGCGAGACGGCGCGGCTGGTGGAGCCTGCGATGGTGGGTGTCGGCGATCGGTTGATGTACGGGCAGGCTGGCGTGAAGAGCAGGCTGGCTGTGGGGCTGTGGGCGCATCCGGCGGCGGTCGACATGGACGACGACGGTGCCATGGATTTGATTGTCGGCTGCCCGGACCGACCCTACAACGGCATCTATCTGTTTCGCAATTTGGGCAATGGTCTGTTCGACCGTGCCGAGTGGCTCGGGCCTGGGAAGAAGGATCTGGTGGCGGCCGATTTCAATGGCGACGGGCGTGTGGATCTGGTGATCGGCGGGGGCTATTACAGCGACGTGAAACGGAACCGGTTGTCGCAGTTTGTGCCCGTGAAACTGGATCGTGAGTATCACATTGGGCGCGACGACATGTGGTTCCCGGTGGACTGGGATCGCGACGGCAGGATCGATGTTCTGGCCGGGGTCAGCGACTGGCGCGAGTATGGCTGGGACGATGCGTTCAACGCGAAGGGCGAGTGGACTCGCGGGCCGCTGCACGGGTATGTGTGGTGGCATCGCAACGTTGGATCGAACGCCGCGCCGGTGTGGGCCAGGCCTGTGCAACTTCAGGCTGACGGCCGTGTGGTCGACCAATACGGCAGCCCTTCGCCGAATGCAGTCGACTGGTTCGGGCGGGGGCGACTGGATCTGCTGGTCGGCAATTTCATCGACAGTGTGCGTGTGTTTGCGGCCGGTGATGCAGGGCTGACGGCGAGCACTCCGGTGACGGCTGGCGGCGCACCGATTCGCATGGACCTGTGCATGATTCAGCCACGCGTGGTCCAGTGGCGCCGGGATCGCGGACCGTCTCTGCTGGTGGCGGAGGAGGACGGCACCATCACGTTGTTCCACAACGACGCGGCTCGCGGTGTGGAGCCGAAGCTGCGTGCGGGTGAGCCCCTGATGCAGGTGGATCCGTATGTGAAGAGCGGTGCGTTGTCGCGACCTGTGGCGGTGGACTGGAATGAAGACGGGCTGCTGGATATTGTGTCGGGCAACTCGGCCGGGTATGTGCAGTTCTTCGAGAATGTGGGCACGAAGCAGGTCCCCGCGTTCGTCGACCGTGGGTATCTGAGGGCTGGTGGTGCGGTAATTCGACGTACCGCGGGACCGAATGGATCGGTGCAGGGCCCGGCTGAAGAGAAGTGGGGCTACTCGAATCCAGCGGTAGCGGACTGGGACCTGGATGGGCGGCTCGATCTGCTGGTGAATGACATCTGGGGCGATCCGGCTTGGTATCGCAATGTGGGTCAGAAGGGTCGGCCAGAGCTGGAGGCGGCGCGTTCGATTGAGGTGGAATGGGCGGGTCGGCCACCGAAGCCGGACTGGGTTTGGTGGGAGCCGAAAGAGAAGCAGTTGGTGACGCAGTGGCGGACGACGCCGTTTGTTGTGGACTGGGATCGCGATGGTTTGCCTGACCTTGTGATGCTGAATCACCAGGGGTATCTTTCGCTGTTTCGTCGAACGCGCAGTGCTTCGGGTGAGCTGACGCTGCTGCCGCCGGAGCGCATCTTTCTCCTGCCGAATGGTCGGTTTCTGAACCTGGCGAATGGTCGAGCGGGAGCCAGTGGCCGCCGCAAGATCAACCTTGTGGACTGGGATGGCGACGGGGATCTCGATTTGATTTCAGATTCCGATGACGGGCCGATTTGGTATGAGAACACAGGCAGCCAGCAGAAGCCTGTGATGACGGCTCGCGGAACCATTCTGAAGGTGAAGCTGGCGGGACACAATCCGACACCGAATGCGGCGGACTGGAATGGTGACGGCCGGCTGGATTTGCTGGTGGGTGCGGAGGACGGGTTCTTTTATTACTTCGAACGATCCTTTATCGAAACGGGCTCGCGTACTAAGAGTCGGTAGACCACGTATGCGATGGGGTGCAGGAATCCCATGACGATGAAGATGGCGTTGTAGGAATAGAACTCGACGAGGTATCCGGTGAGGCTGGTGAAGAGTGTGCCGCCGAGTCCGGTACCGAACGCGAGCATTCCGGCGACTGAGCCGATGATGCGCGTGGGATAGATGTCGTTGGTCACGGTGGCCATGTTGGTCTTCCATCCCATGTGGGCGAAGGTGACGAGGCAGACAATTGCCAGCGCGACTGTGGACGATGGCGTGTAGGCGATGACGAGGCTCAGCGGCATCACGGCGGCGAATGGCAGCAGTGTGAATGTGCGGGCGCGGAGCGGTGTCCAGTTGCGCTTTACCAGGTGCCCGGACCAGAGACCTCCGGCGATGGAGCCGAGGTCGGCGCTGAGATACGGGAGCCATGCGAGCATTCCCATCTCCGCCATGCTGAAGCCGCGCTTCTCCACCAGGTACTTTGGGAGCCAGAAGAGATAGAACCACCACACCGGGTCAGAGAAGAAGCGCGCGAGTAGCAGGCCCCAGGTTTGCGGATACTTCAGCAGGTCGAAGTAAGGGATGGTGGCCTGGTCGCCTGGGCCTGGGTCTTTGGCTTTCTCCTGCTCGATCAAGGTGCGTTCGGCCTCGGTGATGAACGGGTGCTCGGCCGGCAGGTAGTAGATGGCCCACCAGAGGGCCAGCCAGACGAGGCCGAATGCGCCGGTGACCACGAATGCGGGTCGCCAGCCCCATGTGAGCGCGATCCACGTGACCAGCGGTGTCGCGATGATGGCACCGACGGCTGCGCCTGCCTGTACGAGGCCGTTGACAAGCGCCCGTTCTTTCGGCGGGTACCATTCCGAAGTCACTTTGAATGCCGCCATAAAGTTTCCCGATTCGCCTATGCCGAGGAGGAATCGGAAGGCTCCAAGGTGCATGCCCGTTGTTGCGAATGCGTGGAGCATGTTGCTCACGGACCACCAGGCCATGAAGGCGAAGAGCGACAGCCGGGTGCCGAAGCGGTCGACGATGATGCCGGAGACGACATACATCACCGTGTACGCGATAAGAAATGCCTGAAGAATTGCCGCGTATTCCGTGGGCCGGATGTGCAGTTCTCTGGTGAGGATCGGTGCGACGATCGACAGGGTCTGCCGGTCGATGTAGTTGATGACTGTGGCGAGGAACAGCAGCGCTGCGATGTACCAGCGCAGGTGGGGAATTCGCACGCTGTTTGTCCTTCTATTCCGGAGCTGTGAGGGTGCGAAGGAACGCCAGTTCTTCGACGCTTTCGGGCCGCAGGGCAGCGGTAGGGTGGCGCACCCGGGCCGATTCGATGACGCCGGCCGCGACCAGATTGTGCTTCATGGCGGAGACGCCGAGCCCCGGCTGTAGTTCAAAGCGAAGCAGCGGGAGGATGCGGGTAAACACTCGCCAGGCTCCGGCGAGGTTGCCTGCTTCAAGGCAGTTCCAGATCTGGACTAACTGCGCAGTGGCGTCGCTGCCGGGCATCTGGCCCTGCGCGCCGCGCGTATATTCTTCGATGAAGAACTGGCAGTTGAGGCCTCCGAACAGCACCAGCGATTCGCCTGCGGCTTTGCGTACATCGGTGATCTTTGGAGCGGTCGGCGGCGCTTCCACTTTGACGTACCGGGCTTGTTCGATCTCGCGGGCCATGCGCGCCAGCAGTGCCGTGGGCATCGCGACCTGCGTCATCAGAGGCGCGTCCTGAATCATGATGGGGATGCTGGCGGAGCGGCTGATTGCGTCGTAATAGTGGAGGAGGCCATCGCCGTCGGTCTTCATGAAAGATGGCGGCAGGACCATGAGGGCGGCTGCTCCGAGGTCGGCGGCCTCGCGGCTGATCGCGGCCGCTGCGTCGGTTCCACTGTGCCCGCTACTGACTACCAGGGGCACTTCTCCCCGGACTTCGGCGGAGATGAGTCGCAGCAGTGTTCGGCGCTCTTCTTCCGTTAATGTGTAGCCTTCGCTGGCGTTGCCGAAGAGGCCCAGTCCATGAGCACCGGCGTCGATGAGGTGCCGAACGAGCCTTACCTGACTGTCGAGGTCGAGGCTGCCGTCGTCGCCGAACGTGGTGCAGACGATTGGGAAGACGCCGCGCAGAACTACCATTGTGCCCCTCATCATAACAGAGGTGAATTCTCAAATCTGAAATTTTCTGAGTGTGGCGGAGCAGCGCGGCACAAGGCTTTCGGGGGTGAAACTCAGGGGGAAAATTGCCGGTTGGGTTTGGTGGACCTGGACGGGTGGGAACCGTCGACCTCTTCCACGCCATGTAAGAAATATCAATCACTCACAGGCAGGAACACCAGAAACACAAAACTTAGCCTAACACGCAGTGGACGCCACGGGGCAGCTTTTGGGCGTCTGGACTCCACGCGGACTCCAGGACTCCACACCGGGAACTGGGCCGCGGCGTGCTTCCCCGCGCGCGGTTGTAAGCTGTACTGATTGTCGTCTGCTGGAGACGGCAACATTTTGATTTCCTTGTCAGGATGATGCTCATGTGGAAGTAGTGGCGAGCGTTCGACCCTGCGATGTGGATGTGCGGCTGGGGAAACCACGGCTGGCTGCTTATCACCGACGCGGGCGCCGCTCCTGAATCCGGCGCGTGAGTTCCCTCCTGCCGCCGCGTGATATTGGCGCGCTGGCCACGGAAGAGCGGGCAACCGAGAAAGGCAGAATTGAAATTTAGAAGGACCAAATCGGCCAAACCACGCGGCCGTAAAGTCTTGTCGCTCTTATTAGGCTGATGCCGTGCATCGGACGGGTCCGCGGCAGGGACCGACCGTTGCAGCGGCTTGCCGTTTGTACCATAGAGTGGTACAGTAACCCAAGATGGGGTTGCGGCGTGATCGCGAGCTTTCGGGATGAATGGTTGCGTGACTTTTTTGTCGAGGATGTTCGATCAAAGAGAATTCCGCCTCATTTGGAAAGCCGCCTGTTCCGCAAGATCCAGATGATCGACGATGCGGCGACCGATCAGGATTTGCGGGTGCCGCCCAGCAACCACCTTGAAAAACTGAGGGGCGATCTGGCAGGCTTCTATTCCATCCGGGTGAACAAACAATGGCGGCTCATCTTCCAATGGGATGGCGGCCGAGGTGTAGCGGCAGGCGTCTATCTGGACGACCACGGTTATCTGTGAGGTGAAATGTGTTGACGGCCAGGCGCAAACCAGCGAGCGTTGGCGAAATTCTGATCGAAGAGTTCATGGACCCAATGTGCCTAACGCAAGGCGCGTTGGCTGAAGCGATGGGTGTACAGCGTAAGCACATCAATGAACTGTGCAACAATCGCAGGGCCGTAACCGCTCCGACCGCGCTCATCCTTGCCCGCGTGTTCGGCAATAGCCCTGATTTCTGGTTGAACGTGCAGCGGCGCACCGACCTGTGGGAGGCGATGCACTCGCCCCGTGAATCCCAGCGGATTAAGCGTGCTCGACCGCTGAATACTGCCGTGTGATACAAATCGGCCCGCAGTGATGGTGTCCGTCTGGGTAGAGGGCACCCCTTGTGGCTGAGGAGTTTTGGTGGACCTGGACAGGCTTGAACCGTCGACCTCTTCCTGCCATGGAAAGTCGAAACAATTACTTGCAGAAACTTGCAGATACTTTCACGAGGAACAAAAGACTTACAGGCCAGCAATTTTTGGACCCCCATGGACCCCAATGGCGAGTTGGACCTTATCCAGACCCGATTCAGTGTGGTGGCATTCCACATGCCTTCGCCCGCACGCGCCCTTGCACAGCCTTCCGATTGCCTTCGGGCGGAGCGGCTGATTGCGTCGTGATAGCGGAGGAGGCCATCGCCGTCGGTCTTCATGAAAGATGGCGGCAGGACCATGAGGGCGGCTGCGCCGAGGTCGGCGGCGTCGCGGCTAATCGCCGCCGCAGCGTCGGTTCCACTGTGCCCGCCAGCCTTCGCTGGCGTTGCCGAAGAGACCCAGTCCATGTGCCCCGGCGTCGATGAGGTGCCGAACGAGCCTCACCTGACTGTTGAGGTCGAGGCTGCCGTCGTCGCCGAACGTGGTGCAGACGATTGGGAAGACGCCGCGCAGAACTACCATTATGGACGGGTTCGAACCGTCGACCTCTTCCATGCCATTTAAGAAATATCAATCACTCACAGATAATCGCACTGAAAAAAAAGGACTTAGTTAGCGGTGCGAGGTTTGGACTCCACCCGGACTCCGGGACTCTACGCTGGAAATGGCGCGGCGCGTGCTTTCACGCGCGCGGTTGCCAGCCGTTGTGATTGTTGTTTGCTGGAGGAGAGGAGGAGACAACACGTGTTCTGGCTCATAAGGACGATGCCTCCCCACGCGGAAGTTGGGGACGTGCCCCCCCCGAACACTACACGCGAGCCCAACCGTCAACATTACAGCACGTTACTTTTGCCCAGGTTGCACGCCTCACACAGGGTCTGGAGGTTCTCCTCAACGGTCTCACCGCCAACACTCCACGCTTTGACGTGATCGACGTGCAGCGTGAGGCCTGGCTTTAGCGCGGGGCTTGCCCCACATGCACGACACGAGAAGTTATCGCGCTTCATGACCCGAAAACGGGCGCGCAGAGATGGGTTCCGACCGGTTTGGTGGCCAGTGGCAGCGTCGATTGGACCTGGCGGAATTACGTCCCGCGCGTTCGCATACGATACGAATTGCGTTAACGCGTCCATCCAGGATCGGAACCTGCGCCTATACGCTCCCTGCGAGATGGCGGAGGGTGGGCGGGCCAACTCAGATCTACGCGGCTGTCGCCCGTAGTGCTCCCAAAGGAGCATAAGGTTTTCGAATAGCCTGACATCAGAGATATTAATCTCGTTGGCGACCTCCAGGCCGGCAGCGATGATTGCTTTGTTCCAGGTGCCAAAGCGCCTCGACGCGGTTGTCGGATCGAATTTTCCGAACTCCGAGTATAACCGCTGCGAGATTACGTTCGTGCCTGCCAACGTGGCCGCGTGTCGTATGTCGGTCAGGATCTCTTCATTCGAAACAGGCGCCCCCTGGACGCGCTCAAGCTGGAATTTCGAATCGCTCACGTTGCTTCCAAAATGATGCGGCTGCGCAGGCGATCTTCCACCCACGCACGGAGTGACTTCAACAGAGCGCGCGTCTCAGTCCGGTTCAGCGACTCCGTGCCGTCGTAGTCGTCGTACCGGTACACCGCACCAAATGGCGTGAGCGCGTCCAAATTCTCGAACTCGCCCGGCATCGGCGCGCCCGAACGCGCCAGAGAATCCATCAATGCTCCCAATTCATGCGTCTTGTGGAAGACCGCGCCCAAATCGGACAGCAACGCCTTCAACATCTTCTCCGCGGCCTGCTGACAGTGGAAGCCGATAACTTCGTCGCTGACGCTGTCGGATTCGAGGACGGCATCCAGCAAAGATTCGTCCTGAGCCGCCTTGCGCAGAAAGAGAAGTGCCTGTTCACGCCGCTTCATAGAGGACCTGCCCGCCGGTGGCGGCCTCGTAATACACGTTGCCGGGAGTGTCCCGCCAATACTGAAACTTTTCGTCACTGACAACCAACAGATCGATGGCCACATCAAAGGAGCGAATGAGACGATTCAGGCGGACCATCTCCGCGAATCGGTCGGCGGGTTTCTCTTCCACGACCATGATGTCGAAATCGCTATGCGGAGCAGCATCGCCCCTGGCCTGAGAACCGAAGAGGATGATGCGTTTGGGATGGGCAGCCTGGACTAGCACGGCAGTCAGGTTCGAGACGATCTGTCTGGCTGCGGGGCTCATCAAGGCTGGCACAACTCCTGCGACTAGTCTGCCACATGTTCGGGCAGAATTCTGGTGGCGGGCACCGCCATCAACGCGTTGTGCAACACACGAAAAATTGGGTGGAGGCGCGCCCGAAGGTCGCCCCATCTTCCCGACCACGACATCGAGAACCGCCGACTGGAGGCCAGACTTTGGCGAGTTGGGACTCCAAATGGACTCCGCGCCACCCCTTCCGCGATGTGGAAGCGCGCAAGCATATTCGTAAGTCTATGTTTTGTTGGGCTTTGTTTTGGTGGACCTGGACGGGTTCGAACCGTCGACCTATTCCATGCCATTTAAGTAATATCAATCACTTGCAGGCAGGAACACCAGAAACACAAGACATCGGCTAACTAACACGCCGTGGACGCCGGTAAACGCCACGAGGCTGTTTTGTGGGCGTCTGGACTCCGCGCGGACTCCAGGACTCCACACCGGGGCTGGCCCATGGCGCGCCTTCACGCGCGCGGTTGCAGGCTGTTGTGATTGTTGTCTGCTGGGGCAGACAACAAATGATTTCTCTATAAAGGATGACGCCCAATGCAGGGCCGGCGAGAACGTGCGTGGGCCGTATCACGCATGTCCGTCTGAGCACAGGAATCGCACACTATACTTGCGGAGGATGAGACTGGGCACCATCCTGGCTGCCGACTTCGCCTTGTCATCGAAATTCGAAGCAACGAGGATTCCGCGTACTTTCCCGCTCTCTTCTTCGGCGGCTACATCGCCCATGTAACTCAAGATCTGCGCGACCGCCCGCTGCCCAGCGGGTCCTGCCTTGAGTTCAATAACGACAATCGTTCCCGCAGCGTCGCGAGCCGTAATGTCGATAAAGCCCGAATCTACAGAACGTTCGGCACCGTCGTCAATGACCGTCAGGCCCTGCTCAAGCTGGGCGATTTCGATTCGCAGCGCCGCTTGCATGTCACGCTCCAGACCGATCCGTTGACCAACTTCTTCCGTGACGCTGCCGGCCGCAGGTTCGGCGCGCTCCTCCTGAGTCTCAGGCAGATCCGCTAATTCACCCGCAGCATCTCGGAACTTCCGGTATCGCTCGACCGCGTTCCTGTAGGATGCGAGATTGTTGCGAACATCGCCATCGAAAGGAATCTTGCTTGGATTGGGGCGGTTATGCCGTTTGTCGTCGGTCGAATACCTCAAAGAATCGATTAGGCTTGCCAGGCGGTCGTTGGCGTAGTGCTCATCAAGATTGCCGTGGTGCTCTTCGACGCGGCCGGCCCGGTACATTTGAGCGATGATCGTACCTGCATCGTATTTCTGGGCTTCCAACCACCCGCGATAGCCTGCCGTCATTGCGCTTCCCTCTCGCCTTCGATTTCAGGGTAAGGCGAGATTGGGCCATCCCCGCCAGCCATTCCGTCGGCCAACTTGTCCGATATCAGAGACTCGATTACACCATGGAGCGGTTCGGAAGCATCCTGGACCAGTGGGAACAAGAACTCAAGCGCGACCGGGATCGTGATGTGAGCGCCGCAGCCCGGCGGTGCGAGAATCCTTGACGCCAGTTTGCAATTTCGCAAGTTTGCGAATAGAATCGGATCGAGTGCCTAAGATCAGGGTCGCTCTCTACCGGGAGGAAGACGGATCATATCATGCCCGTTCGTGGAGTGGTTCGGCAAGTTACCGGCGAAGGTACAGGACAAGTGCTACCTCAGGTTGGAACGATTGCGCGAGATGGGCCACGAATTGCGTCGGCCCGAAGTGGACTTCCTGCGCGACGGAATCTACGAACTGCGCGTCAGCCTGGGAGGCGTTCAACACCGGATCCTGTACTTCTTCCATGGCGCGATTGCGGCCGTGGTCTCTCACGGTCTTGTGAAAGAGCGAGTGGTCCCGTCGAAGGAGATCGATTACGCCGTCGAGCGCAAGAAGCGGTTTGAGGCGAATCCGGCGAAGCGCACTTATGAGGAGGCTTGACCTTGCCCGATAACAAAGCAAAGACGTCGAAACCGACTCGCGATGCGGTGGAAATCCTTCGCCGCCGGGTCTACGAAGGCAAACCAGCCCGGCTGAAGAACCTGGAAGAGGCGCGCGCCAACGAAGAGATCGCCCGAAAAATCCATGAACTGAGGGCAGCGGCGGCCCTCACTCAAACTCAGCTTGCCAAACTCATCGGCACCACGGCATCGGTCATCTGCCGCCTTGAGGATGCCGATTACGAAGGCCACTCGCTGGCAATGTTGCGCAGGATCGCCGGCGCGTTGAACCAGCGGGTGGAAATCCGTTTCATACCGATTCGGCGGTCGGCATAGCCACGCCCCAATCGGCCTGCTACTCGCGCAGTGATCAAGCATTCCTTGACAACTAAATTCCCGCGCGAGAATGCTCGGAACGTGATAGGCCCTTGTTCATGCGCGGAGGACCCCGGCTCTGGGCCATCTTGTATGGCGCAAGGCTAGCCACAAACATGCAATGCTCTAGATGCGATGTAGGGTGCCTTCATGCCTATATACTTCAGCCGGACTCTCGGGACCCTCTGTGTTGCCGCAGCTTGGGATCGATTGCGTTTTTTGCCTACCAGCATCAGGGGAACAATTCGGCAGTGAATGGCGCACTCCGTAAATGGCGCCTCCGGCGTGGCGCACGGGCATGCTCTGTGATGGAAATGACCGAACGGCCATTCTTTCCAACGTCAACAGCGCGATCAAATATGTTCGAACCGTCGACCTCTTCCATGCCATTTAAGAAATATCAATCACTTACAGGGATTTCGACCAGAAACAAAAGACTTAGAGGAAGGCAGTTTGGAAGCCGGTGGACGCCACGGGCGTCATTCTTCGCGACTCCACACCGGGAAGGTGACCTGTGGCGTGCTTTCACGCGCGCGGTTGTAGGCTGTTGTGATTGTTGTCTGCTGGAGCAGACAACAATTTATTTCTCTATAAGGAGGACGCCCATGTGGACTGGCCATTCGAGCCGTGGAGCAACGCCTGTCAGTCGGGCCATGGTAGACTTCATAACAGGAATGGATCGGCAATTCAAGATCATCGTGGAGAAACACTCCGACGGCTATGTGGCCTACCCCCTCGGGCTGAAGGGGATCGTAGTGGGTGAAGGCGACAGCTACGAGGAGGCGCTCGCGGATGTCAAATCGGCCATCAAGTTCCATATGCAGACCTTCGGGAATGAAGTCCTGCCCGATGATTCACCCCTGATCGAGGCATTCATAGAAGAGGCGACGATCTCTGCCTGATGGCCAAGTTTCCCGTCGATGCTCCCAAGGGCAGAGTAATCGCGGCGTTCCGGGCCATAGGATTCGAGCTGGTGCGCGAGGCTGAGCACATTGCCATGCGACGTCCGCGCCACGACGGTGGCTCTGACTTTCTCAGCATGCCAAGCCACTCAACTATTAAGGCATCCACTCTGCGAACCATCCTGACGCAGGCCAGCATCACCAGGGAAGAGTTCCTGCGCGCCTACGAGCGATCATGAGATCCGGCCATCTTAACCCGCAGACTGGATGCAACGCCAGCGCAGTAGTCACGCATTCCTTGACTACTGAATTCCCTGGGGAGCGGCCTCAGCCGCTTAGCAGGGGCGGGGCGGATCTGAGCGCGGAATCATGCGTTGACGACATCATTCACTCTCTCCCGCTGCGCAACCATGCGCTCAGCGCTTTCCTGCCTTCCGCACGTCAGCTTTGGCTGGTGGGTTCCAGGGGATCTTCTTCTCGTCGAGGAAGCTAGTCAGTTCTGATGCCGCAATCGCTTCGCCAATGAAGACTTGGCTCACTTGCCTGTAGTAGTCCAGCAGCGCTGCGGTGAGCTGCGATTCGGCGTAACTCACAGGCTTTCCATCTTGTCCAGTGCTGCATTCCTGATTTATTCTCATTCAGCGCCTTTAAGGCAGATGCCAATCCTGCCGGGAGTGGGAGTGTCCACTTAATCTTAGTGACTACTACACCGAGAATGGTCCCTTCCGGCGAGATCACCGGCCCCCCGGAATTACCAGGGTTGAATGCGCCATTGAGAACCAAATGCTTGACGGGCGCACTTGCTTTCCCATTTTGAGAGGTGGAAAAACCACTCAGATGCCCAACCGTTAGAAGGGGCGCCGGCCCAGGCTGGCCAAAAGGATAGCCCCACGCGGATAGCTCCGTTCCGACGATGACCCTCCGGGCCGGTTCAATTTTGAAACTTCCCTGGTGGGTGACCGCGGCTTGATTGCGGCAAGATCGCGATTCTCGTCGAGCCACAAGTCCCCCACCGGGATGACGGTGGCAACACTCGACTGGACTTCGAGGTCGGGTCCGGCGCAACCCTGGACGACGTTGGCGGTTGGTGATGATGTAGCCCGTATCCAGAACGAACCCACTACCGACCCCACCGGTCTTCTTGCACCAAACCCGGACTATGGAATCCACCGTGCCTTTGGCACCAGGCGCGATGGCATCGTAGAGCTACTGCGTGGCTATGGGCACAGCGTTCTCAGTATCCGTCGTCGTCTGGGCGGAAACAATGATCCCTGAAAGACAGAGCAAAATGGTTTTAAGCATCTTGCCTCCAGTATGCCGGATCGGCACAAATCCTTTCACTTTCTCGTCAACGCGCAGCGCTGGGCGACGAAGGCTTTCCACTTGATTGCTGGAGCCACTCCTGGGATCGCGTTTGAGGATGACCCAATCCTGGACGTGGAAAGCACCGAAATCCACTCGCCGCCCTATCGCTGCTGCGGGCAGCTGCCGTGGAGTCCAAATTTAGACTCCAAACGGACTCCGGTGAGGGCCGCGAAGGCAACCTCTAGGCCCGTAAGTGTATGAGGGATTTTGGTGGACCTGGACGGGTTCGAACCGTCGACCTCTTCCATGCCATGGAAGCGCGCTCCCAACTGCGCCACAGGCCCAGCCTTCGTTACGACAATCACTAGTGTAACATGCCCGGAGCTATCGGACCACGCCTTCCAGCGGGCTGCTCGCTGTTGCATACAGCTTCTTTTGCATGCGGCCGGCGAGGAATGCCAGTCGACCTGCTTTTACGGCGTAGTTCATTGCCTCGGCCATCTTCTCCGCGTCGTCCGCCGCGGCTATGGCGGTGTTCATCAGGACACCGTCAAACCCGAGCTCCATTGCAATGGCGGCGTCGGACGCGGTGCCAACACCGGCGTCGACGATCAGGGGCACCTGGGTGATCTTTTCGCGCAGAATGCGCAGAGCGGCGATGTTCTGAATCCCGAGACCCGAGCCGATGGGCGCGCCGAGCGGCATAACCGCGGCTGCGCCTGCGTCGATGAGTCGGCGTGCCACGATGAGGTCATCGTTGGTGTAAGGCAGCACCACGAAACCTTCTTTCGCCAGCACGCGAGTGGCTTCGAGCAGCCCTTCGGTGTCGGGGTACAACGTCGCTTCGTCGCCGATCACTTCCAGCTTGACCCAGTTGGACAGGCCGACTTCGCGGCCGAGCCGGGCCGTCCGAATCGCTTCATCCGCCGTGTAGCACGCGGCGGTGTTGGGCAGAATGAAAAGCTTTTCTCGGTCGATGTAATCGAGGAGCGATTCCTTCGAGCGGTCTGTCAGGTTGACGCGGCGAACCGCGACCGTTACGACCTCAGCGCCTGAAACTGCGTGGCAGCGCGCCATTTCCTGAAAATTGCGGTATTTTCCTGTCCCAATCAGGAGTCGCGACGCGAACTCGCGGTCGGCGATCCTCAGAGTGTCCTGCATACTTCTATTATCTGCGCAGGGCTTAGTCCGCCGGGATGTTGAATTTGTCGCCCGTGTCGGCCACCCATTGCTGGAGCCGTTTGATGAGCCTGCCGCGCTCGGCTTTGTACTTCGAGTTGAGAGCGAGGTTGGCCATTTCGTACGGGTCGTCGTTCAAGTTGAACAGCATCCAGGAGGTGCCGTCGAGGCAGACGTACTTCCAGCCGTCCCTGGTGACTACGCCGCGCCACGGCTTGTTGACGCTGTCGGCGTGCATGGTTGGGACGACGCACTGGATGAAGGCCGAATCGGGCTCAGACTGCCGGCGCGCCGCGGGTGCGCCCTGGGGACGGACGCGGTAGTGCGACCAGTCTGTCCCATCCATCCATGAGGGCTTCGCGATCCCGCAAAGTCCGAGCGTGGTGGGCGCGATGTCGACGGCGTTGATTGGGATGGGAGGTCGGCTGGTCACGCGGCCGTCGTAGGTGGGCTGCTCGCCGGCGATGAGGAACGGGATGCGGATGGACTCCTCATACGGGGTCATCTTCTTGAACTGGCCTTGCGAGCCGTGCATGTCGCCATGGTCGGCGAAGAAGAGGATGTGGGTGTTGAAGAGCAGATTCTGTTCGCGCAGGGCGTCCACCACGCGGCCGACGTTGAAGTCCCAGTTTTCGATCTGGGCGTAGTAGCCGGCCAGATCGCGTCGGGCCTGGTCCTCGATCTCGGTCGAACGGGCTACGTTGGGGCGGAGCTGGATGCTGGTCGGATTGTGGCGGCGCGAGTACTCGGCCGGCGCGACGTAGGGGTTGTGCGGCGGCTGCACGGAAAGCGCAGCGAAGAACGGCTTCGCGGCTGCTGGGGACTGCTTCGCCTCCGCGCCACGGTCGCGGATGTAGCGGACCAGCAGGTCGGTTAACGCGTCGGTCTCATACCCGGGCAGGCGGTAGTGGAAAGCGTCCTTGCCGCGGCCGCCGTGGACCCAGGAATCGTACTGACTGTTGTTGTTCTCGTAGCCGGTCCACTGGTCGAACCCGCCGCGCTTGTCGGGGTTGGTGATGAACTTTGAGGCTCGGCCCTGGCTCTCATGAAATCCGGCCAGGTGCCACTTGCCGAAGTACGCGGTCTGGTAACCGGCGGCTTTGAGTGGCTCGGTCAACGTGGGCTGGCCGTCGGGCAGAGGGTACTCATGACCCGGCACGCAGTGGTGCGCGTAACGGCCCGTCAGCATCGAGCCTCGGAACGGGCAGCAGAGCGGGAAGCCCGAGATGGCGCGGGTAAAGTTGGTACCCATGCTGGCCATCGAGTCGATGTTGGGCGTGTGGACATTAGGGTCGCCCATGCAGCTCAGGGCCTGGCCGCGATGCTGGTCGCCGAGCAGCCAGATCACGTTCGGTTTCGATGTGCGGGACTGTTGCTGCGCGAGCGCAGGTGAGGCGGTGGCTGCAGCGAGAGACTGCAGGAAGGAGCGTCGTTCCATACGGAACGATTCTATTCTTTGCCGAGCGCGCCCAGCAGTTTCTCCCCAAACGGCGAGGAATGGGCAGGGCGCGGTGGCGGCGCGGGCCTTGGGGGCTGCTGCACCGAAGGCACTGGACCACCGGCTGCCACTGCTTCTTTCGCAGCGGCGGAGACGGCTGGCGCGGGTGGCGTATCGGGTTCGTCGAGGAACTTCTGCTTCTTCAGGATGGAGCGGTCGAGCGTGGAGTTATAGCCGGTCCAGCAGCCGTCGACGTAACGATCCTTGTGCAGCAGGCCGCGCATGCACTCCATGCGGGAATCGAGCGCGTCCAACTGGTGCAGCAGCATCGCTTCGGGGAACACGGGCGTTTTCGGCGAACCGTAATC
>JAWXCM010000188.1:0-9857 GCA_034408745.1 Bryobacteraceae bacterium
CGCGAATACGGAGAGTTGGCAGAGCGGTTGAATGCACCGGTCTTGAAAACCGGCAGGGCCTCACGGTCCTCGTGAGTTCGAATCTCACACTCTCCGCCAGAGATGGCTATAAGTCATTGAAAAATAACAATTATGTATTTAACGATTCATACTACCCCCTAATTGACCCATTGAACTGGCAGGATTGACGACTCATTCTGGGCTAAGCCAATTTAGTCAAGGAGCGCGGCGATATGGTGATGCAAAGAGACGTGCTTATGACAATCATTGGCGCAGCGGTTGGCGCTTTGATCGGCTGGGCGACCACACATGCCTATTATCTGAAGGCGCTCGACGACATGAATGCTGATGCAAAGCGGAAGCAGATATTAGAATCGCTTTAACAATACAGATGCAATCCCCTACCTCACTCCTTGCCTTACCACGTCACGCAACATGCGACCGCCTTTGCCCTTAATTTCGTGCACTGGGTAGTCCGCGTGATTTACCGTCTGCCTGGGCCATGAGCCATGCAGCCAGTCGGCCTTCCGCATCTACGCTTCCGTGGAATTCTGTTGAGGCCTGTTTTGGCGCGTAATACGGTGCCGCCGCTTTGCGCGCATCAATGATTTCCCGGCGCAATGGCTTCGGCACGCCCGGCGTGGATTCCCCCCGCGACATCGCCAGCAATAACTCATGGGGCAGTAGCCCGGTTGCCGACGCAGCCTTGCGCGCCTTCTCCGTCATCTTGTTGACGCCGCCCTTACGCCGACCCGCGCCTGGTCGTTTGCCGCCCCTCGTTGATGCCATGCAATCCTTTGATTGATTGAGATTTGACGTGACCATAACGCAAGCCGAATGTGGCTACCGTACGCCCTGAGAGATAACATCGCGCATCGTTTCACGCGCAGTGCGCCGAATCTCCTGATTCCGCTCGTTGATCTCGCGGCGTTTCTCCTCCGCTGAAGTGGTGCGGTCCTCGCCGATCTCGCGCGCTTCCCGGCGTGCCGCTCCCATATCGCGCGCCGCACGATTGAGGATGGGGGCAGCGTCAATCACATCTCCGTGCTTTTTGTAGTAGGCGTCCGCTTGCTCGCCTTCAAGTTGGCGCATGCTGGCGTCAGCCTTGCGCGCCTTGCTCAGCGTCTCGTAGAACTCGGTCACGTAGCGGCTGTTGGGCGAGTTTGGGTCATGAACAAAGGCCCGAACTACCGGCATCTCGCGTACCGTGGCGGATGGCTTGACCGGGTAGTCACCCAAGGGACGGATCACCAAATCGGCCATGGATGTCACATAGACCCCCATGGTGCCCAGGAGGCCGCGAATCGCATGGTCAATTCTTGCGGGGCTGGTACCAAGGGCGTTCCCGGTTTCACGCGCCGCCATGCTCGTACCAGCCGTGTATTGCAGTTCCGGATCCAGACCCTCCAGCCCCTCTGACACGATGGGGCGCCCCGTGAACAGACTTCGGTTTGCCCACTGCTCCATCGGCACCAGCAGCGCAGTTGGCACGGCTCGGAGTGAAAACACGTCCGTGACAATCGACTTCATGCGCTTCGCGAACTCGCCGCCGTTCTGATCCACGGCGACCTTCGCCAGGCTCTCCGGCACAGACCCGAACACGGCGCCCCATTCAAAGGGCTTCGGGATGCGGATCGGCAACACCTTGCCGTCATCGGTCTTGAATCCGACATTGATATGCCAGTAGACGTTGCGCTCCCACTGCTCGATCTCGTCGTACCAGTCCTCGTCGCGATTCAGCATGAACAGCGCTACACTGAAGGCCGTCAGCATCGAGCCGCGCAGCAGGGTGACCATGAACCGTTCTTGGCTGGTGCGGGCCATCTTGTAAAGTCCTTGCATTGCGGGGTTCAGGAACGGCGTGATGCGGGTCAGCAGCCGGATGTTCTGGCTGGCACCATGCATACCGAAATCAACGGACACTTCCCGGGCGTTGTAGGCCGCCTCAATCAAGCTGTCCGTGTCACCGGGCTTCATGGTGTTCTTGAACTCGGCAACCCGCGTGCCGGCCTCCGTGAGCGATCCCAAGTCGTTCAGCAGCCGGAGAATGCCACCTGGGGTCAGAATCGTTCTGGGGTCGAACCGGCCACGCTTGGCCATGCGCTCCAGCACCGCCTTGGTCTGCTGGCTGTCCCCCTTCCACATATCGGCATACGCGCCGCCGAAGGCCCGGAACAGGCGCGCGGCATCAGATCGTGTGGCGACTTCCTTGAAGCCGGATACCGTGCTCGCAACCGGGAAAATGCCCGCCTTGGACTGGACAAAGCCGGACAGCGTGTCGCGCATGAAATTGCGCGACATGAACTCTGGTGACAGCGTGATGCCAGAACGCAGCAGGTCTGCAGGTATGGTCAACAACTGTTCAATGAACCCCAAGTCCGCCGGCTCAAAGCTCTGCAATGCCTGCCATAGCATCTCATTGTTGATCTGCAGGGCCTTGGTTTCACCGTTGACACGGACGACGACGATGCGCTCGCCGCGGTTGTCGACCGGGCTGGGCACCACCAGCCGTTGAATCTGTTGCAGGGCCTGCAGGCTGTCCTGGTCGAGGGTCACCCCCTGTCGCTCGAGCGCCTCCAGCACGCTTCTGGTGGGCACGTTGAGCACGGCATCCGGTATGGGGATGTCCTCGATCCAGCGTCCGCCGCCGCGCACGGCGTTGGCCAGATTGCGCGCTTTCACCAACACGGCATTCCGGTTCGTGGCGTGAATAATATTCGCCGTGTTCTGGATCAGGTTCGCAATCGGGTCGCGCAGATTCTCCGTGCCACCCAGCAGCCGCTTGAACGGGTTCTTGCCGCCGCCGTGTCCGTTGCCGTCACGCGATTCACGGAAGAACGGGATGTAGGCGCTGTACTGGCGCAGCTTGCCGGCGATGGTGGGCGAGAGCAGTCCACCTTCCACCGCATAGTCGATCAGGCTGTCGTTGAACGCATAGATTTCTTTCGCCGCTTTCCTGAACTCAGGGGTTTCCAGTGACAGGCCGGCGCGGATTTCCTCCGGGGTGAACAGTCGCTCCTTGCCGTGGCGCGTGAGTTCGTCCGCCCGCCGCGCGATCAGGTAGGCATTGAAATCGTGGATTTGCTCGGCAACGGGTTGCAGAATCTCACGCAGGGGTTTTTCGTAGTTCTTGGTGTCGGCGCGCCGTACCGGGTCAAAGGGAATGGTGTTGCTGATAATCCAGCTCTCGATGATTGCCCCGTCACCCGCCAGCAGATGCGCGGCCTTGAACGGGTCTTTGCTCGGCGCGATGCCGGGCTTCAAGTCATGGACCATACGTTTCAATGGCAACCACTTGTCCAGCACCTCGAAGATGAAGCGGTCGCGCAAGGCTTTCGGGTTTGGGCGTTCCGGCGCCTGTCCCACCTTGGCCATGATTCGATCCGCGGGAGGCAGGTTCTGCCAGTCACGAATCGCCCCCTCGATCTGCTTGAATGCCGGCCGGAAGCCATTCTTGTCGACGTACTGGGCAAAGGCAGCGTGAAAGCCGGGCGCGCGTTCCTGTGCCTGCGTCGGCTGTGTCCAGAGCAGCCGGAGGTATTCGGCAAAGCCTTCTTCTCTTTGCAGGGCAACGGTTTTCTGCTGCGCGGCGTAGGGCGTGATCTTGCTCAGTTCGCCGGCATGGGTCTTCATGATGTCGCGCACCGGTCGGCTGGTTTCCGAGAAATGATGCCCGGTCTCGTGACTGATGACGCCGATGTCGTTCTGGTTCCGCACCCGGATGGTTCGGGGCTTCACTTTGAAGATGCCGAGCGTGTCCCGGCTCTGCTTGAAGTGACCCTCGTTGATCGGCACGTTGAACAGCGTCCTGATGGACTGGCGGATGGCATCAGGCCGCGCGCCCGCAGCATCGCGCACTTCACCCCCAACCTCCTGATACGGCGGCGTCATGACCACGCCGGTCCCGGCTGATAATTCGCTGGGCTGTTCTGATTCACTCACTACGGCACTTGTCGGGGCAGCGATCGCTACGGGACTGGTGGCGGGCTGTACCGCAGCTTGTGCCGTGACGGGAGCTCTCACGCCAGTACCTTCGGCGTCAGCCTCACTCGCCAGTTCTTCATCGAGGAAAGCCGTCGCGCTTGCCCCCTCGACAGGTGCCGTTACCGCGAGTGCAGGCACGGCATCGTTGACAGTGGCCGCGGGTGACGATACCGGCGCGGTAGCCGGCGTTGATTCGGCAACGGCTTGACTTGGTGCGGCCACCCCCTCACCCATCGTTGGTGCGCCTTCATCGAGAAAGGCTGCTGCGCTCGGCGCGGACTCAGCAACTGGCGGCAACGACGGCACGGGCGTCCGACTGGCGCGGATCATAGTATCGCTGAGCCTCTGAATCGAGTCGGTGAGCGGACCAGGGGCCCCTTCCTCGCTGAACACCGGAGACAGCAGGCCATCATCAAGAAAAGCGCGCGCGGTCGGTGCGGCTGCAGGCGGCGCGCCCCGGCTCGCGTTCTGCGCGATGGCGCCAACGCCCCCATAAACCGTACCGCCCATGCCGCCAGCAAGTGTCGCCACCTTGAGGTTTTGCCACGCCTCGTTGAATGTGATGTCCGGGTTGTACGTCGCGTAAGCGTTCAGGTCTTGCAGTGCCTGGGTAGCCGCTTCCTGGCCAGCCTCCGCAGCCATGGTGCCGTAGATGCGCGCCATGACAGGCGAACCCTGCTTCAGGGCGATGCGTAGCGGCAGGGCCTCGCCCACACCCTCCAGCACGGCATCAATCGTGGCCGCAGTTGATGACAGCCGGTGTGATGCGCCTTTCCCGCGGGCCTCACCGTACGTTGATCCCGCCTGTATCGCACCGCCACCGCCGCCCGCGATCGCCATGGCAAGTGCGGGATTGCGTGTGATTATCCAGGCGGTGATACCCAGCAACGTCGGCGGGGCTGACTGCGCGAGCGAACTGACGGCCTGCTGTGCTGTGTTCATGCCGTGCGGGGTGACCATCTGCAGATCGTGTCGCGCGGTCGCGGCATCCCGTTCGGCAGCGGCGCGCGCGTCTTCGTCCTCTGTCAGTCGCGCACCTTGGCGTTCGATGGCTCCTGGTGCGGCTCGTCCGGTGACAGCCCCTGCCGGAGTTTCCCCCACGGCGGGGCTTGCGCGCCGCGCGGTAATCGACTCCTCGGCCATCATGCGGCGCAGTTCGGCTACGGCACTGCGCGCGCCGGCGACCATCTGCGCCGGCAGACTTTTCATTACCCCACCTGTGCCAGTCCATGGCGCGCGGCGCTCGCCCTGCACGTCGACATCCCACACATCGCGATACGGTTCCGGTTCAGTCAGCAACACCCGACCGCTGCGCGTGCGTATCGCCGTGGCGGGCCGCTCGGTTCGCCTGAGTTCGTTTTCTGAGGGTGCGGGATCGTGCGGCGCGTCCGGTTGCCCAAGAAATTCGGATGCGCGCTGCCGGACCGCCGGCACCGTGTCCGCATTCAGAAATTCTGTGGCTCTCATTTGTAACCGAAACCCTTCTGCAGCTCAGCCTCGGCCGTTGCGCGATCAATCGTTCCCGCGCGGAAGGCTGCCCGGATATCCTCTGCCGATTTGTATGGCGCGCCTTGTGCCGGTGGTGCGGCACCGCGGACGGATTTCACCATGCCTGTCGCGTCAGCTATGGCGCGATTAAGACCATCCTTGCCGCGATAGCCGGGACTCTTGGCCAAGGTCGTAGCCAGCGACAGCACAGCATCCTCCTCCGGCTTTTCCATAGTGGTTCGGAGTTTGCTGTATGCGTCCTTGCTGTCGGCAGCAACACCGCTTTTCACGAGGTAACCCATGTTCTGGATCAGCGCCGTTGCTTTTCCTTCGCCGTGCTTTGCCTTGAATGACTCAAGGTTCCGTTTCAGGCCGTATTCGTAATCGAGCTTGCTGAGATCAGCCGCGCTTTTTGCATCAACGCCAGCGGTATTGGTGGCGACAATCTTGCCGTCCACCGCAAGTTGCGATCCTGCCGGTAGGACCGTCTGTTTCTTCTCCTCCCGTTTCACCACGCCCAGCAACTCAGCCATTTGGGTCATGTTGATCTGCTTCTGTTCGCCGTTATTCGTGAAGAAGACAAACCCGGTTTTCCTGTCCATCTTGACCGACCCGGGGTCGATGCGATCTTGCCCGGACCTGTTGTAAATTTTTTCCAGTTCGGCGTCATCGCGACCAGAAAGCGCGGCGACGACAACATCTTTCATGCCCTCGCGCTCCAGATTTTTCTGCGAATCCTGAAATCCTTTCATCGATGCCAGGTCACCACGCTTCTGCGCCTCAGTAGCCAGGGTCTCGAAAGACGCACCGTTGGCGACGAACTGCCGGTAATCGGTCGTGTGGTCACGCTGTTGGCGCTTGTCCTGGAGAATGGCACGCTGCTCAACAGTCTGGTCCGGTAGCAGGGAATCATTCGCGGCCATGGCCTTTTCCTGCGAACCCATGACCTTGACGCCGTACTCACGCACGCGCTGCGCATTCGCCTCCCGTGCCTGTTCGCTGTCGTAGCCTTGAATAGCTCGATGCATTAGACCGCCCTGAACCATTGCATTTTGGAAACTCATGACCTGCTCCTTTTTAAATAAAAATCAATTTTTTATTCGCCGCCCGCCTGCAGTGTTCTCGCCTGGGGGCTTGCGCCCGCTGCCATCGACCAAATTCAGTATGTCCGTCCACGGATCGTCCGGGCTTATCGCCTTGACACCTACAGCCGACAACCGCGGCATCATGTACGGCAATACCGCTTTCGCGGCTTCCTGTCGTTCTTCAAACGTGGGAACGTGCGGCTTTTTTCCCGGCATTGCTATGGGTTTGCCACGCGACACCCGCAGCAGTAATTCGTAAGGCGTTTCACCGGACTGCACAGCAGCCTCGCGCATCTTCCGCGTGAACATGTTGACCGCCCCGGGTGGCCGTCCGCGCCCCCTGCGCTTCGCCGCCGTCATTGCGGACGCTCCTGCTGTTCCTCAAGGGATGGCGCCATCAACAACTCAACGGCGTATTCACGTTCGAGCGTGCGCACCATATCCTGCAGGCCATCAACCCACTTCCAGTAGTTATTGCGGTCCATCCAATCCGGCTTGTGCTGCAACCACTCGTCGTACGGCAAGGTGTCAGCAATCATCTGCTGAACCGACCGATATTCGCGCTGCGCAACGGCCAGCCCCTCGAGGTCAACAAATGTCTGAAGCAGATTCGGAAACGGCACGATCGGCTTGAAATGCGCCTCAGCCCATTCCCGGTCTTTGCCCTGCAATTCAATCGATTCAAACATTGTCATCGCCCCGGTTTAAAACCGGGCACGTTTAGGGTGTCCGGTAATCCAGCCTTTTCCAGCCGTCTCGTGCGCTCAACACACGCATAACCGGGGATTGGATCGTTGACAGCGGCTGTCGGCACCGGCAACGGCATCGCCTGTCCCCCGGAGAATGGTCGCAAACCGATAACGGTCTGTCCGGTGATGTGGTTGATACGGCTGGGCAGGTTGTCTTCTGAGCGCGTGGCCAGCAGGCACCACGCAGGGTTGCCCGCGAACTGGACATTAACGACCTTAACCCCGTCCAAGGACTGCAGGAATTTCGCGATCTGCTGCGGGCCATCATTGAATGACGTACCGCAGTCGACGCGGGTTGCCCAGCGGTCCGGACACAGCTTGAAGGCCGTGCTGGCGCTGACTACGCAGAAGCCCGATGCGAACAGTGATTCGATCACGTAACGACGAAGTTTTGCATTGTAGATCATTATTTATCCTTTGCAATCAATTAGTTATTTCATAATTCATTCGCCAGCTTTGGCGGATTTGTAATCAAAGCCGGTGACTGCACACTTCAACTGCGGTTGCGATCTTTTGATCTCCGGTCCGCCATAATTCTCGAACCGCATCAATTCCTCGCGGAAACAGAGCCGGATGTCACCAAGCGGGCCGTTCCTGTGTTTGCGCACCAGGAGTTCAGCCGTCCCTTTGGCGGGCGTGTCTTTGTTGTAGATTTCGTCGCGGTAGAGCAGCGCGATGAAATCCGCGTCCTGCTCAATTTCCCCGGAATCTCGGAGATCGGACATCAGCGGTCGCTTGTCGTTTCGACCCTCGACCTGGCGGCTCAGTTGCGACAGTGCGATTACGGGAACCGCGAGTTCCTTGGCAAGACTCTTCAGTCCGCGGGAAATACTCCCGACCTCCTGCGTCCTGTTGTCGCCATCGCCGCGCATGAGCTGCAGGTAATCGACAACGATTAGCGCCAAGCCATGTTGCCGCTTGATTTGCCGGCAGCGGGCACGAATCTGGGCGCAGGTCATCGCTGGTGTGTCGTCGAGCAAGATTGGCAAGTCGAGTAGACGGGTGCTCGCCTCGGTGATTGACGACCACTGGTCGTCATTGACGCGGCCGGTGCGTAAGTGATGCATGGATACTCTGGATTTCCCAGCGAGAACCCTCATCGCAAGTTGCTGCTTCGACATCTCCAGTGAGAACACGGCTACCGTTTCACCATGCTGCGCGACGTGTTCGGCGATATTCATAACCAACGCACTTTTGCCCATTCCCGGACGGGCGGCGAGAATGATCAGGTCACCATCCGCGAATCCGCTAGTAATGCGGTCCAGATCCACGAATCCTGTGACCAGACCGGCCATGCCACCACCTTGGGCGTGCATCGCGTCGGCATGCTTGACCGCCCCCAGCACGGCATCACCGAGTCTCACGACATCGCCTTGTTGCCGGTTGGTCAGGTTCGAGATTGCCTGTTCCATGCGGCCCGTAATCTCGGCCGGGTCGGCGCCGTTGGGCACCGTGCAGTCGTCCAGCATCTGCTGGGCATGCCCGGCCATGCTGCGAAGTATCGCCCGATCTCGCACGATCTCGGCATAGCGTCGGACGTTCGCGGCGTTTGGCGTGTTCAACGCCAGCGATCCGATGTAGGACAGCCCGCCAGTCTCGTCGAGCTTGCCGTGCTCGTTGAGGAACTCGGCGATGGTCAGCGAATCCGCCGGTTTCCCTGTTTCAATCAACCGAGCGATCGCGCGGAAGATCAACCGATGCTCGCTGCGGTAAAAATCGGATTCGGCAAGCACATCACCAACCCGATCCCAGGCGCAGTTGTCGAGCAGCAGTCCGCCCAGCACCGATTGTTCGGACTCGATCGATTGAGGTGGCAACCGGAGATGTGAAGGAGCCGGCACAACGATGGCGACCATTACGCAGCCTCCCGGTGGCGAGAGCACAGCCACGCGTCGTTATTGGCTCTGACGACGCCCAGTTCACCGCATGCGCAACGTCCGTCGGAAGATGCCGGCGATGCCAATGTCGGCAACGGGCCTACCTCGTCATCCCAGCGGTGCTGATTCAACCAAGTGGCGGGGTGCGGGATGTAGGCGCCACCGTCCTTCCGCCACTGCTCTGACTGCACCTGTCGTTCGAGCGCGGCCAGCATCGTGCCAAGCAGTCGGTCATCAACGCAGATGCGCGTCCAGGCTTTCAGGGCCGCAGGCTTTGCGACCTTCCGCGGATAGGCGTGCCAGAACTCCAAAAACACACCACCCCCCTTGGGGGGTTTGGGGGGTGTTTTTATAGAAGAAGAAGAAGGAGAAGAAGGGCCGTCACCTTGCCGATGGGTGGGTGAACGGCTGGGTGCGCTGTCTGGTGAACGGCTGGGTGACTGATCCGGCCGCTTTTCATCACCAAATCGGGTCCCGGCACCGCGGTGTTGGCGCATGTATTCGTCGCGCACCATGCGGCTAGAGTACCAGAGCGGCCCGTCCTGCTCAGCGACCAGCGTCACCGGCGGCAACGGCTGCCGCGCGTGATATCCAATGTGCACGTAGGCTGCGCATCGCTCACCAGCATCAGCGCCCTTTAAAACGCCCTTGGTGCGCAGGGACTGCAGTTCGGC